>NZ_JBHSFY010000004.1:0-415533 GCF_042654045.1 Flavobacterium chungangensis
TTCTATCTGAGTCTTTGATGAAAGGGAAGCTAAAGTCTTAATCAGGATATGAGTCTCAAGCTCAGAGGAACGAACAGTTTACTTTTGCTTCCTTTCTCAATCATAAATCTACTTAAATTTTAAAAAACAAATCTAAAGGAGGAACGAAGGATCACATCCAATATTCCTCAAAGAGAATCGCCAATCTTTGTCGAGTTTCTTGTGTGATCCTTCGTTCCTCAAGATGACAAACAGTACGTTTAATAAAAAACTTAAAAAACTTTGCGCCTTCGCGCCTTTGCGAGATTAAATTTACCAATCTTTGCGGAGACGCACAGCAGTGCGCCCCTACAAAAACCTTTGTCACTTTGTTACTATGAACCTTTGCAACTAATCCACCAACAATTGCGTAACAGCCGCTGGATTCATCGCCCATTGTGCTGTATAAACCTCATCGGCAACTTCATTTTCAGTAATCGTTAAACCTTGAGCTTCCGCTTTAAGTTGTAACAAACTACCAATATTCAATTTGCTGTTTAGTTTTGCTAACAACGCCTGAACTCCTTTGAAATCCAAACCGCCTACAACCTGACCTCCGAAAGTCATCTCTAACCAAACGATTTCTCTTTTGGCTACATCCAACACTCCAAAAACCAAACCTTTAGCAACATTCTGCGTCACACGAACCTGATGATCTACACACGACGGATCGTATGCTACACCAGTTTTCTCCGAAATTTTCATCGGGTGTTTGCTGTTCATCCAACCTACGACCAAATTTGGCGTAATACTTCCGTTGCTGTACGCGTTGCAAGTAAAAGTTACAAATTTTGCTTTGGCTTTCGCTAATTCGTCAATGTTAATGTTGATATATTCGGCTGTTCCAATTTTATTCGGAATGCTTCGGATATCACCACTATGCTGACAACCTGTTGTGGTTAATCGGCTGAAAGAACAAATATCGGCTTTATCTTCATAAGCGATATGACAGCTCAAATCCATATCTAAATGCTGTGCCGGCAAATCTTTACCCCATTGCATAAATAATCGCACATCGTTACCTTCAATTGGGAAACGTGTTCCCATTAAAGCAACTGGCAAATCCTGAACCGTTTCGCTTCGATCTCCTATAGAAACTGGAATGTTAAACAATTGCGGATCGATATAGATTGTTTTATTGGTATTAGCAATTTTCGCAAATCGTTTTTTCATGGCCAAAAGACACAATTCTTCAATTTGATTTTTCATTGCTTCCAACTGCACATTATCATACAACTTCAATAAAGCGTTGGCTTCAATTCGTTTGTTGGTTCCACCCAAAGGTTTCACACTTCTTTGCATGTTTTTATCAAAATAATTTTGAGCATACATGTTTAAAGTAAACACCAATCGAGCAGGAACTTTATCGATGATTTCTTCAAAATGGGCAACAGTTTCCTCTGCTCCAAACCAAAGCATGTTCGAAAATAACGAACGTGCAAATAATCCTGGACGTTGTTTTAACAACGTAAATGTTTTATCGGCATCAAACTTTAATCTTGACGAATCTACTTTACTTTGCCAAACGTCATACACTTGGTTGTAGAATATATCCATTAAAAAGTTTAATTTCTCAAACCCTTTTCTTTTGCTGTATTCTGCCAAACGAAGCGCGCGGATAAAACGAACCCACATTCCTCTTTTTGGATGCATGGTTTCACACATTGCCTCCACTTCCATGTCCATATTATTCAACCAATTTGCCACCATTAAACATTCTTTTCGAGAATATTTTAGTTTCAGATCTTTTTGAGAAGCAATTCTTGCCTGAACGCTTGTATCTAAAGCATTATGGAAATGCTGTGCATTTTTTGATGTTCTTTTGATAATCGTTTTTGGCTCAATAATCTGAAGCATTCCTGTGTTTTTATACCATAAGTATCGTAAGATATCTGTCGGCGTTTTCAAAAACTGAGACGCTTCTTCTTCTTTACCATTTTCGATCAAAAGATCAATCACCAGCATTAAAGTTTCCTTCATTGCCACTTCTGTTTTTGGTAAAGGCAAATAGTGCATTGCCAATTTTAAACTATCTACTTGCGTAGCGTCTAAAGCGGTTTTAGATTGCAATAACGAGATATAGAAATCATTTAGATCTTTTTCTGTCCATAATTCAAGCATTTTCAATTTGCTTCCTTGACCGATATTTTCCAGTTTTCCAAATTCAAACGGAGTTCCGCAGAACGGACAGCCGTTGTATCTTTCTAATGGAAAAGTATTATCCGGGATAATATGTCCGCATTGTAAAGCTGTTCCGTTTTTAGTTTTAAAAACGTTTCCAAAATATGTGATAATATGATCTAAAACAGATTCGCCTGTTGGAACGTTCCATTCTTTTACCAATGGCGTCCAGTTTTTATCTGTTCCTAAAACTTCTCTTAAAACTTCTAAAACCTCAATTTTATAATTTGGGTTTACATTGTTTAAAGCATGCAATAATGACTCAGAAAATGTAAATCCAAGTTTTGAAACATTGGCTAACAAAACTGAAGTTGTTCCTGATAAATTTTTAACATCATTCGTAATCATTTCTGATGGAATGAAAATAGCATTTTGGCGTAAACTGATTTTTAATAATTCTTTTGTTTTCATTTTTTTAATTTTTAAAATTTAGATAATGGTGTTTCTGAGTTCTACCTAAAAGATTTTTGAAGTAAGAAACACTTGACCTGAAATTGGAGTGTAATGAATTAGCTGATTCAAATTGGAAGTTTGCGGGTTTCCCCAAGAAGTAAGCTAATTTTGACCCTCTTTTTTTATTAATGATGATTTTAAAACTTGCCGGACTCGAACCGGAGTACCAATTTTCTGAAGTAAGTTTCAATTGACCATTAATTGTGGAGCAGGTGGGATTCGAACCCACGACACGGACATTAAAAGTGTAAGAAGTAAATTTTGATTGACCTTTAATTGATAATTTCAAAACTACCTGCTCTACCACTGAGCTACTGCCCCAATTATGATTATAAAATAAAAAGGTAATGGTTTAAGTGTGTACATTGGAAAGTGTTTTCGAAGTAACTCAAACTTGACCTGTTTTATTCTTTTTTCTATTTCTATGAACGTTTGTTTTTATTTCTGAACAAAGATTTCTAAACTAGTGCGCAGTAATTTTGCGTAGTAAAAATTTTGTTTCATTTTTTAGAAATACTATTTGTTTTATTTCCTGAGCAAAGATTTCAAAACTACTACGCAATTATTTTGCGCAGTAAAAAAAGAATTTTAAATTTGAGTAAATATTAATTTGAAAAAAGCGCGTAAGTCCCAGAGAGGACGACATATTTATAGCTCTTTGATGATGCCTAAAAAGAGCCCCAGCGGGGCGACATATTTTTTAATAAAGCCCAACTTAAGTGTCGCTCCGCTGGAGCTTTATGATTGGGTCTTATAAATTAGCTATAAATATTTAGCTCATCTGGAGCTTAAAAAATCCACTTACGATTATGAATTTAGAAAAAATTTATTCTGATTTACTCTCCAATATTGGCTTTTCAGCATATGAAATTCAGAAAAACTGGAAAGATTTAGAAAAGGAATATTCCAAAAAATCAAGGCATTATCATAATCTCACCCATTTAAAAGAAATGATTGCCAGTTTTGAAATTTATCGCGATAAACTTCAAAATCCAGATGAAGTATTATTTTCTATTTTTTATCATGATTTTGTTTATTCCGCATCTAAAAAAGATAACGAACTCAAAAGTGCTGAGTTTGCTTTGGCAGTTTTATCTGAAAAAGTAGATCTAAATAAACAATTAGTTTTTGATGCAATCTGCGCAACACAGCAACATCAATACAATGCCATCGAAGATATCAATTGGTTAATCGATTTTGATTTAAAAATTCTGGCTAAAGATTGGGACGATTATAAAATCTACTTTGAACAAATTAGAAAAGAATATCGCATTTATCCTGATTTTCTATACAAACCCGGACGCGCAAAAGCGTTGAAGCATTTTCTGGAAAACGAATTTATTTTTCAGACTGATGCGTTTAGGAGTTTGTATGAAGAGAAAGCGAGAGCTAATATTGAAAAGGAAATAAAGTTATTAAACTAAAAATTGAATCTCGCAAAGACGCTAAGATGCAAAGTTTTTTTGTTTCACGCAGATTTTACGGATTTGAGCAGATCTAAAAAGATTTTTATTTTTTAAATAATCTGCTGAATCTGCCTAAATCATTTTAATCTGCGTGAAATAAATCTTAATAATCATTGAATTAAAAAACTTTGCGCCTTCGCGACTTTGTGGCAAAACAATACAAAAATGTCACAAAACAAAAACGCCTTAATACGATACAAAACCATCGATAAATGCCTTCAAAATAAATACAGACAATGGACACTCGAAGATTTAATCGAAGAATGTTCTGAAGCTTTATTTGAATATGAAGGGCGCCAAAACCCAATCAGCAAACGAACCATTCAGATGGATATTCAGCTGATGCGAAGTGAAAAACTGGGTTATAATGCTCCGATCGTGGTTTACGATAAAAAGTATTATAAATATGAAGAAGAAGATTTTTCGATAACCGATATTCCGCTTACGGAAACCGACATGAATGTTTTGACCGAAACGGTCTCGATGCTAAAACAGTTTAAAGATTTCTCTTTATTTAATGATGTATCGGATATTCTACAGCGATTAGAGGATAAAATCTACGCCGAGAAATCGCATACTAAACCCGTTATATATCTGGATAAAAATGAGAAACTAAAAGGACTCCATTATCTAGACGAAATCTATCAGGCAATTATCAAAAAAATGGTTCTCATTATTACGTATAAATCTTTTAAATCTGCTGAAGAAAGCAAATTCCATTTTCATCCTTTCATATTGAAGGAATTCAATAACCGCTGGTTTTTAATCGGAAAGAAAAAAGCCTCGCAGCCCATTACCAATTTGGCTTTGGATAGAATCATTTCTATTGATTACGATTTTAATCATCCTTACTTAGAAGAAGATTTTGACGCTGACATTTATTACAAAGATGTCATTGGTGTTACCGTAAATTCAGGATTGAACGCAAGACGAATTGAATTATGGGTCGATGCTTCGAATGCGCCTTATGTACTCACAAAACCTTTGCATACGTCTCAGCGATTAATTAAGGAAAATGAAGACGGGAGTGTTATTATACATATATATGTAATACCAAATTATGAAATGGAAAGACTCCTTCTAGGTTTTGGAAGCTGTCTGGAAATTTTAAGACCTGAAAGTCTGAGAAATCGTATGAAAAAGACCCTTCAGGAGGCAATTTCACGTTACGATTCTGAAAAACCAACTGAAATAAATGCATGATTTTTTACAGAATACAGAAATAAATGCTTTTTAAAAATTAAAAAAAGATTTTTACCGCATTAAAAATGTTAAAATCTAAAAAAAGAATAGTATATTTCACTTAAAATAAACTACCAAAACCCTCTAAATCAGGGATATTTTATAACTAACCAAAAATTTATTAAAAAATTATATGCATGCATAGTATTTTTTAATTATATTTGAAATCGATATAGTTACCTATGAAAGACAAAACGATAGATTATATTTTAAGAGCGACATGGCAAGCTGTTTCAAGAATGTATAATGAAGAAGCGGCTAAATATGATGCAACAATGGCGACAGGATTTGCTCTTTTAAGTATGGACAAGGAAGAAGGAACTCCATCAACGGCTCTGGGCCCTAGAATGGGCATGGAAGCCACCAGCTTGACAAGAACTTTAAAATCTATGGAAGAAAAAGGTTTGATTGTTCGCAAAAAGAACCCAAGCGACGGTAGAGGTGTTTTAATCTATCTGACCGATTTTGGGAAAGAAAAAAGAGATTTATCTAAAAATACAGTTCTGAAGTTTAATGAAATGGTAAGAAAACATGTTTCGGAAGAAAAACTGAATCATTTTATCGAGGTTTCTGAAATTATAAATGAACTGATACACGATAAAAACATATTTAATCAAACAGAAAACACAGAAAAAGAATAATATTCTTTTCCTCCTACAAACAAATAATAACAATATGAAACGCACAATTAAAAAAGTTGCTGTAATTGGATCCGGAATTATGGGTTCAGGTATAGCTTGTCATTTTGCTAACATTGGTGTCGAAGTTTTACTTCTGGACATTGTACCGCGTGAACTGACCGAAGCTGAAGCTAAAAAAGGATTAACACTTGAAAGTAAAGCCGTTCGCAACCGTGTGGTAAACGAACATTTGGCGAATTCATTAAAATCAAAACCATCTCCTATTTACAGCCAAAAATTCGCAAACCGAATTACGACTGGAAATACGACAGATGATATGGCAAAAATTGCTAATGTTGACTGGATTATCGAGGTTGTTGTGGAGCGTTTAGACATTAAGAAATTAGTTTTTGAACAAATTGAGAAATTCCGTAAACCGGGAACTTTAGTTACTTCTAATACTTCTGGTATTCCAATTCATTTTATGAGTGAAGGAAGAAGCGAAGATTTCCAACAGCACTTCTGCGGAACTCACTTTTTTAACCCTGCGCGTTACTTAAAATTATTTGAAATTATTCCTGGTCCAAAAACTTCTACTGAAGTATTGGATTTCTTAAACGAATACGGATCTAAATTCTTAGGAAAAACTTCTGTTGTTGCTAAAGATACTCCGGCGTTTATTGGAAATAGAATTGGTATTTACGGAATCCAAAGTTTATTCCACTTAGTAAAAGAAATGGGATTAACAATTGAAGAAGTTGATAAATTGACAGGGCCAGTAATTGGTCGCCCAAAATCAGCTACTTTCCGTACCGTTGACGTTGTTGGTTTGGATACTTTGGTACACGTTGCCAATGGTATTTACGAAAACTGCCCGAATGACGAACAACACGAATTGTTCAAACTTCCTGATTTCATCAACAAAATGATGGAAAATAATTGGTTAGGAAGCAAAACTGGACAAGGTTTTTATAAAAAAGTAGATAAAGATATTCTTTCTTTAGACTTAGATACATTAGAATACCGCGCTGCGAAAAAAGCAAATTTTGCTACTCTTGAATTAACTAAAACTATCGATAAACCTATCAATCGTTTTAAAGTTTTAGTAAAAGGAACAGACAAAGCGGGAGAATTCTACCGTAAGAGTTTCGCTGGAATGTTTGCGTATGTATCAAACAGAGTTCCTGAAATCTCAGACGAATTATATAAAATTGACGATGCCATGAAAGCTGGTTTTGGATGGGAAAATGGTCCATTCGAAATCTGGGATGCTATTGGTGTTGCGAAAGGAATTGAAATCATGAAAGCTGAAGGTTTAGAGCCTGCTGCATGGGTTACTGAAATGTTGGCTTCTGGAAGCGACAGTTTCTATACTGTGAAAGAAGGAGCGACTTATTTCTATAACATTCCAACAAAATCTCAAGTAAAAGTTCCTGGACAAGATTCATTCATTATCCTAAACAACATTCGCGAAAGCAAAAAAGTTTGGAGCAATAGCGGTGCAATCATTCAGGATTTAGGAGACGGAATTTTAAACTTAGAATTCCAATCTAAAATGAATACTATTGGTGGCGACGTTCTACAAGCTATCAATAAAGCAATCGACTTATCTGAAAAAGAATATCAAGGTTTAGTTATTGGTAACCAAGCGGCGAATTTCTCTGTTGGAGCTAATATCGGAATGATTTTCATGATGGCGGTTGAGCAGGAATATGACGAATTGAACATGGCGATCAAATTATTCCAAGATACTATGATGCGTGTTCGTTACTCTTCTATTCCAGTTGTAGTAGCGCCTCACGGAATGACTTTTGGAGGTGGATGCGAAATGAGTTTACATGCTGATAAAGTGGTTGCTGCTGCAGAAACTTATATGGGATTAGTTGAATTTGGTGTTGGAGTTATCCCTGGTGGTGGTGGTTCTAAAGAAATGACTTTAAGAGCTTCAGATTTATTCCGCAAAAACGACGTGGAATTGAACGTTCTTCAAGAGTATTTCTTGACAATCGCAATGGCTAAAGTTTCGACTTCTGGTTACGAAGCTTTTGATACTGGACTTCTTCAACATGGAAAAGACGTTATTGTCGTAAACAAAGATCGTCAGATTGCTGAAGCTAAAAAACATGCTTTGTTAATGGCTGAAGCTGGTTATACACAGCCAATCAGAAGAAATGATATTAAAGTTTTAGGAAAACAAGCTTTGGGTATGTTCTTAGTAGGAACAGATCAAATGCAAGCTGGAAAATACATTTCTGAACACGACAAGAAAATCGCTAACAAACTGGCTTATGTAATGGCGGGTGGTGATTTATCTGAAGCAACTTTAGTATCTGAACAATATTTATTAGATATCGAACGTGAAGCTTTCTTGAGTTTATGTACAGAACGTAAAACGTTAGAAAGAATCCAGTACATGTTGACTAAAGGAAAACCTTTGAGAAACTAGTATCAAGTAATAAGAATTAAGTATTAAGAAATGCACCAGTTTGAAAAATTAAAGATTTGGCAAAAAGCAATGGATATAACGGTTTATGTTTATGAAATCTCAGCATTGCTGCCAAATGATGAAAAATTCAATTTAATTCATCAAATAAAAAAATGTGCTGTTTCTATTCCTTCAAATATTGCTGAAGGTTCAGGTAGAAATTCAGATAAAGAATTTATGCATTTTTTAGGAATTGCAAATGGCTCAACTTTTGAATTAATAACCCAATTAATACTTGCAAAAAGACTTAAGCTTGTTAATGAAGATTTAATTCAACCAACTATTAATCAATTAGTAGAAGTTTCGAATATGAATTTTTCATTTCAAAGATCATTAAAGGATAAAATCAACAAAACAATTGGAAAATCTTAATACTTAATTCTCCAATCTTAATACAATCATTTATGAAAACAGCATATATAGTAAAAGCATATAGAACAGCAGTTGGAAAAGCTCCAAAAGGTGTTTTTAGATTTAAAAGACCTGATGAATTAGCAGCTGAAACCATTCAGTTTATGATGGACGAACTGCCTAATTTCGATAAAAAACGTATCGACGACGTTATGGTAGGAAATGCCATGCCGGAAGCAGAACAAGGTCTTAACGTTGGACGTTTGATTTCTTTAATGGGATTAAAAGTGGAAGACGTTCCTGGAGTTACAGTAAATCGTTACTGCGCATCTGGATTAGAAACTATAGGAATGGCAACTGCTAAAATTCAATCAGGAATGGCAGATTGTATCATTGCCGGTGGTGCAGAAAGTATGAGTTATATTCCGATGGGAGGTTACAAACCAACTCCAGATTATAAAGTTGCCGCAGCAGGTCACGAAGATTACTATTGGGGAATGGGTTTAACTGCGGAAGCGGTGGCTAATCAATACAAAATCTCAAGAGAAGATCAGGATGAGTTCGCTTACAACTCTCACATGAAAGCATTAAAAGCGCAAGCAGAAGGAAAATTTGACAAACAAATCGTTCCAATTACTGTTGAGCAGACTTTCATCAATGAAAATGGTAAAAAAGAAACAAAATCATACGTTGTAAATAAAGACGAAGGACCAAGAGCTGGAACTTCTAAAGAAGCTTTAGCAGGTTTAAAACCAGTTTTTGCTGCTGACGGAAGCGTAACTGCTGGTAACTCTTCTCAAATGAGCGACGGTGCTGCTTTCGTTTTAATCATGAGCGAAGAAATGGTAAAAGAATTAAACCTTGAACCAATTGCTCGTCTGGTAAACTTTGCTTCTTCTGGTGTTGAACCAAGAATTATGGGTATCGGTCCTGTAAAAGCAATTCCGAAAGCATTGAAACAAGCGGGATTAACATTAAACGATATCGAGTTAATTGAGTTAAACGAGGCTTTTGCTTCACAAGCTTTAGCAGTTACTCGCGAGTTAAACATCAACCCAGAAATCGTAAACGTAAATGGTGGAGCGATCGCTTTAGGTCACCCGCTGGGATGTACAGGAGCTAAACTTTCTGTTCAGTTATTCGACGAAATGAAACGCAGAGGTAACAAATACGGAATCGTGAGTATGTGTGTGGGAACTGGGCAAGGTTCTGCGGGTATATACGAAGTATTATAAGAAAGTATTCTCTCCTATTTGTCATTTCGACGAAGGAGAAATCACACTAGTAATTCGACAAAGTAACCATCTAGTTTGTCATTCCGAGGAACGAGGAATCTCCGCGACGATTATCCGCATAGTTTGTCAATCGTTGTCGAGTTACTTGCGGAGATTCCTCGTTCCTCGGAATGACAAAAAAGCCGGAAATACTAAATTATAAAAGGTTTTAAAATAAAAAACATACAAAAAAACATTAGCAATGGCAGATACAATCGAAAAAAACGTGACTCGTGGTGGTCAGTTTTTAGTTAAAGAAACAAAATGCGAGGATATCTTCACACCAGAAGATTTCTCGGAAGAGCAGTTAATGATGCGTGACTCTGTAAAGGAGTTCGTAGACAAAGAATTATGGGCGCATAAAGATCGTTTTGAGAAAAAAGATTACGCTTATACAGAATCTTCTATGCGTAAAGCTGGTGAACTAGGGCTTCTTGGAGTTGCAGTTCCAGAAGAATACGGCGGATTAGGAATGGGATTTGTTTCTACAATGTTGGTTTGTGACTACATTTCTGGTGCTACAGGTTCTTTCTCAACTGCTTTTGGTGCGCACACCGGAATTGGAACTATGCCAATTACACTTTACGGTACTGAAGAACAAAAGAAAAAATACGTTCCAAAATTAGCTACTGGAGAATGGTTTGGAGCTTATTGCTTAACTGAACCAGGCGCAGGATCTGATGCTAACTCAGGAAAAACTAAAGCAGTTTTATCTGAAGACGGAAAATACTACTCTATCACAGGTCAAAAAATGTGGATTTCGAATGCAGGTTTCTGCAGCGTTTTCATCGTTTTTGCTCGTATTGGAGATGATAAAAATATTACAGGTTTCATCGTAGAAAACGATCCTTCAAACGGAATTTCTATGAATGAAGAAGAGCATAAATTAGGAATCCGTGCTTCTTCTACTCGTCAGGTTTTCTTCAACGAAACAAAAGTTCCGGTTGAAAACATGTTATCTGAAAGAGGAAACGGTTTCAAAATTGCAATGAACGCTTTAAATGTTGGTCGTATTAAATTGGCTGCAGCTTGTTTAGATGCTCAAAGAAGAGTTACTTCTGGAGCTGTAAAATATGCTAACGAAAGAATTCAGTTCAATACATCTATTTCATCTTTTGGAGCTATCCGTTCTAAATTAGCTGAAATGGCAACGAATGCTTATGCTGGAGAAAGTGCTTCTTACCGTGCTGCAAAAGATATCGAAGACAGAATCGCTGCTCGTGAAGCAGAAGGAACTTCTCATCAAGAAGCTGAATTGAAAGGTGTTGAAGAATATGCTATCGAGTGTTCTATCTTGAAAGTAGCCGTTTCTGAAGACGTTCAATCTTGTTCTGATGAAGGTATCCAAATTTTTGGTGGAATGGGATTCTCTGAAGATACTCCAATGGAGAGTGCTTGGAGAGATGCTCGTATCGCTCGTATCTACGAAGGAACAAACGAAATCAACAGAATGCTTTCTGTAGGTATGTTGATCAAAAAAGCAATGAAAGGTCACGTTGACTTACTTGGACCAGCAATGAAAGTTCAGGAAGAATTAATGGGAATTCCATCTTTTGATACGCCTGATTTCTCTGAATTATTTGCAGAAGAAAAAGTAATCGTAGCTAACTTGAAAAAAGTTTTCTTAATGGTTGCTGGTAGCGCTGTTCAAAAATATGGTCCTGAATTAGATGCTCACCAACAATTGTTAATGGCAGCTTCTGATATCTTAATCGAGATCTACATGGCTGAAAGTACAATTTTGAGAACTGAAAAATTAGCAAAAGCTCAAGGCGAAGATAAAGTTCAAGAGCAAATTGCTATGGCAAAATTATACTTATACAAAGCAGTTGACATCGTAAACTTAAGAGGAAAAGAAGGAATTGCTTCTTTCGCTGAAGGTGATGAACAACGTATGATGTTAATGGGACTTAAACGTTTCACTAAATATACTAATCTGCCAAACGTTGTGGCATTGAGAGAAAAAATTGCAGCAAAATTAGTAGCAGAAGATACTTACTGCTTCTAATATCAAAATAGTTTTTAGCTTTTAATTTGTTTAAGCCCGCGCAAGTCCGAAACTGCGCGGGCTTATTTTTTTGTAATTTTCCATGAAAGACATCACTTACAAGACGCAATATTTTTGCAGAAATTTGCAAAATATTCGTTAAAATTAACTTTCTAGAGCATTCATGATGTTAAATATTAAATGTATTACAGTATATTTAACATTCTAAAAACTATAAAAAAACAAAATAATGAAACAAATTACTCTAATCGCATCCTTTTTGCTGTGTTTTGGTATTACAACCACCTTTGCACAGAAAAACAAAAAAATGGATATTATTGCCTACTATACTGGCGACTCTAAACTTATTGACCAATATGAGGTCAGCAAATTAAACCAGATTATCTTTAGTTTTTGTCATTTAAAAGATGGGAAATTAAGCGTTGATTCGGCTAAAGACTCTATCACTATCAAGCACTTGGTTTCGCTTAAAGCAAAAAATCCGCAACTTAAAATTATCTTATCTCTTGGTGGCTGGGGAGGCTGTGAGCCATGCTCGGAAGCATTTTCAACTGCTGAAGGACGCTTAAAATTTGCAAAATCTGTAAAAGAAGTAAGCGATTATTTTAAAGTTGATGGTTTAGATTTAGATTGGGAATATCCATCAATTGAAGGACTTCCTGGACATTTATACCAAGCTGCTGATAAACCTAATTTTACAGAACTTCTTAAAATTTTACGTTCAACATTAGGAAAAAAATATGAACTAAGTTTTGCTGCGGGAGGTTTTCAAAAATGTTTAGATGAGTCTATCGACTGGAAAGCTGTAGCTCCATTTGTAAACCGCATTAATATTATGAGTTACGATTTAGTAAACGGATACTCAAAAGTTACAGGGCATCATACACCATTATACAGCACAAATCCGAAAGAAGAATCTACAGATAGAGCTGTTGAGTTTTTACTAAAAGCGGGCGTTCCTGCTGAAAAGTTAGTAATTGGAGGTGCATTCTATACTAGACAATGGAAGAACGTAGAAAACATCAATAACGGATTGTATCAAGCTGGAGAGCATTTTCAAGGTGTTGATTTTAAAAACTATGCTACAACATACACAGAGGCTAACGGCTGGAAATATTTTTATGATGAAAAAGCTCAAGCGCCATATTGGTACAATGCATCAACGAAAACTTTTGCAACATCAGATGATTTAAAATCTATTAAAGCAAAAGCTGAATACGCAAAAGCAAAAAAATTAGGAGGAATTATGTTTTGGGAACTTACTTTGGATAGTTTCCGCGACGGAATGGTAAATGAAATCTACAAAGTTAAAACTGAAAAATAAAAGTAAAATGGGCTGTTTCAAAATTGAGACAGCCCATTTTACTTTTATAAAAATCGTAACAATTTACATTACCTTATTCTTATCCAATTCTCCTATAAACGGAATTGCTTCTAGAATTTCGCTTCTAATTATGGTTTGAAGATATACTTCAAGCTGAATAAACTTTGCTGCATTAATAGAACCAATCGCTTTTTTTGCCTGATTATAAGTTTTAGAATACAATTTCTCATAATCAATATGGTTTTTCAAAGTTGCTTTAGCCAATTGATCTGCTTTTTCATCGGTTAAAGTTTCATAATTAGCAGCATAATCATTTATCAATTGAAACTTAGTCTGCCCTAAAGCTTTTCGCGACGTTTCATAATTATCGTAAACTTTCGTAAAAGCTGTTGCCTGCGCATCAGATAAATTCATGTACTGTTTTACCAATTCAGCTTTAGATTTTCCATAAACACTTTGTACTACTTCCAAATCTTCTTTATAAGAAGATTGCGCATAAGATGAAAATGAGGCTATCGCCATGATAAGAATAAGACTTAATTTTTTCATAGTTTCAATTTTAAATTTGTTTTTAAAAATATATACATACTCAAATATACTGATTTTAAACACATTAACTTCAAAGTAAATTTCAAAAAAATGAATATTGATAAACTGCTGATAAGGCATAATAATTTAGTCCGTTATTGGTATAGGCTCCAATATGATATTGAAATCTAACCGACTGTCCTTTTGCAATTGGAGTAGAAAAAGTACCTCCTACTCGCCAGTTATCAATCTGGCTATCATCTGAAACTCCATCAGTAATAGTTCGACCTCCAAAAAACCAAGTCGTATTAAAACCAACCCACATTTGGTTTTTAAAATAATAGCTTGCATGCGCCTGAAGGCTATAGGTTGGTTTTTGCTCTAATTTTTTCCCTAAATAATCATTATTATCCGTATAAAACCACATCCCGCCATAGGCCTCAGCATAAACGCGAGCAAACCGTTTCGACACCCCTATTTCAGGCTTAAAAGCCCAGCGGTTTGTTCCAATGTTTACTTGTTTATCGCCATAATACCTTCCTGTTGGAATTGAAGTAACCAAACTGACTCCAAGAATTGTTTTTTGTTCAAAACTTCTAAATTCAGATTTATCAAGTGCAGGAGAACCTAATAAATTAATTCCAAAACGCACTTTCATATCTGCAAAACCAGTTCTTGAGCCAGTAACCAGCTGATCACTAATTACAGCAGATCCATCCATAAAAGTAAAAGGTAACGCTACCTGTATACGAGCCAATTTATCTGCCAACCCAAAAGTTCTAATATAATTTACAGCCATATTATGGCTTTGAAGTGTAAAATCTTTTATGGGTAAAGAAGGATCTGTCAGCACATTTCCGTTCATAAAAACATAACCTGCAGCAATTACATTTAAGCTTTTAGGAACATTTGCATACACTCTAGGCTCCAAATCCTGACCCAACGCAGTGAATACACCGAAAAACAAAACCGAAAACTGCCACTTTAATAACCATAAAAAGATTCTTACCATATATTCAGACGAATTTGTGACAAGTTTAGTATTGAATTACATCATTGTTTCTCTGCTGTTTTTGGAGCGTATATCACTCCATCATAACTAATTGGGCCTCTATTATTGCTGCTTACAGAAAGTGTTGTGTTTCCATTATAAAAGATAGAAAACGTTAAATCATATACATCACTAGCACCTCTTACTGTTGCTTTTAAAATAGTATTGTTTTTTTTATTTTCAACTTTAATGTTTTCAGGCTTACCTTCAAATTTTATTCCGCCATCACCATTATACCCAATATTATAACCGCGTCCGAAGAAAGGAAGATCGCAAGTTGTATGATCGGTTTTAAACTTTAAAAAATACGTATTATAGTCCAATTGAAGTAATCGGCCACCTTGGGGTGTTGCTTTTTGAGCTTCGAAAACAAAATTTTGAGAATTTATAAGCGCTTTAATTTCGTTTTGTTTCTTTAATTCTCTTTCTTGCTTGAGTTCTTTTTTTGTCTTTTCTTGTGCAGAAGCTGAAAAATTGAAAACAATCAGGAACAGGAAGATACATAATCTAGTTTCCATAAGCCTATTTTTTAGTAAAACGCATCATTGCAATATCTCCGGAAATGAAATTCAAAGTTTTACCATCATCTGTAATATCGTATGAGGTAATTTTCTGCAGCGTACTCAAATAAGTTTGTTCACCTTGGGATCCATCCAAACACATCATTTTCGTTACTGCCATTGGCTGAGTAAAATCAATTTTGTTGCCATCAACAAGCAATTTCCCCGTGTATGAATTACAGCTTGCGTTACCAGAAACCTGATTTGTTTTGGTATCAAATTCTATGGTTGGTTTTTTATTTGGGTATAATCCATCAAAAGTAATTCGTGGTCCAGAAATGTAATTCAATTCCCAAGTTCCATCAAGCTTAGAAACTGCATCCGTTTTTGCGCATTTGCAAGAAATTAAAAACGAACTAAAAAAAACGAGGGTAAAAATCTTTTTCATCATAACATTAAGGATTAAATGTGAGCGAATTAGATAAATGGTTTTCAGAAATTATTCGTTAAAAACCTACACGAATTTAAACAATATTTTTGGGTTTTAACTCAATCAACATCAAATTATAACGTATAGTTTGACTTTTTTTTAACTTTTAGAGTCAATCAAATCCGTTATTTTATGTTAAATTTACTTAATGTTTAATTAAAATGCCCGTAGATATGAAAAAACTAATTGTTTCTTTCGCTATAATTACTGCCTTAATCATTGGCTGTAAAACAAATAACAAATCAAATGATGCTAAAACTCTAACTGTTGCATTAGAGCCAAAAAGCAACAGTAAAGTTGCCGGAACTGCTACTTTTGTTGAGAAAAACGGTAAAGTAACTTTTACAGCAAAAATAACAGGATTAGAACCTGGAGTGCACGCTATCCATATTCATGAAAAAGCAGATTGTAGTTCTGCCGACGGAAGTTCTGCTGGAGGACACTGGAATCCAACTTTCAAAAAGCATGGAAAATGGGGAGTTGCAGAATATCATAAAGGTGATATCGGAAACTTTACTGCTGATGCAAAAGGGAACGGATCTATTACTTTAACAACTGACGAATGGTGTATTGGATGTGGAGACAGTAATAAAGATGTTCTAGGAAAAGGCTTAATCGTACATGCAGGAACAGATGATTTTACAACCCAACCAACTGGAAATGCAGGAGGAAGAGTTGCTTGTGCAGGAATCATTAAATAAGAAAAATTTGAATAACCGCTATTTTTAACAAAATCTAGCGGTTATTTAATTTTAAAATGAATCCTAAGACAAGAAAAAGGCATAGCTTTGCATCAGCAAAATTAAGTCCATGATTAACCCATCAGCACCAGGCTGGATCGATAAGTTTTTTAGTGAACAGAAGTTTTCAGAAGCAATTCCTTTTGAAACTGTAGATTCGTTTTACTATAAAGTGAGAGAAACGGGGTTTATTTACGGACATATTATCGCCATAGATTCTCAAGTTCCAATTCCGATAAAGGGTTGGTTTAAAACCGAAATTTCAAAAGTTGCCTTACTTAACACACTCTATCATGTCTTTTGTTTAGAGAAAAGAAATTCGGAACCTATACATTTTATTGCTGAAGTTTTAAAGTTCTACAAGCAAATGAATCCAGAAGGATTTAATTTGTTTAAAATTTTATTGCCAAAAGATACTCCTTCTCTATCTCTGGAAAACATTATTGACCAAAGGGTTCAGACGAATGACAGCATCATTAGCAAAAACTTCTCACATTTGGTGACAAACGCTTTATTGTTTATTGATGTTCTGGCCTTTAGACAATATTTAGAGCATGGAGAAATTCCTGAAAAATATTTAAAAAGAATTGAAGAAACGGTTCTTGGAATTGTTGGTTTGGCTTTAAAAACCAAAACAGTAAAATCTCAGCACGACGATCTTTTAATTAAACTTTTTGAAGCTTCCATACGTTATTCAAAGTTTTCGAAAGTTACAGTTGAGACTTTGGAGACTTTAAATCTAGAATACTTTAAAAATAGACTTGAACAATACTATTTAATCGATATGGCCGGAATGGCTTTGTGGAGTGATGGAGTTGTAGAAAATGAAGAATCGTATTTCCTATATTCTTTAGGTTCAACAATGGGAGTTCCTGATGATTTTGTAACGCAAAGCATGGATACAACCAATACTTTTATTACAACTCACAAAAAGAAAATTCCGTACTTTAATTATTCGAATCCTGTTAAACATTTTTATGATCAAATGACACATAGCGTAGTCAAATTAATCATACGGAACAAAAACAGATTGATTAAGGAAATTGTACAGAGTAAGGAATTAATGGTGCTACTCGCCTATTCTACAACTAGAGATTTGGACGCGAAGGAAAAGAAAAAGGTAAAAAAACAGCTTTTGGACATTTGTAAAACCATTCCTTCGTTAACCATATTTTTACTTCCTGGTGGAAGTTTACTTCTTCCAATTCTAATTAAGTTTATCCCAACAATGCTTCCGTCTGCATTTAATGAGAATTTAGACGAAAACGAATAAAAAAAATCGCCCCTTTTGAGGGCGATTTCTATTTTTATCTATTAAAGATCTAATTGGTAAACTTCGTCTAGCTCGTCATTTGAAGCGATATTTACATCTAAATCAGTTACAAAACCAGAATTTAATCCGTAAACCCACCCATGAAGCATTAGGTCTTGGCCATTTTTCCAAGCATTCTGTACAATAGATGTTTTCGCTAAATTGTAAACTTGTTCTTTAGTATTGATTTCAACAAAAGCATTAAAACGCTCTGTTTCATCTTCAATAGAGTTTAAGTATTTATCATGTAAACGATATTCATCTTTAATATGACGAAGCCAGTTATCAATAATTCCAACAGACTGATGTCCCATTGCAGCTTTTACACCACCGCATCCGTAATGTCCACATACAATAACGTGCTTTACTTTCAAAACGTTTACAGCATAATCCAGAACACTAAGCATATTCATATCAGAGTGCACTACCATATTGGCAATATTACGGTGAACAAAAACTTCACCTGGTTTAGCACCAACAATTTCGTTCGCAGGAACACGGCTATCAGAACATCCAATCCATAATAATGGCGGTTGTTGTCCTTTTGCCAAATCAGCAAAATAATTAGGATCTTTTGCCAATGAAGTTTCAACCCACTTCTTATTGTTTTCTAATAACTGCTCATAAAATTTTCTCATTTTTTTATTTTTTGTGTGGTAATTTCTAATTCTACGAATGTCTCAAAAAAGAACTTGAATGTAAAGTTACCTAAAATTTGACATTTCTACGGCTTTAAAAATACCATTTTTTAATTATTCTTCTCTAACAACTTCTTTTTTAACCACTTCCCTTTTTGCCACATCATAGTAATGTTCTATCGTAACATGATTATGGTTTTCGGGCGTATTTTCTAATTCGTAAGCTTCTTTAAATCCTTTAAGCTTCACTTTAATGTTTTCATCTATTGCGCGGGTTTCTTTAAATTCACGAATTAAATCTAAAACATCATGCGAAATATACTCCGTATCATGCGCATTAATAATTACTTTAGAATTTTCTGGAATTTCTGCCAATGTTTGTTTGATTGCCGCTTTATTTAAGAATGAAACTTCCTGAGCCAAGTCTATATGAATAATATCGCCATCTTCATATTCTTCTTTCTTGAAAACATAAGCTCTTTTCAGATTTCCTCTCAACACAAAAATGATACTGATCACAATTCCCAGCGCAACACCTTTTAGCAAATCTGTCGCAACGACAAAGACCAAAGTTGCAATAAAAGGGACAAACTGGTATTTCCCCTTTTTCCAGAAATGCATAAAGGCTGCTGGTTTTGCTAGTTTATATCCAACCAAAATCAAAACTGTTGCCAATGTTGCCAAAGGAATTTTGTTTAAAATTGCGGGTATAGACAATACGCTTATTAATAAAAGAACGCCATGAATTATGGCAGACAATTTAGATTTTGCTCCTGCATTATTGTTAGCAGAAGATCTTACTACTACAGAAGTCATTGGCAAACCTCCTAAAAGAGAACTTACAACATTACCTATGCCTTGTGCTCTTAGCTCTACATTGGTATTGGTGTAACGTTTTTGCACATCCATTCTGTCTGTAGCTTCAATACATAAAAGCGTTTCAATAGAAGCAACTATGGCAATCGTAATAGCAACTACCCAAACTTGCGGATTTGTAACAGCGGTGAAGTCTGGTGTAATTATAATTGATTTAAAGTCATCAAAAGATTTTGGAACTGGCAAAGAAACCAAATGTTCTTTTGCAATTGCCAAAGTGCTTCCTGTAGATATAAATATTTCGTTTAAAACAACTCCAGCAATAACTGCAATCAAAGCTCCAGGAACTAGTTTGATTCTTTTTAAGAAAGGAACCTTATCCCAAGCTAACAAAATTACCAATGAAACTGCAGAAACTACCACAGCTCCTAAATGAATATGATTTAAAACATCAAATAGAAATGAAAAAGAATTACTTCCATCATTTTGAATAAATGCCTGATCTCCTTCAAAATCCGCATCATAACCAAAAGCGTGAGGTATTTGTTTTAAAATGATAATAATTCCGATACCCGCTAGCATTCCCTCAATTACGTTTGTTGGAAAATAGTTCGATATACTTCCAGCCTTTAAAAATCCTAATGCTAATTGAATTAATCCAGCAATAAAAACAGACATTAAAAATACATCGAAAGCTCCTAAATCGGTAATTGCGGTTAAAATGATAGCCGTTAAACCAGCAGCTGGACCTGATACGCTAATATGTGACTGACTTAAATATCCTACAACGATACCACCCACAACACCTGCGATAATTCCAGAAAATAATGGTGCTCCAGAAGCCATTGCAATACCTAAACACAATGGAAGAGCCACCAAGAAAACCACTAAACCTGACGCAAAATCAGATTTAAGGTTGGCAAAAAGATTGATTTTTTTTGTCATAATATAATACTAAAAAAATTATTCATTAAAGATTTACCCCATCTCGATAGAAATGTGGCTAAAGTTCGAAATAATCGGAAGTATTACGTTAGGTGGTGGAGCAAAGATGCTCGGAGAAATGTTGTCTAGTTTGACAATATTTTCAGAAATGATTGTTTTTTTCTCGATGCAAACCGGAATTAAAACTTCATGCTCAAGAATAGTGGGATGCATAACGTTTTTAAGTTCCTTATGCACTTCTTCCTCAGAGATACTAAAAGATATAGCCGTATTATTCCCTTTCTTAATCGCCTGAACAATTGTCGGGGTCGATAAGAAGGCAATAAATATGAATAATAATATGCGGGCTACAAATTTCATCAGAACAAAAATAGCGTTAAACAAATAAAATCAAAGAAAATTCATAGAAATTTAACACAAACAAAAAAGCAGAATGCAATTTTTATTCCATTCTGCTTTTAATTATTTAAAAAACAATTACTTATAAAGTTTCTTCTAACCAAGCGTTCATCATCCAAATTGTTTTTTCCTGCTCAGCAATGAAGTCACTCATCATAGAATTGGTTCCTTCATCATTAATTTCATCAGATTTGTTCAATATTTCTCTCTCGATTTTTAATAAATCTGATAAAGAATGAACAATTAACTGAACTGCTTTTTCATCATTAGAAATATTCTTTCCAACCGTCAATTTATTGTTTTTAATATAATCTTCAAAAGTATGCAGAGGCGTTCCCCCAATGGTCAAAACTCTTTCTGCAATCATATCTATTTTTAATTGTGCATCGGTATACAATTCTTCGAATTTTACATGCAAATCAAAGAAACGCTTTCCGCGAATGTTCCAGTGAATTCCTCTCAAATTTTGATAGTACACTTGAAAATTTGACAATAGCACATTCAATTCTTTTACTAATAATTCTGATTCTTTTACTGGTAATCCTAAAATATTCGTCTTCATAATCTATTTTTTTACACTAATTTACTACAAATTTAGAGTAACTTTACTAAAATAAACATAAATAAAAATTATATTTTCCTATTTTTGCATCACAAATTACTATCAACATGACTATAACTCAATTGCAATATGTGTTAGCGGTGGCTGAGCATAAAAATTTCACTCTTGCTGCTGAAAAATGCTTCGTAACACAGCCAACTTTAAGTATGCAAATACAAAAAATCGAAGAAGAACTTAATATTTTAATTTTCGATAGAAGTAAAAAACCAATTCAGCTGACTGATATAGGACAGAAAATTGTAAATCAAGCTAAAAATATCGTAAACGAGGCGGATCGTATAAAAGATATTGTAGAACAGCAGAAAGGTTTTATTGGCGGAGAATTTCGTTTAGGTATTATTCCAACGATTATGCCTACGCTTTTGCCAATGTTTTTGAATAACTTCATTAAAAAATATCCGAAAGTAAAACTTCTAATTGAAGAGTTGAATACAGAGGAAATTATTCTAAAGCTAAAAAATGGACATTTGGATGCTGCAATTGCCGCAACTCCGTTAGAAGACGAAAAAATCAAAGAAATTGTTTTGTATTTTGAGCCATTCGTAGCCTATATACCAGAACACCACGCAAGTTTCCAGAAAGAAGAAATTGAAGTTTCTGACTTAAACCTAAATGAAATTCTTTTATTGCAAGACGGACATTGTTTTAGGGATGGTATTTTAAATTTATGCAAAAATGTCTCAGACGCCGACCAAAACAATTTCCAGATCCAAAGCGGTAGTTTTGAAACCTTAATTAAATTGGCAGACGAAGGCCTTGGTACAACGTTACTTCCGTACTTGCACACTTTAGACTTAAAAGAATCCGACAAACTGAAGCTCCGTAATTTTAAGGAGCCAAAACCTGCTCGAGAGGTAAGTTTGATCTACCCAAAGAGCGAATTAAAAATGCAAATCATTGACGCATTAAGATCTACAATTGCTGGCGTTGTAAAAGGTGCAATAGTTTTTCAGAATGTTCAAATCATTAGTCCATTACAAAAGAAAGCGTAATAAAAAAGGAGCCAATTTGGCTCCTTTCTTTTATACTTTAATTAGTTGTAGACTTTGTTTTAATTCTGGTTTTCCAACAACGAAATTAAGTAACCACTCTTGCAATTGTTCCATTTCGTAAGGTAACAGTGTTTTGATAGCTTTTTCTAACTCTTTACAGAAAAGTATCGGATCGAAACTAACTCTTTCAAGTATTGATTTCGTGTAATCAAACATCATTTTTGACATAATAAAATAAGATTTTCGGGGGTTATCTATTTTTTTAAACTCGAGCCAAATTTAAACAAATAACTAACATAATTTCTACTTTTAACTTATTTTTTTAAAAACTTTAGCAACGAATACGTTTTCTTAAAACATATAAATCAATATAGAATTATTCTAAATAACTCATTTAAACGTTTTTAAAGGCTCTAAACATTTCTCTTTTCCCTGGAGGTCCTGCTAATTTTTCTACAGTAAATCCAACTTCAATCATGCTTCTTTTAACAACTCCTCGGGCTGCATAAGTTACAAGAACTCCGTTTGGCTTTAAACTGTTGTACATTTTCTGAAAAATTTCAGTACTCCAAAGTTCTGGCTGCACTCGGTAACCAAAGGCGTCAAAATAAATCAAATCAAAAATTTCAAAATCGTTTATTTCGTGAAAAAATTGTTTCCTTTTGGTTAACGAGAACTGATCGCAAATTTCTATTTTTTCGTTCCATTCCGTTTTATGCATTTTTTCAAAAATGTTATAAAATTCCGACGCTTCTAATTCTTCCGCATAATTCATTTCCAAAATCTCGTCTGCATCTACTGGGTAAGCTTCAACTCCGACATAGTCAATAGCCTGCTTCTTTCTAACAGATTCTAAAAAAGTTATAAAAGCATTCAAACCCGTCCCAAAACCTATTTCCAATATGCTTATCGGATTATCAAATAACGAAAGGCCATTTTTAATAAAAACGTGCTTCGCTTCCTGAATGGCACCATGTTTAGAATGATAGCACTCATCCCACTCTGGTAAACGAATTGTAGTTGAGCCATCTAGCGTTTTAATTATTTCTCTTTTCACTTTTTTTAGAATTTTACAATGGCTTTTTATTGGTTTTCAAGCCATTTTAATAATCAAATTTAATCAAAACTAATGCGTAAAGCCTTAAAAAACCATACTTTTTTCATAAAATCTTTATAAAAATCAATTAAATATTTGAGTTTATTATAGGATAAATAAATCTCAGTCAAAACCATCAAATAATGAATTTTCGCTAAGCATTTTACATATTTTTACGTAATTTTGCATTCAATAAATTCCATTTTAAATGATATCGTCACTTTAGATTTCTGATAGTGAAGAGTATCTCACAAAAAACTTACATAACTATGAGTACAACTCAAACAAGCAAAATTGAAATCATTAAAGCTACTTCTACAAAAATAAACGAAGTAGATTTTGACAACTTAAGTTTTGGTGCTGTATTTACAGACCATTTATTCGAATGCGATTTTAAAAACGGACAGTGGCAAAATCCTGTCATTAAGCCTTATGCTCCAATTTTAATGGATCCATCTTCAAAAGTCTTCCATTATGGACAAGCAATTTTCGAAGGAATGAAAGCTTATAAAGATGACAATAATGATGTTTGGTTGTTTAGACCAGATGAAAACTTTAACCGTTTTAATAAATCTGCTGTAAGAATGGCAATGCCAGAAGTTCCTGAAGCTATTTTTATGGATGGTTTAAATGAATTATTGAAATTAGACAAAGACTGGATTCAAAGAGGGAACGGAGCTAGTATGTACATTCGTCCGTTTATGATTGCTACAGGTCCTGGAGTTATCGCAAATCCTTCTGACGAATATAAATTTATGATTTTACTTTCTCCTGCAAAAGCATATTATGGAGGTGAAGTAAAAGTAATCATTGCCGAGCATTTCAGTAGAGCTGCAAATGGTGGTATTGGTGCTGCAAAAGCTGCTGGAAACTATGCTGCTCAATTTTACCCAACTAACTTGGCAAACAAAGACGGTTTCCAACAAGTTATTTGGACTGATGATGCAACACACACAAAATTAGAAGAAGCGGGAACAATGAACGTTTTCTTCAGAATCAACGATACTTTATTAACAGCTCCAACAAGCGAAAGAATTTTAGATGGTGTTACCAGAAAAAGTTTGATTGCAATGGCTGAAAAAGAAGGTCTAAAAGTTGACGTTCGTCCAGTAATTGTTTCAGAATTGGTTGAAGCGGCTAAAAACGGATCTTTGAAAGAAATCTTCGGAGCAGGAACTGCTGCAGTTATTAGCGTTATCAAAGGATTTTCTTATAAAGATGAATATTTTGAAATGGCTCCAATCGAGAATTCTTATGCTTCTTTCTTAAAAGAAAAATTAACAAGTCTTCAAAACAAACTTTCTGAAGATACTTTTGGATGGACAGTTAAGGTTCAATAATCCCAAAACCAATATAAAAAGAAACCCGATAAATTAAAGTTTATCGGGTTTTTCATTTTTCTTTATTTTTAAATTTTGTCTTAGAGATAAGACTAAACTCAAATAACGTAAAACTTTGCGAACTTTGCTTTCTTATCAGAACCACAGAAAAAAAACTTAGCGTTCTTTGCGTTTAATCCTCTTTACAACAATTTCGAAAAATCAGGTTTAAAATAATTAGGACCTTTCATCACTTTTCCGTCTTCGCGATAAATGGGTTTTCCATCTTCACCCAATTTACTCATATTACTGCGTTGGATTTCATCAAAAACGGCTTCAATTTTATCTTGAAGTCCGTGCTCGATAATTGTTCCGCACAAAATATACATCATATCTCCGAGTGCATCTGCAATTTCAACCAAATCATTATTTTGAACCGCCTCGTAATACTCTTCATTTTCTTCCTTCATTAAATTATAACGAAGTAGCTTTTTCTCTGCTCCTACATCGGCAATTGGAGTTGCGCTGTGGCCAATTTTAAAAGCGGTGTGAAATTCGGTTACGGCGTCAAGTTGTTTTTTCATATAGTCGTTTTCTTTTTTTTGCTAATTTAAGTCAGTTTCTTATAAATCTGAAAATTTATTGAATGAAATGAAAAGGCAATTTAGCAGCAAATCGTTTACAAATCTTTAAATTTGCCAAAAATTTTTATAACTATGTTTAGTCAAGGTCAAATACAATTTGGAATATGTTTTTTTATCGTTTTTGTAATCATTATGATATTTGCTTATCGAAAAGATTTAAAATTACACAAAGTCTTTTATAAAGGAAATTACAAAGTACTCCTTGCCTTTCTGCTTTTCATTGTACTTTTGTTCGTAATTAAAATCTTTTTGAAACGATAAATTATTCTGGTTGCCATAAAATAAAACCTAATCATTATGGGTTATTAGTAAGACTCATGATAAATTTATAACTTTACCGAAACCAAACAGCCTACCATGAAAATTCTAAAGTATTTATTTCTTTTTGCACTTTTAAGCTTTGTTGCTCTTACTGTTTTTGTTGCTACTCAAAAAGGAGATTTTTCTGTAGAAAGAAGTAAAGTCATCAATTCTCCTCGTACAACGGTTTATAACTACCTAAACGACTTTAGAAATTACGAAGATTTTGAATCATGGTCGGTTGAAGATCCTTCTATAAAAATGACATACGCTAATAAAACTAGCGGAAATGGTGCGACATTTTATTGGGATGGTGCTGATGGAAAAGGAAATTCTATTATTCTTAAAACAAAAGATGGCGAAAGCATTGACCAAAAAATGCAATTTGACGGTACTGAAGCTGATGTAAACTGGACTTTAAAAGATACTTTGAACGGTAAAACAAAAGTTACCTGGAAAGGAAAAGGAACAATGAGCTTTCTGTTTAAAATTTATACTGCATTACATGGAGGTTCAGACAGAGTTATCGGAACTATCTACGAAAAAAGTTTGGCTAATATTGACAAAAATTTAGATTACGAAACCAAAACTTACGCCGTTACAGTAGACGGAGTGGTGAAGAAAACAGAAACGCCTTATATAAAACAGACTTTTACTAGCGAAATTGCCAAAGTAAGTAAAAATGCTAGAATTGTAATTCCAAAACTTATTCAATTTAGTGAAACAAATGGTTTAGCAGCAAGCGGAAAACCATTCATTATTTATCATACCTACGACACTAAAACTGGTTTGGCAAAGATTTCAATCTGCTTACCTATTAATAAAGAAATTTCAACTAGTTCAGGAAGTGATATTTTAGCAGGAAAATTAAATGGTTTTGATGCTGTAAAAACAACTCTTAACGGAGATTACTCTCATAGAAACGAAGCAATTGCAAAAACAACGGCTTACATTAACAATCAAAAAATTATTCCAGATTTGAGCTGGTCTCATCTTGAAATCTTAACGTTGAGTAAATTGGATGTAAAAGCTTCTTCAAAATTGGTGACTGAAATTTATTTGCCAATAAAACCAAAAGTAGTTCCTGTTACTGCTGAGCCGACTTATACTCCAGAAAGCACTAGCGAAACTACAAGCGAGCCACATACAGAACAACCACGTACAGAGCCTGTAAAACGCAAGCCAACAGCGCCAACTCCTGCTCCAGCGCAAACACCTGCACAAGAAGAAGACTCAGAATTTTAAATAAATTTTAAAGGCACATTAAACCTTTTACGTTAAATTCTGTCTAACTTCTATTAAAGAAAGTTTACAAAACAAAAAGTTTGATAGACGAGAAAGAATTTATAAAAGAATTATTAAGTCCCGAAACGCAAAATACTGCGTTTCAAAAACTCTTGTCTGATTATCAGAGACCTTTGTATTCTCATATTCGAAACATTGTTTTGAATCATGATGATGCCGACGATGTTTTACAGAACACTTTTGTTAAAGTCTTTCAAAATCTTAAAAACTTTAAAGGAGAAAGTAAACTTTTTTCCTGGATCTATCGCATTGCTACCAACGAAGCTTTGACTTTTTTATCGCAAAAAGCAAAATTAAGCGGAATTTCATCTGAAGATCTGCAGAATAAAACGATCGACAATTTAAAAGCAGATCTTTATTTTGATGGAGATGAAATTCAAATCAAACTTCAAAAAGCAATTGTAACACTTCCAGAAAAACAGCAATTAGTTTTCAAAATGAAATATTTTGAAGAATTGAAGTATGAAGAAATCGCAGAAATCTTAGGAACATCTGTTGGAGCTTTAAAAGCTTCTTATCATCACGCAGTAAAAAAAATTGAATTATATGTTACATCAAATTAAACCTTTTGTAACAAAAACTATCTTATAAGTATCATGAAAACATTTAAATTAGAAAACGAACCCAAAATAAAATCTGGTTTTAAAACCCCAGACAATTATTTTGATAATTTTTCAGAGAAGGTTTTACAGCAATTAGACAAAAAAGAAGTTAAAGTAATTCCTTTTTACAAACGTAACAAAACCATTTCGCTAGCGGCCGCGGCAGTAATTGGTTTTGCATTATTAATACCGATCGTAAATAATTATAAAGCCAGTTCAAACGAGCTTGACGAAGCTACTTTAGAAACTTATTTATCTTATCATTCCAATATCAGCCAATACGATTTAATTCAAACCTTAGACGACAGTGATATAGAAAAATTAGGCAACAATGTCACTTTAGAAGACGAAACACTAGAAGACATTTTAGTTACAAGTCCGAACTTAGAACACTTAATTTCAGAACAAAATTAAATCAAACTTAACTCAACAACTTAGCTTAACAATGAAAATAAAAAACATTTTACCACTCCTGCTATTTCTGACAAGTTTTTCAATTTTTGCCCAAAGCGGAAAAATTGATGAAAAGCGAGAAAAAATTAAAGCTTTTAAAGTGTCATTTTTAACAACAGAATTGGAACTAACTTCGACTGAAGCAGAAAAATTCTGGCCTATTTATAATGCTTACGACGATAAGCAATATGAATTAAAGTATTTAAAAATGAAGACTTATCTGAAACAACTAAAAGATGATAATCTTAAAAACCTTTCAGATAAAGAAGCGGCAACATTATTATCTCAAATCGAAAGTACTGATAAAGAAATATATCAGCTTCGTGAAAAATATATGAGCAGTCTAAAAAAAGTACTTCCTGCAAAGAAGATACTTTTACTTAAAAAATCGGAAGACGATTTTAATCGAAAACTATTGCAGCAATATCGAGATAAAGGCAATAAAGACTAGACTTAAAGAAACAACAGCGATAAGAACCCTATATAATAATACTTACTTTATTATTTAGGGTTCTTATTTTTTTATTTAAAATTCAATCGAACTACCTTATTATGTCCTGCTGCGATTGCAGTATTTCTGTTCACAAAACGAATGGTGAAAAATTTGGTATCTGTAGAGAGCTGCATCCAGTTTTCTCCTCCATTTTGAGAATATTGAATTCCTTCTGAGCCTACACAAACAATTTCTCTTCCATTGCCTCCTGGAACATATTGTATACAAGACGCATAACCAAATCCCATATTCTGGCCAATTAATTGCCAAGTCTTCCCCCCATCTTTTGTAAAAGCCTTATTATTGGCTTTATTATTAGGAAGATCATAATCTCCTCCTGCAATAAAACCTTGTTTAGAATCGTAGAAATCGGCAGTAAAAATTCCTGTCATTTGTTTTCCTTGTACAATAGGAGTTTCTACGACTTTCCACGTTTTCGCTTTATCTGGAGAATAAAAAACACGTGCCTTTTTTCCACCTGAAACTAACCATGTATCATTTCCTTTGATAACAATATTGGTATTACTGGCTGCAAAAGCTGCTTCTCCAGTGCTATTTGTTGGCAATATATCAGACAGTAGTTTTGTCCAAGTTTCTCCGCCATCTCGAGTAACTATAATAGAAAAAGTATCCTCTGTTGGATCACCAATTGCAATTCCTTCCTTATCGTTCCAAAACTGCATACTGTCGTAAAAAACTTTCGGATTAATTTCTTTATAAACCAATTTAACTTTTCGGTCCTTTTTTGAAACTGAATAAAGAAGTGCCGGATTTGCCACGCTCAACAAAAAAATATCTTTTGAAGTTTGTGCAATACTTCTGAATTCCAATTTAAGTGTATCACGGTAAATATGTTCTTCAAATTTTTCTTTTTTATCCAAATCATAATAACCAAAACGTGAATTATCTGCCCCATACCAAACTTTATTTTTATCAATAAGAATTGCTCTAATACTAATTCTGTCTTTAAACAATGTATCTATTGTCATTGATGTAAATCCATTATTATAAACAATATCAGTTTTATAATTAAATGTCTTAAAAGACATCAACAAAATAAAAATAACACAAAATAAAGCGAGTTTTTTCATAGGAAATTTAAAATTTGGTTAACGCTAAAATACGATTATTTATAAAATTTCAAAATCATTCTCTATTCTTTTCTGGCATGGTAATTGTTTTCTTACAAAATAAATTTAACAAGTAAAAAACTAATTTTGAATACAACGAATAAAATACTTACATATAATTTAATTGTACTTTGTTTATTAGCAGTTAATATTTGTGTAGCGCAGGACCTTACAAAAATCCCGTTGACCAATAAACTGCAAGTTTTAAACGGTAAAGCATTCTTTAACTTTCCAGATGAAGCGATAGAAGAAGCAAGAAGCGAGAGTATAATCGCTGCCCCAAAAAATCCAAATGAAGAGACTCGAATTATTTATGATAATAAAGAAAAGAGGGTTGTATTTTTTGCGCAGGAACTTTTCAAAATTGGAGATGATGCTCTTTTTGAAGAAGTCTCAAAAGGGAAAGGAGAAATTTTATCCTATCGAAGAAAAATACTTACAGATAAAGATTCTATTTACTCAATTCTTTCTACTCCAATAAAACCTAACGAAGGAAAATATGGGATGCTTATTAATAGTTTAATTGTAAAAGTACAAGACGGGACGTTATTTAGAATAAATGCCCATATCTCTCCTGAAGCATATTCCGAAAAGGAAAAATACATGGAATTTACTGAAAATGTCTTCAAAACATTATCAAAAGGAAATCGAATCACAAACTTAAAACCAAGAACTGAAAATATTTCATTAGAATTAGGCCATCAATACAAAATTGATCTACCTGTAAATTATAGCTTTAATACAGATAAAGCTTATGATTTTAAAGTCACAAAACTTTACAAATATACAAATTATAATACCGAAGGATCTCAAATCATCTTTTATTCTGGTTCACATCCATCCTCTTTTTCAAGAAGATACAAAACATCAGGAGTACCAATGAAAGGACTTTTTTTGAAACAAGAAATAGAATGGTATTTATATGAAGACGATCAATCAATGCTAAAAGAAGCTTTGATTTCTTATGCAAATGAAAAAACTGTACTTCATATTGGAATAACAACAGAAGACAAAACAAACTTAGAAGAATTAACAAAAATTGTAGAATCAATAAAAACGATTAAGAAGCCATAAACTAACCCGTAATTACCACTTTCAGTATTAATTAAAACATATCTAAACATGAAAAATCTACCTTTATCAATTGCTTTTTTATTTTTAATAAGCTACTCCACTTATGCACAAAGAGTTAATGTATATCCTAATAATTCTTATGTACAAGAAAACCTAGATTTAAATGCTGTAGGATTACTATTTGAAAGATCAAGAGATATTTTAGATTTTGAAAAAAAAATAAACTATACGGATCAAAAAATTTCAAATCTTGATTTAAACAATGATGGAAGAGTAGATTATTTAAAAGTTTCAGACAAAATCGTAAACAACATTAAAATAATAAAAATTCAATCTGAAATAAGTCCAAATATATATGAAGATGTTGCTTCTATTAATGTTATATTAAAAAACAGAAACAGACCTTTAAATACCTCTGTTTATAATTACCGATCAAATGCAAATGCAAGTACTTATAATATTGAAAGAAGCAGAGAAATATATATAGACAAAGATATAAACAGAGAAAGAAATTATTATAAAAAAGATCCTATTGAAAGAACAAAGGAGGTAGTTCCGTTGATATATGATTTTATAAATATTTATTCAATTGTTAAGAATCTACCGAGATAAAACAATTAACTAATTATCAATACAATACGCCTAAAAAAAAGTAGATTTATTTTATGGCACAGTAATTGGATATCACCTATCACAAATAATTTAATACAAATTAGCCATGAAAGCGAATTTACTTTTAATAGCGATATCAGCCTTAGTTTTTAGTTCTTGTGCTGTACAAGGCCAGACTACTGTTTATGCAAAAAACTCAGATATAAGCGATAACTTAGATTTAAGAGCTGTTGCTTCGATGTTTGGAGAATCAGCTAACCTTCAAGATTTTGAAAGACGTTTAAATGATCCTAAATATCAAATATCAAACTTAGACCTTAATGGCGATAACGAAGTAGATTATCTTCGCGTTATTGAGAGTGTCGAAAACAGAACACACGTTGTTATTATCCAAGCCGTTTTAGATCGTGATGTTTATCAAGACATTGCAACTATCGATGTGGAGAGAGACAATTACAACAAAGTAAGTGTTCAGATTGTAGGAAACACTTATTTATACGGAGCAAATTATATTTATGAGCCCGTTTATAGTGTGGTTCCTGTTATTTACACATCGTTTTGGGTAACAAATTACAGACCTTATTATTCAACTTGGTACTGGGGTTATTATCCAACGTATTATACTGCATGGACACCTTATCCTGTTTACAGATACAGAAACAACGTAAATGTATGCATCAATGTACATAATACATACAATTATGTAAATGTGAGAAGAAGCTACCGAGCTCCTGCTATTTATGAAACAAGACGTACTTATGGTTACGAAAGAATGCGCCCGAATTACAGTTTTGCCGAAAGACATGCGAACACAACAAACCGATACGAATTAGATCAAAGACGTGTGGTAAGCAGAGAAACTAACAGGAATACGTACAATTCAAACAGAAATTACAGTGGCAGATCAACATCAAACAATGGCGTTTCTAGCAGAACATATGCTGATAACAGAAATACTACAAATAGACCTTCTGTAGATAGAAGCAATAACGGTTATGGTAATGGCAGTGGAAACAGTAACAGAGGCTACAATTCTACAGGCAGAAGCACTGAAAATGTAAATACTCAAAGAAGCCCAACTCGTGATTATTCTAATAGTACGAATAATACTCCAAGAGCTGAAAGCAGTCCGAGAGCACAAAATACTCAGAGAGTAGATTACGGCGGCAACAATTCTTCTAGCGCATCAAGAGGTAGCTCAAGCCGTGAAGAATCTGCTCCAAGAGCTGAAAGAAGTTCAAGAAGTTACTCAGAGAGTCAATCTAGCAGTTCAAATAGAGATTATTCTGCTAGACCACAGCAAAGCCAACGTTCTGAATCTCCAAGAATGAGTCAAGAATCTTCTAGAGTAAGCCAAGAATCTAGAGGCGGACAAAGCCAAAGAGAAAGTGGCTCAAATTCTAGAGGGAACGGAAGACGAGGTTAATTTTCCAAATAAATAATATTCAAAAACAGAAGCACAATTTTACGATTGTGCTTTTTTTTATCTTTTTAATTTTAAATGCCTCTAATTTGTTTTAAAACAGTAAATTTGCAACCGTCTTTTTATAAAATTAACATGAGCGCATCGCATAAAAACTTACATAGTAAGTTGTCTATTGGGGGTTTATTAATTACTTTAGGGATTATTTATGGAGATATCGGAACCTCTCCATTGTATGTAATGAAGGCTATATTAGGCGATCACACGATAAATGCTGATATTGTTCTAGGAGGCATCTCTTGTGTATTCTGGACCTTAACATTACAAACTACAATTAAATATGTACTTATTACTTTAAGTGCAGACAACCACGGTGAAGGAGGAATTTTTGCCCTATACGCATTAGTCAAAAAAACAAAAATTCAGTGGCTCATAGTACCCGCCATTATTGGAGGTAGCGCCCTGCTCGCTGATGGAATTATAACTCCGCCTATTTCGATTTCTTCTGCTGTAGAAGGAATTAGAGCTTTCTACCCGACGATGGAAACACAAACCATTGTGTATATCGTAATTACAATTTTATTCGTTTTATTCACCATTCAGCAGTTCGGAACTAAATTGGTCGGTAAATTCTTTGCCCCAATGATGTTAATCTGGTTTGCTATGTTAGGAACCTTAGGAGCTATTCAAGTAGCAAATTATCCAGAAGTAATAAAAGCTATCAATCCATATTACGCTTATCATTTATTATCGATACACCCTGATGGTTTCTTCGTTCTTGGTTTCGTATTCTTATGTACAACCGGAGCTGAAGCTTTGTATTCTGACATGGGACACTGCGGAAGAAAAAACATCAGAATTAGCTGGATGTTTGTAAAAACGACTTTAGTTCTAAACTATTTCGGTCAAGCAGCTTATTTAATTCACCATGAAGGAAGCACATTACAGCAATTAGGAGGTGAAAATGGAAATCCGTTTTACTTAATTATGCCACATTGGTTTTTACCATTTGGAATTGTAGTTGCAACTCTTGCGGCTGTAATTGCATCTCAGGCACTTATCTCTGGCTCGTTTACTTTGATTAATGAAGCAATGCGTCTGAACTTCTGGCCAAAAGTAAAAATCAAATATCCTACAGAGGTAAAAGGACAATTATATATTCCGTCAATTAACTGGTTATTGTTTTTTGGCTGTGTTGGAATCGTTTTACATTTCGAGAAATCAGGAAACATGGAACACGCCTATGGTCTTGCGATTATTTTGTGTATGATCATGACAACGATTCTCTTAAACTATTACTTAATCATGAAACGTGTAAAACTGTACTTCATGGTACCGTTGATTACTATTTACTTATTGATTGAGTTTAGTTTCCTTTTCGCTAATATTACCAAATTTGCAGAAGGTGGTTATGTAACCTTAATTATTGCCAGTATGCTGATTTCTGTAATGACAATCTGGTATTTGGCTAAGAAAATTAACAAAAACTATACAAAAGTCGTTAAGGTTGACGATTACAAACAAGTTTTGGTAGAGTTAAGCCAAGATTTATCTATTCCGAAATATGCTACGCATTTGGTTTACATGACCAATGCCAATCGTGTTGACGAATTGGAGGAAAAAATCATCTATTCTATTCTTCAAAAACGACCAAAAAGAGCCGATATTTATTGGTTTGTTCACGTAAACATTTTGACTGAACCGTATAAAACACAATATAAAGTAACCGAAATTGCTAAAGACGATATTTACAGAATTGATTTCAACTTAGGTTTTAGAGAACCTACTAAGATCAATTTAATGTTCAGAGAAGTTATCAAAGATATGGTAAAACGTGGTGAAGTAGATATTACGAGCCGTTATGAATCTTTGAACAAAAACAATATTATTGGGGACTTTAAATTTGTATTGTCTGAGAAATTCTTATCCAATGATAACGATTTAAGATGGCATGAAAACATTATCATGAATTCTTATTTCTTCATTAAAAAACTGAGTTTGTCTGAAGAAAGAGCTTTCGGCTTGGACAGCAGCTCTGTTAAGATAGAGAAATTCCCAATGGTGCTTCATGCTCCAGAAAATATTGGATTAACGCGTATTATTTCAAAAGAATAAAAAGCTTAACAATAATTTCAAAAAACACTCTAAACTAGAGTGTTTTTTCATTTAGTGAAAGTCTAAAGGAAGATTCAGTATTAAAAATTTAACTTTCAATCAATTAATAGTACCTTTGCAACTCAAATTATAGAAATGAGATTACACAGAAATTTAGTTTATACTACCATTGACTCTTTAAATGCAATTTTCAACGAAGGAGAATATGCTGACAAAGTGGTAGCAAGAGCATTAAAAAAAGACAAACGTTGGGGAAGTTCTGACAGGAAATTTGTTGCTGAAACCATATACGAAATTGTTCGCTGGAAACGATTATACGCTGAAATTGCCGAAGTAAAAGAACCTTACGACAGAGACAATCTATGGAGAATGTTTGCGGTTTGGGCTGTTTTACGCGGCTATCCAATTCCAGATTGGAGACAATTAGAAGGAACTCCTGAAAGAAAAATAAAAGGTCGTTTTGACGAATTATCTAAAACTAGAGCTATCAAAGAATCTATTCCGGATTGGATGGATGAATTGGGCGTGAAAGAACTTGGAGAAAAAGCTTGGGCAAAAGAAATTGCAGCGCAAAATCAGCCTGCAAAAGTCATTCTTAGAACCAATACTTTAAAAGGCACTAAAGAAAACCTTAGAAATACTTTAATGGATTTAAATATTGAAACAGAATATTTAAAAGACCAGCCAGAAGCTCTTGTTTTAAAAGAAAGAGCCAATGTATTTTTAACAGACGCTTTTAAACAAGGTCTTTTTGAAGTTCAGGATGCCAACTCTCAATTAGTTGCAGGATTTTTGGATGTAAAACCAGGAATGCGTGTAGTTGATACTTGCGCTGGGGCTGGAGGAAAAACATTGCACATGGCTTCTTTAATGGAAAATAAAGGGCAATTGATTGCAATGGACTTGTACGAAAGTAAATTGAAACAATTAAAATTAAGAGCAAAAAGAAATGGCGCTTTTAATATCGAATACCGCATTATTGACAGCACAAAAGTGATCAAAAAATTACACGAAAAAGCAGATCGTGTTTTAATTGACGCTCCTTGTAGCGGATTAGGAGTTTTGAAAAGAAACCCAGATTCAAAATGGAAATTACAGCCAGAGTTTATTGATAATATCCGTAAAGTTCAGAGCGAAGTTTTAGAAGGCTATTCTAAAATTGTAAAACCAGGCGGAAAATTAGTTTACGCAACTTGTTCTGTTCTTCCATCAGAAAATCAAGAGCAAGTAGAGAAGTTCTTAAAAACAGAAATCGGACAACAGTTTACCTTCATTGAAGATCGTAAAATGTTAGCCTCAGAATCTGGTTTTGACGGATTTTATATGGCTTTACTTGAACGTAAAAAATAAATTCCAATTTTTTAAATTCCAAATTCCAACTACTTAAGGGAATACTCAATATTAAAAATTCCAAATTCCAATCTTACAACTTGGAATTTGGAATTTTTTATTTTTTTCCCAATTCCGTATAGTTTTATCATTTCGACCGAAGGTAGAAATCTCCGCAAGTAGCACCACTCCAATAGGCAAATCTTTATGGAGTTTCTAGCGAAGATTTCTCCCTTCGGTCGAAATGACAATATTGCGAAAACTTGGAATTTAAAAGATTAGTATTTAATCTTGTAAAGTAGGTTTTCGCAACAACTTACCATTTTCGTTTTCTTTGAATTTTGAAACGAAAACTATTTCTTTTGGTTTTTCATATTTCCCTAAAACATCAAAAAATTCAGGTTCAAACTCTTGTTTTTCTCCTTCGATAACCAAAACTAGTTTTTCTCCTAAATTGGTGTCCGGAAGTCCAGTCACAAAAAACCTGCTGTTTATTTTTCCGATCAATTTGGCTTCAATTTGTTCTGGAATCAGCTTCACTCCTCCACTATTGATTACGTTGTCAATTCTGCCTAAAAATTTAAACTGCTGTTCATTCAACAATTCAACCAAATCATTAGTCACAATTGGTTCATCAGAAATCGTCGCAACATTAATTACCAAACATTGGCGATCGTCTTGTGATATTTTCACATTTGGAAGAATAGAAAAAACAGAATCGCCCAGACGTTTCGCGGCAATATGCGTAATGGTTTCAGTCATTCCGTATGTTTCATAGATTTCTGTTTTAAGTGGCAACAATTTTTCTTCTAAAGCCGAATCTAATTTAGCGCCTCCAATAATCAACTTACGCACTTTAGATAGTCCAGCAATAGAGTTTTGAACTTGAAGCGGTACCATTGCTACAAAATCATAAGTTGTTGTATTTAATTCCAGCGGATGAAGACTTGGAGAAACAACATCTAATTCTAAACCTAAAATTAAACTTCTTACCAGCATCATCTTTCCCGCAACAAACTGCGTCGGAAGACACAACAACGCTTTATCCCCTGGTTTCAAATCGAAGAAATCTCCCGTTGCAAGCGCTGACTGTATCATGGCTTGTTTTTTCAGCCTAACTAGTTTTGGCAGGCCTGTTGTACCAGAAGTAGTCATTTCGATATAATCTTTTTTATCAAACCAATCCAAAAAGAACTCCCCTATTGATTGTTCGTAAGCATCTCCTTCTTTGATAAAACTATAAGCGACTTGGCACAGATCTTTTGCATTTAAATGATATCCATTTAATCTAAAATAATTGTGAACTTTATTGTGAGTTAAGTTTTGCATATTCTTAAGCTTTTAATTCAACATGATTAATATTTCCCGTTAGCTTTTCTTTCCAATTTGTCCAACCGTATTTTTTACTAAAAATAAAAAGTAGAAGAGGATAAATAACTACAACTGGCAGAATAACATCGATTCCCGCCGACGGTTCTGAAAGATCTTTAAATATAGAATTCGTTTGAAAAACAGTCCAATCTGATGTCACTAATAAAGCTCCCACAAGATTGTTTGCAGCATGGAATCCCAGTGCAAGCTCCATTCCTTCATCCATTAAAGTTATCACTCCTAAAAACAATCCAGTTCCTATGTAGTAAATCATTATAATATTTCCCATTTTCCCAACTTCAGGATTAGTCCAGTGCATTGAACCGAATATAACAGAAGTCATCAGAAGCGGAAACCATCTGTTCTGCGCTAAATTGGCAAATCCTTGCATTAAATATCCTCTAAAAACATATTCTTCTGTAGTGGTTTGAATCGGAATTAAAATGCAACCTAAGATTACCAATACCAAAAAAGGAACCAATTTAAATTGCAATACAAATTGTTCTGGCGCTCTTAAATAGACAAACAAAAAACTAAGCAGTGAAAAAAATGTCCACACAAAAAAAGAAAACCAAATTCGTTTCCAATCTACTTTAGATCTAGAAGTGGTAACTGATAATAAGGTTTGATGATGAATAAATCTTACAACAAAATAAATTCCTGCAAACGCAAAAACAAACGAAATCATGACCAGAAAAAGTGTCGTATTTGATTCGAACATGTTCATAACACCCTCGTTAGTAGTTGGAAAAGCGATGTGTTCGGTAAATGTTTTATAAAATACAGCCGCTGTAATTGGAAGTTGACCAACAAAAGACGCTGAAATAATAAAAACAGATCCTAAAAGATATTTCCAAAATTTATTTTCAGGTTTAATCCCTTGCTCTAAAAACATACATTTAAAATTTTAAAAAATGAGAATTCAAATTCGATAAGTTAATCTTACTTTTGATATTGCTAAAATACCCCTTTTTTATTGTAAGAATATTTGAAACGTTTAAATATAACAAAATGATACAAATTTACCATAATCCGAGATGCGGAAAATCAAGAAACTGCCTAGCTTTTATCGAAAAATCGAACCAAGATTTTGAAATCATTCCTTATCTAATAGAAACTCCCACTTTCGAACAGCTAAAAACACTATTAGTACAGTTAAATCTTGAACCAATTCAGCTTATTAGAACCAAAGAAAAAATATGGATTGAAAATTTTAAAAGCAAGACCTTGAACAATGATGAGATCATTAATGCGATGGTAGAAAATCCTATTTTAATCGAGCGTCCGATTGTTGTAAAAGACGGAAAAGCTATAATTGGCCGTGACCCAGAATTGGTCGCTTCTTTTTTAGATTGATTCTAAAATATCCTATTAACATTTTTTTGTGATTTCTCTCTTTAAACCAAAAACTACATTTGCCGTCTAAAGGAATAAAGAAAACCAGAAAATGAAAAAAATCAAATTTGCAGTATTACTTGTATTCTTGTTTACAAGTTTTTACAATTACTCTCAACAAGGAGGCCCAGGCGCTAAGAATAAAGTAAAAGTCACTGGGAAAGTTTTCGAGAAAGTAAGCAAACAGCCCTTAGAATACGCTACTATTTCAATTACTGCTCCAAACGATACAAAAGTTGTCGCAGGAGGTATCACAAATCCAAAAGGAGAGTTTGAGGTTGCTGTTGCACCTGGAACTTACGATATTAAGGTTGAATTTATTTCGTTTAAATCAACTGAAATTAAGGGAAAAAGTATTCAGGATGACACCAATTTAGGCGTAGTAAACCTATCAGAAGATGCGGCGCAGTTAAATGAGGTTGTTGTGCGTGCTGAAAAATCGACAGTTGAGATTAAACTAGACAAAAAAGTTTACAATGTTGGTCAAGATATGATTGTAAAAGGCGGAAGCGTGAGCGATGTATTAGACAACGTTCCATCTGTTTCTGTTGATACAGAAGGAAATGTAAGTTTAAGAGGAAGTGACAATATTCGCATTTTAATTGACGGAAGACCTTCGCAGGCTATAAACATGGCAGAAGCTTTAAGACAACTGCCTGCAGATGCAATTGATAAAGTAGAAGTTATTACCAATCCATCGGCACGTTATGATGCAGAAGGTGGTTCTGGAATTATCAACATTATTCTTAAAAAAGGTAAAAATCAAGGCTTCAACGGAACTTTTATTGCTTCAACAGGTTTACCAGAAACTTACGGTTTAAGTGCTAATTTGAACTATAAAACAGAAAAGTTAAACTATTTCACCACTGCTGGTTACAATTACAGAACTACAGAAGGTGCTGGACAAACAAATTCTGAATATTTAAATCCAGATGGCACAACAAAAAGTTTCTTAGACGAAGACCGCGATACACAACGTATTAGAAAAGGTTTTAACGGAAGAGCTGGTGTAGAATGGACCATTACTCCATCAACATTTTGGACCAATGCTATCAATTACCAAAAAAATTCTGGTGACGATAGAGATTTGATCAACTATTACAACTATGATGCTGCTCATAATTTTACAGGAACAACCTATCGTTTAAATAATGCCGATACTGGAAGTGAAAACTTTGAGTATACTTCAAACTTAATTAAAAATTTCAACGATAAAGGACATAAACTTACAGCAGATCTTTCTATTTCTAGAAATACAGATGATAGCCAAAGTACTATTGAAGATTCTCCTAGATTTGACACTACTTTAAATGATCAAATCCAGAAACAAGTTCTTTTTCAAACAGACTATGTATTGCCTTTAGGAAAAGGCGGTCAATTTGAAGCGGGATATAAAGGAAGTTTTGGAGATCTAAATAACGTGTACTATGTAAAAGACGATACTGGTGCAGTAAATCCTAATTTATCAAATACATTAGAGTATAAAGAAAACATCAATGCACTTTATACGCAATATGGTTTCAAAGCAAATAAGTTTTCTTATTTATTTGGTTTAAGATGGGAAGACACGAATATCCAAGTTAACTTATTAGACAACAGCGATTTCAATACTAAAAAATACAACAACTTATTTCCAAGTGCTTTTGTTAGTTACGAAATCTCAGATCAGAGCAATTTCTCAGCTAGCTACAGTAAACGTTTAACTAGACCTAGAGGTCGTTTCATGAATCCTGCTGTAAACTATGCAAGTAACATTAATATCTTTCAAGGAAATCCAGACTTAGATCCTTCTTTAACTGATAAATATGACATAGGCTATATTAAAAAATGGAGTAAAGTAACTTTTAACACATCTGCTTATTTTGAAGACACGAAAGACGTTTTCAGCTTTGTACGATCTCCTACAGGTGATGAAGTTAATGGAATTCCAGTTATCAAAAGCCAACCTATTAACTTAGGAAAAGAACAGAAATTTGGTTTCGAATTTACATTCAATTACACTCCATACAAATGGTGGAAATTAAACAGTAACTTCAACTTTTTTAATGTAAAAACAACTGGAGAACACAGTTATACAGACACACAAGGAAACGAGATTGTTCAAAACTTAGACAATCAGGCTAATTCTTGGTTTGCAAGAGTAAACTCTAAAGTAACGTTACCATACAAAATTGACTGGCAGTTAACAGCAATGTACAACGGAGAGCAAAAAACAGCTCAAGGTAAAAACTTAGGCCAATTCGGAATGAATACAGCTTTCAGTAAAGATGTCATGAAAGACAAAGGAACTATTGCATTCAATATTAGCGATGTTTTCAATTCAAGAAAAATGAGATCTTACACCTACTTAGACAATGTAAATTCATATAGCGAATTCCAATTCCGTAAACGTCAGTTTAATTTATCATTCACTTACCGTTTTAACAAACCAAAAAGTGAAAGAGATAAAAACGCACAGCCAAGAAACGATGGTGGCGGAGAAGGCGGTGGAGAGTTTCCGGGCTAACATCTGTTAAATTCCAAATTGGATAAAAAATAACAATACAAAAAATTCCAAATTCCAATTATAATTGGGATTTGGAATTTTTTATTTTAAGCCTACTTCTTAGCTGTCTAACTTTGTCAAAGTTTAAAACTTTGACAAAGTTCTAAACGCAAAGTATAGAAATTTGGAATTTAGTCAAATAGATAGCGTAAAAGAGAAATAAATCTCCATAAGAAACTCCTCAACGAAAGTCCAATCTTTGTCGAGCTACTTGCGAAGATTTCTCCCTTCGGTCGAAATGACAAAAATGGGCAGAATAACTTTAGTTTAAAACTTTGACTAAAATCTAATCGCAAAGTATTGGAATTTGGAATTTCTCCCAAGGCTTCGGGATTGGAATTTCCTTTTTTTTTGCACAAAAAAAAGAACCCTAGTGGGTTCTTTTCTTATGACATCAATCTAATATTTAATAGATTGTTCTTCTTGTCTTTTTCTGGCTCTTTTTTCTTTAATCATTTCCCAGCTTGCTCCCGTAACCCAATAAGATACGAAACCAACTAAGAAAAACATTAACCAAAACCCTATAGTTAGTATGGTTAAGAAAAGTAAAAAGCCTAAGTACTGTGAAAATTCAAACATGTTTTCCGGAATTTTTGAATGTTACGACAAATGTAGGGTATATATTTTTTCTCAGCAATAAAATCTAAATCAATTTTCGTTAAATAACATTTATACGTATATTTATACTCATTTTAAATAAGCTTTTTTTGAACTTGAAATCCTTTTAAACAAAGAGCTCAGACAATTATAATAATTTTCAGGAGCCCATTCCTGCTGTCCGCTATATCTTTTGTGGCGAACCCCGCCACAAAAGGATGCCGCTCCCATCAGGGCTAAAAGACTCATTTTCAAAAGAAACTTTTCATTTCAAATTTAGACATTTCACATTTTACAAATAACATTTTTACAAATAACATTTTTACAAACAACATAATGAAATACAGAATAGAAAAAGACACCATGGGCGAAGTTCAAGTCCCAGCCGATAAATATTGGGGTGCACAAACAGAACGTTCAAGAAATAATTTCAAAATCGGACCTACGGCATCTATGCCAAAAGAAATCATTGAAGGTTTTGCTTACTTAAAAAAAGCAGCAGCTTATGCCAATTACGATTTAGGCGTTTTACCAATCGAAAAAAGAGATGCAATCGCTGCTGTTTGCGACGAAATTCTGGAAGGCAAACTAGATGATCAGTTTCCATTAGTAATTTGGCAAACGGGTTCTGGAACGCAAAGCAACATGAATGTGAATGAAGTAATTGCCAACCGCGCTCAAGTTCTTAAAGGTTTTGAAATTGGCGAAGGCGAACAATTTATTAAAGCCAATGACGACGTGAACAAATCACAATCGTCAAACGATACTTTCCCAACTGGAATGCACATTGCGGCTTATAAAATGGTGGTCGAAACTACCATTCCTGGTGTAGAAAAACTTCACGCTACATTAGCCAAAAAAGCAGCTGAATACAAAGACGTAGTGAAAATCGGGCGTACACACTTAATGGATGCAACGCCATTAACTTTAGGTCAAGAAATTTCTGGTTATGCCGCTCAATTAGCATTCGGATTAAAAGCATTAAAAAACACTTTAGCACATTTATCTGAAATAGCGCTTGGAGGAACAGCTGTTGGAACTGGATTAAACACACCAAAAGGCTATGATGTAAAAGTAGCCGAGTATATTGCCCAATTTACTAATCATCCTTTTATAACGGCTGAAAACAAGTTTGAAGCACTTGCTGCACACGATGCTATTGTAGAAACACACGGAGCTTTAAAACAACTAGCCGTCTCTTTAAATAAAATTGCTAACGATGTTAGAATGCTCGTTTCTGGTCCGCGTTCTGGAATTGGTGAAATTCATATTCCTGAAAATGAGCCAGGCTCTTCTATCATGCCAGGAAAAGTAAACCCAACACAATGCGAAGCTTTAACAATGGTTTGCGCTCAAGTTATTGGAAACGATATGGCAATTGCCGTTGGAGGCATGCAAGGTCATTATGAATTGAATGTTTTCAAACCTGTAATGGCAGCCAACTTTTTACAATCGGCACAATTATTAGGAGATGCTTGTGTTTCTTTTGATGAACATTGCGCACAAGGAATCGAACCTAATCATAAGAGAATAAAAGAATTGGTAGATAATTCATTAATGCTCGTTACCGCATTAAATACTAAAATCGGATATTACAAAGCCGCTGAAATAGCCCAAACCGCACACAAAAACGGAACTACACTTAAAGAAGAAGCTGTTCGTTTAGGTTATGTAACTCCAGAAGATTTTGATGCTTGGGTGAAACCTGAAGAGATGGTTTAGTTTTTTTGTTTCATGTTTCATGTTTTGAAATACTTGACGAATAAAACCTAACTTAATTAAAAAAGGGAGAAAATTTTAAATTTTCTCCCTTTTTTAATAACGTGAAACCTGAAACTTGAAACAAAAAAAACTTATTTCCCGTCTACATAATCCTGTAAATAACTAAATCTCTCCGTCAATTTTCCGTTTTCTGTTATTTTGGCGCGTTTTAAGATTCCGTCTTTATCTCCGTTGAAGAAAGCTGGAATTACATGTTCCATAAATTGTTCTCCAAAACCTTCGCTCGCATCTTTCGGAATTTCGCATGGCAAATTATCTACCGCCATTACCGCAACAGCTGCTGGATGAAAAAAATCTACTTCTCTATCTTCCAACGGAAAATATCCGTACAAGGGTTCTTCAATTGTCGAAGAGCGAATTGTACAAGCAATTGGTCCATTAACATCACAAGAAATATCAGCTACAACTTTCAATTTGCAGTCGCTTGCATTCAGCATTTCTTTTGTTAAAATCATTGGCGCATTACTTGCATAAAAATGTCCGGCAAAATAAATATCAGAAACCTTCGTAAATCTTTCAAAATCAGATTCGTATTCCTCTGGATGATTCACAAAATCTGTAAAATCTAAAACCTGACCGTCTTTTCTTTTGTTATATTCCAAAACATCCAACTGCACATAAACCGCTTGAGCGTATTTTTTAGTCAAATAATTATCAATCGTAATTTCTTTCACTTTTATCGCATCCAAAATTTCTTTTGCTCCGCTCCCCACCTTTCCTGTTCCGGTAACTACAAATTTAAGAGCTGGCATTGTGATGCGTTTTAAATGCTTGATCAAATCTTCTTTTCCTGAAAGTGTTTCGGCTTTAGGAAGTTTGAACAATTCGAATTTAATTCCGAAAGCTCTAATTCCGTTATATACACCAACCATTCCTGCGTATCTTCCAAAACCAATTAAACGGCGATCATGTTCGTCTACAATTGTTTCGTGATCGTATAGATCAATATTCTTTTCTAAAATTGCCTGAAGCAATTTTCTGTTATGAGGCTGTTTTTTAATTGTATGAGAAAAAAAGAAATAGGCTTTATTAGGAATCAAATCGGCTACGGGAACTTCTTTTACTCCAAATAATACATCGCAGTCAGATACATCATCGGCAACTGTAATTCCCATATTTTTATAATCATCATCAGAAAATATTCTTATATCAGAACTCTCCACTTTTACAGAAGCATCGTGATAAAGCTGTTTTAACCTTGTCAATTCATTTGGAGAAAAAACGACTCTTCTATCTGGCGGATTTTTTCTCTCTTTTATGATTCCAAATTTCATTTAAACTGATTTTTTAATATTAAATAATATAACTTTTTACAATATATTTGTTTCAAATATAACAAATTTAGTTAAAATTTTGTTTCTAAAATTCAATTTAAAATGTTTCAAAACCGTTAAAAGCTGAAAAACAATCGACTAAAATTTACTTTTCTTAAAATTATGTTAAAAAACACAAATTAAAGCCTCAGAACTAAGAATACAACAAAATTGAATTCGATATATTTGTTTTTAAAGAACGATGCAAATGATTTTCCTTAAAAAGACAAAGATACCACAATTACTTTTTTCCATACTTGTTTTAAGTTCTTGTGGTCAAAACAAAAAAACAACAACAGATACTACTCAAACAGTCGAAGATACTTTACCTAAAATGAAACCGTTAGGTCCAGAACCGAAAGTTTCTCAAGCATATAAAAATTCGGTTGTAGGCAGAATAAATCACTTTTACAATAAAAATTGGCCCAATAATAACATGAACGGGAGCTTCTTGGTTGCCAAAAACGGACAGATTTTATTTGAAAGATATAATGGTTTTGCCAATAAAAATGAAGGAACCAAAATAACGTCTGAAACACCTGTACAAATTGCTTCGGTAAGTAAAGTTTTGACGGCTACAGCAGTTTTAAAATTGGTAAATGCTGGTAAAATTGAATTGGATCAAAAGGTAAATACGATCTTAAAAACTTTTCCATACGAAGAATGTACCATAAGAATGTTACTGGATCACCGTACCGGAATGCGCAACTATGCTTATTTCACAGATCGTGATAAATCGATTTGGGACCGACATAATCAATTAACCAATAAAGATATTCTTGATATTTTAGCAACAAAAGATATTGGTTTAGAATCTAGAACAGGAACTCGTTTTAGCTACTGTAATACTAATTATGCAATGTTGGCGCTTATTATCGAAAAAATTACTGGTTTAAGCTATAAAGAAGCAATGTCTGAAATGATTTTTAAGCCACTAGGAATGAAAAACACCTACGTTTTTGACGATGATAAAGACAGAAAAAAAATTGTTCCTTCGTATAAAGGTAACGGCGTAGAAATTGGTTTTGATTATCTAGACAATGTTTACGGCGACAAAAACATTTTCTCTACTGCTAGAGATCTTTTAAAGTTTGATAGAGCAAGACAATCACCAGATTTCTTAAAACCTGAGTTATTGAAACAAGTATACACAGGTTACAGCAACGAACGTAAAGGAACTAAAAATTATGGTCTTGGAATTAGAATGATTAACTGGGAAACAGGTCAGAATTTCTATTTCCATAACGGATGGTGGCACGGAAACACCTCATCTTACATTACTTTGATGAACGAAGGCGTAACGATTATTGCGTTATCAAATAAGATGACTAGAAACACTTATGCAGTTCGTAAACTAGCTCCTGTCTTTGGAGATTACCCTTTTAATTTTAAAGACGAAGAATAACAAAATTTTTCTGAATTTTTTAGCAGAAAGTAATTTCAAATACTCTAAATTTGCAGACTCATTTTTGGGGTCGACTGGTTTTGACAGCGAGTCGAATTGAACAGTAAGCACGTCGAGCATTGAGACCTTGCTCGTAAATATAAGATCTCGAACTTTTACACGGCGAAAATAATTACGCTTTAGCTGCATAATCCGAATCATAGTAAGATTGCGCCACGTCTCTACAAGGTAGAGAAGCTGGATTCTCCTGGAAAGCCTTGGTTTGTGGCGTTCCGTTCAGGGGAACCGTAAAAATAAACCTAGATTTCCATGAGCTTCGGGTGGATTTCGAAAATTAAGAAGATAAGTGTTGGGTGGTTGTTTCTGGCCTAGCTCAACATCGAAAATTCAATCAGGAAATAAACGTGTAGAAAGCTCTTTAGTTGCTCGTTTGGACCCGGGTTCGATTCCCGGCGACTCCACTTAAGGAGACAACTATTTAATAGTTGTCTCCTTTTTTTATCTATAAACACATAAACTTAGCACCTTAAAACCTAATGTTATATGGTTCGATTTTCCTACTAGGAATTCTTAGTCGCTTTGAAGTAAACAGACTAAAAGTAGCTCTCGTAAACATCTAATCAGGCTGAATGGTAGTTCGAAGTCCAGTTAAGGATATAATTTTCTCTCTTGGTTTATCGTAAATTTTTGATAATAAATATAGTAACAAAAACCAGATCTAATAAAATCGAAATCTACACAAACACGGTTGGGATTCATTAAATATAAATTAAAATTATTACATAAATTAATTACAAACCAATTAGACATATAATCAGGTGTTTCTACTTATTCTTTTATAATTCTTAATTAATATTTTTGAGCCCATTAGATAAATTTACCCATTACGGTTTTCCGTAAAACATTAATAAAATAAATTCTAATATTTGCTAATACTGAAAATTCGAACTTAGTAGATTATTAATAACTAAATAAAAACAAAATGAGTAATTTCAAAGGTTTAAAAAACTTAATGAACAAATCATTGTCAATTGCAGTTGCTGCATTATCTTCAATACAATCTATACAAGCAAATAATATATTACTTCCTGAAACGATTGATAATGGCTATAATGATTCTTCAACAGCAAATAAGTTAAAACCAAAATTAGTTTTGAAATTAAACATGTCAAATCCAGCAGCTGGACATATGCTTTTACTTCACAGAAGCCACAGTTCACACAGAAGTCACAGTTCCCACAGAAGCCACTCTTCGCATTACTCTTCTTCCTACAGCTCAGGTTATTCTACCCCAACAACACCTACTCCATCATACACTCCCAATACCCCATCAAGTAGTGAAAATAATACCTCAAGAGTTTCAAATTCTTCCGCATCAACATCGACAAAAAAAACAACCACAACTACGAATGAAGTAAATTCATTATATGATACGAATTATGAAAAGACTACCCCATCAACAGTAGTGAATCTAGGTGATAGAGTTTTATATAAAGGCTGTCAGGGAAGTGATGTAGAGCAACTTCAAAAACTTTTGGCAAAACTTGGCTATGATATCATTATTTCTGAATATTTTGGAGATCGTACGGAAAAAGCCGTAATAAAATTTCAAAATGATAATGAACTTAAACCTGATGGTCGTGTTTCTGGAATAACTCTTTTGAAAATTAAATTAAAATAATGAAAGACATTCTAAAACTTGATAACGAATTGCATTTTTCATTGAACGAAGAACTTTATAATCAAGATGTAATCTATAAATGTTTTTACTGGTATGGAGCTGATTTTAATATTGATATAAATAAAATTAATTCGACATTTTTAATAACTATTACTTCTAAATTAGGCACAATAAATCATAACGAATTAGTAATAAAAATTAAACAGGATTTAATTGATTTTAAATTACGTGATATTGTAACAAAAGAAACAAAAAACATAAGAGAGCTTTTAATCGCAAAAGCCTTTGCACACTTTGAATCTGATGATAATCCTTCTACTGAAATATCTGACCCAGTAGGTTTTGATCCAACTAATTTTTGATTGTTATGGTTTCAGTGATAGAAAAGAAAAACAGAAAATTTAAAGAGATTGATTATTATAAAAATGATGAAATAAGCAATTATTTTCTTTTGCCTTTTAGATTTCAAAAAATTAATTCCAAAAAAGAAATTTTAGTGAATGAGGTCGGAGATTTTCTAATTGTGCCAATCGGAACAGCAGGGAAAATAATATTAAAAAAAATCTCCAAAATTGATGATGAAGAGCTTTACTTTGATCTAATAAGTAATTTCTTTATTTCAGAAGATGCTATACCTTCACTTTTTAATGTGCTAGAAGCCCGTTATAGAACCAAAAAATCTTTTCTAGAGCATTTTACCGCACTTCATATCTTTGTTATATCCCTCAGATGTGAACACACTTGTCATTATTGCCAGGTTTCTAGAGTAACAGAAAACAAAGATCAATTTGACATGTCTTTATACAATATTGATCAAGGCATAAAAATAATGATGCAATCGCCTAACCCATATATTACCATGGAATTTCAAGGTGGAGAGGCTCTACTTGCTTTCAACAATATCAAGTATGCAGTAATAAAGGCTAAAGAGGAGGCTATTCTACATAAAAAAAACATCACGTTTGTTATATGTACAAATCTTGCCCCTCTTAGTGATGATATGCTTCCTTTTATAAAAGAACACAATATCATGATTTCATCGTCTCTAGATGGACCAGCCTTTATTCATAATCAAAACAGACATCGCCCCCAACGTAACAGCTATGAAGTAACTATTCAAGGATTAGAAAAATGTAGGGAAGCGTTAGGTGAAGATAATATTTCAGCATTACTTACAACCACAAATTTATCACTGGATTATCCTAATGAAATTGTTGATGAATATGTACAACAGGGTTTTAGAAATATTTTTCTACGTCCAATAAGTCCATTTGGTTTTGCGACATATAATGAAAAGAAAAATAAATATCAGACAGAAAAATTCTTAAACTTTTATAAAACTGCATTTGAAAGAATAATAGATTACAACAAAAAAGGATATTACATACGAGAAGATTATGCTACCGTAATTTTAAAAAAAATCCTTACACCTTTTCCTGTTGGCTATGTAGATCTCCAGTCCCCAGCCGGAATGATCAATAATGTAATCGTATTTAATTATGATGGCAAAATTTATGCCTCTGATGAAGCTAGAATGTTGGCAGAAATGAATGATTTTACTTTTCAGCTTGGGATATTGGGTCAAAGCACTTACAACGATATTTTTTATGGTGAAAAAGCAATGGATATTGCAGAAAATTGGACAAATGAATCTTTAGCAGGTTGCTCTGAATGTGCATTTCAGACCTACTGCGGAGCTGACCCTGTCCTAAATTATGCTACTCAGGGAAATATGTACGGTTATCGTCCAACAAATGTATTTTGTCAGAAAAACATGGAGATTATTCGTTATCTCTTTGATTTAATGGAAAACAAATCGATTGAAAAAATTTTTAGAAGCTGGATAACAGGACATAGCGAATGATACTTAAGACTAAAGGAAACATATACGATATTGACGCTCCAATAATTGGTAGAGTAACAAGATTTCCTGAAAATATAGGTTATGAAATTCTTATTTCAGAAAATAATTTTAGTAAAGAATGGTACAAATTTAAAGCTGTTCTGTCCACCACTAAAATTATTTCTTCCTTAGAAATCCCAATAATACACTCAATTAAAAATTTAGATCATCTAAGTGAAGGTGACATCGTAATAATAAATACAGACGGCATTGTCAACACAATTTACCGCGTCGATTCAAATCACAACTTTCTACTTTTCACTGAACGCTGCAACAGCAATTGCTTAATGTGTTCTCAGCCACCAAAAGACAGAGATGATACCGAATACTTTTTTAATCAGTACAGTCAGGCAATTCCTCTAATTCCTAAAGACTGCTTAGAAATTGGAATAACTGGTGGAGAACCAACCTTACTTGGAAATAGATTCTTAAAGTTGTTAACTCAATTGAAAAAGGAACTTCCTGAAACTGAAATTCATTGTTTAACTAATGGAAGATCATTTGCTTGGGAAAATATTGCTCGAAAAGTTGGAGAAATAGAGAATAATAGATTAATGTTAGCTATTCCATTATATGCTGATGTTTATCATATACATGATTACGTGGTTCAAGCCAAAGATGCATTTAATCAAACCGTTCAGGGCATTTATAATCTTGCTAAATATGGGCAGAGAATAGAAATTAGGATCGTTCTGCATAAGCAAACAATTCCTAGATTATTGAAACTTGCAAAGTTCATTTATAAAAATATGCCTTTCGTTGAACATATAGCCTTTATGGGATTGGAGCATGAAGGTTACACTTCTTTTAACATAGATAAACTATGGATTGATCCGATTGATTATCAAGAAGAATTAAGCGACGCTGTCACATATCTCTCAGATTTCGGGATGAATGTTTCTATTTATAATGCTCAGCTTTGCACATTACCTCAAAATCTATGGAAGTATTCACGCAAGTCAATATCTGACTGGAAAAATATTTATTTTGATGAATGTAATAAATGTGATTTACTACATCAATGTGGTGGGATGTTTGCTTCAGGGATTAAAAAACATAGTGATTTTATCAAAGCTATATCTTACAAAGATGCTCTAAAACAAGTAGAGTAAACTTATTCTATAATTTATACAAATTTTACACGAAATTCATTTATTGCATACCCTCAACTCTAAACTTTTTCAAGGTGTTCAACTGTCGAACACCTTGAGTTGTTCATTTTGCAAATTTTAATAACAGAATAACCTTTTTTGAAAAAAACATTCAAGAAGAAAAAATAAACATAGGCGTCAAAAAAAAAAATCACGACAAGACAAGACCTTATATATAAAGGAGTTCAAGGCTTTTTACCAAGCTTATCTATAAACATTAAAATAGGAATTAAGTGTTCGATTGTAATCCCATCAAGTCCACAAAAAAGCCTGTAAACTTATTGTTTACAGGCTTTTTCATTTCACTTCAAACTTAGTCTAAGTCTTATTCTCATAAACGACAAATACGGCTTCCCTACAAAGAATACCGCATTCATCAAACTAATTCAAAATTAAAAAAATTATAAACTTGCTTTTACTTCACCACAAGTTAGCATGTTTTTTGGGTAGTACGGATTTTTGATTTCCTTACTATCACTTGTCCAAACTGCACCTGTCATTGGGCAAATTTGTAAATATAATGTCTCATCAGCAGGTTTGAATTTTGGAGCCTGATCCCAATATTTTACCGAGAGTGTTTCAAAAATCTTACGCTGTTTGTTGATGTTTTTTGTTGCCGTTAATGCCGTTGCCAATTCGATAATCTCTTTTCTCGAAGTTGTAGCCGCATTCATGTTTTCTAAATTTAACTTTTTAAACTTGAAGTTTTTTAAGGCACTTTTTAAAGCTTCTGCATTTTTAACAACCGCTAAACTGTCTGATGTTAAAAAACTGTTTTTTAAAGCCAAATAACTTTTTGTGATTTCTTTTTTCTCTGCTTCACGCTTCGCAACCAATTCAGGAGTTACTTCTTCTTTTGATGTAAGCTGTGCCTGAGCTAAAAAGCTACAGAAAATAAATGCTATAACTAATAAATTTTTCATGATGTAGGTTTATCTAATTTGGTAATGATTTTATCGATGTCAATCAAAATGCTTTCATAATGATCTTTATTGATTCCTGTTACTGAAGTTTTTAATTTTTCAATATCCGTTTTCAATTTTAAAAGATGCTGTTTTGCGTATAATTTCACATCACTTCGCTGTGCTGCATTTGCTGCTTTTCCAGGTTCTAATTCTTTCGGCAATAAAAGCATGCCTAATTTTTCGATATAACCGCGCTGAAAACCTCTTCTGTAAAAATCTTGTTTTTCATCTCCGCTAAATTTCACCCAAACGGTTTGTTGCACATCGTTCAAAAATTCTGGAACCGTATAAGCTCCTTCCGACTGCATTGATTTGAGGTTAATATTGTAAAGCATTCCTGAACTCAACAGCATATTTAAAACTTGATTCTGCTGATCAGAGATTTGATCTTCTCTCTTTAAAGCAATCAAATTATCAATTTCCTGCGGATACATCCAAAGTGGAGAAACAAACAATTGTCTTCCCAAATAATCTATCGCTGCCTTCACTTTTGCTTTAGGAACTGGTTTGTAAACTACCCCTTTTTCATCAACTGTTCGTTTTGTAACGTAGTTGTTTCCAATATTCTTCAGAACATGATACAAATACAATCCGTATTGTCTTACTACTGCTTTATGCATGTCTGCTAAATTATCGTAGGGATCGTTTGGCTGATACGTCCATTCGATAAGATGAGGCACAACGCGCTTCAGGTTTTTAATTCCGTAATCGCTGGCAAGTACCGCATCGTCTCCTAGATCTTCTGATTGACTACGCGGATCTTCGTCTTTTCCTTCTCCACCAAACCATAATTTTGGGTTCGTCGTTAAACTATCAGTGGTTAATTTGGCCAATAATTTTTCTTCTTCAAACTCATCTTTCGTGTTTGGGTAATATTTATATCCCCATTCAACAGCCCATTTATCATAACTCCCAATACGCGGATAAAGACCTATTGGACTAATATTATCTTCTGGCTGTGCCACGTAATTAAAACGGGCATAATCCATAATAGAAACCGTATGTCCATTTGCTTCTACCCATTTTTTATCACGAAGTTTTTCTACCGGAGTTGCACTGCTCGCTCCCATATTATGACGTAAGCCAATGGTATGTCCGATTTCGTGAGAAGACACAAAACGGATTAATTGCCCCATTAATTCATCATCTAAATGCATTTTTCTTGCTCTTGGATCTAAAGGTCCAGCCTGAATCATGTACCATCGCTGCACCAATTTCATTACATTATGATACCAGCCAACGTGGCTTTCCATAATTTCACCACTTCTTGGATCACTAATTCTTGGCCCGTAAGCATTTGGGGTTTCTGATGCTAAATATCGCACTACAGAATATCTTGCATCTTCCAAACTCATGGTTTTATCGTCTTCTGGCCATTCTTTACCTACAATGGCATTCTTGAAACCTGCTGCTTCAAAAGCTTTTTGCCAATCGTTGATACCCGCAATTAAATAAGGCCTCCATTTTTTTGGCGTTGCCGGATCGATATAATAAACAATCTGTTTTTTTGGTTCCACCAATTCGCCTCTCAAGTATTTTTTAATATCCTTGTCTTTTGGTTCTAAACGATAGCGCTGTACAATAAATTTCTTTTGAGCACGCTGTTCATCATCATCAAACAAAACATATTTATTGGCAAAATAACCCACTCTTTCATCGAAGAAACGTTTGCGCATTGGCGTTTTCGGAAGTAATACAATCGAAGTATTCAATCGTAATGTTATGCTTCCACTACTTGATGTAGAACTGGTATAGGTTTTTGTTGTTTTAGTCTCAATATTAATTGGATATGCGTCAATGCTTTCAACAAAAGATTTGTCATCGGCAAGAGATGTTAATTTTTTCTCTGTTTTGTCCTGACTTCCGATAGAAAACATGGCATTGTCTTTCTTGAAAACATCTGTAACTTCAATAACCACATCTTTGGTATCTGGATTGGTTGTTTTTATTGGAAACGCAGCCACAATCGGATTTTCATTGCTTCCTTCTAATGCTTTTGCCAGCATAGAATCTGAAGAACGAACATCTTGTCTGTATTGCAGCGATCTTAAATAAACCGTATTATTGGAACCTTTTTCAAAATAAATAGTCTGCTCGTTCGCTTTTTCTCCGCCAAAATTTCCAAAACCTTCAGGTGTTGAAAGATATCTCGTTACAACCAACATGTATCTATTAAATAAACTATCTGGAATTTGAAAGTAATATTTAGTATCAACTTGGCTAACTGTAAAAAGACCTGATTTGTTTTTAGCTTTATCGGTAATTATTTTATTGTAAGCCTGCATACCTTTTGGCTGTGTACTGGTACTATCGGCTTTCTTTTCAGGAGTCTGAGCAAAACCATGCTGCCAACACGACAGCATGATTAGAGATATAATTAACTTTTTCATCTAAATTAAAATGGGACTTTTTCGTCTGTGTTTAATGTCAGTTTCGGGTTTTTCTGCAAAACCGATAAGGGAAACGGGATAATATACAATCTTGAGTTTGGCTGTAACGTATATGTTTTTTGAGGAACGGTTTTGTTTACCAAAGGAAATACTCTTGTAATGGTTTTAGCAAATTCGGTTTCTGTATTTAATCTCTTTAAATCAAAGAAACGGTTAAAGCCTAAAAGCAATTCTTTTCTTCTTTCATTAATAACAAGTTCCATTGTTTCTTTTCTCGTAGCTGGAACTTCTAAGTTTACTGTACCCGATAAAATGCGTTTTGCTCTCAATGTATTTAAAACCGTAACGGCTTCATTAAATTTATTATCTCTAGCATAACATTCTGCCAGAATTAGATATACTTCTGTCGTTTTCATACCCACAGTAGGATAGAAAAATCTGGTGTATTGTGTTGCCCAATATGCTGTATTTGAACCCTGATCTAAATTGGTTGCGCTTGTAGAATTAAAAAACAAATTGAAGCGGGCATCGTTGGTACCAAATAAAGTTCTTAATTCCGGACTGATGACATAAAGCTGACCAAAGTTCATTTCATTATAACCTGTCATGTACATATAGCTCAATACTTCTATATTATTGGCTGCCGGTACTGCAACTGCAGTTGGTCCTCCTTGTTTGCTGTAAGCTACCATATCAAAAATTTGGTTGTTGTAGCTTAACGATTTTTCTGCTGCTGCCTGAGCTTGTGCAATTTCTCTTTTAAACAAATGCACTTTAGCTTTAAAGGCATAAGCAAATGCTAAAGACGGATGATAAACATCAAGCGGTTTTTCCTGAAGATAGGGCAACGCTTGTTCAATATCCTTTTGAATAAAATCATAAACCTGCGCCACGGTAGATTTTGAAGGCTGTGCTTCTAAATCAAATTTATCCATAATACAGATTCCGCCATCTGTAGCTGCAGTATTTGGATCGTAGCCTTTTGCGTAAGTGTTTACTAACAAAAAGTGATCGTAGGCTCTGTAAATCTGAGCTTCCGCTTTTGCTAATTGTTTTGTATTTGCATCGCCTTTACTATTGTCTACTAATGAAATAATGGTATTCCATCTGTTGATATAATTATAAGCCTGATTATAAAAGCTTGACCCACTTAATAACGAAACTCTGTCTACGCTTTCATCAAAAGTAAAATTAAGAATATCAATGTTTGGCGTTCTTCCGATTACGTTGGCTTCTCTCATCCATTGATCGTCAGATAAATATTGAAAGTTATTGATTGGATAACCGCGACCCGGAAGTGAAACCATTTCGTGAAACTGATCGGCTGTTTCAACTACTAAAGATCCTTTTGGTGTTATGTCTGTATATTCTTCGCAAGATGTTACTGAAAACATCATTACTGACAGAATTGAAATATATAAATGTTTCATAATTTAAAGAGTAAGATTAAAGCCAAACAAATATGTTTTTGGCAATGGTAAATTACGTGTAGCTGAATTGGCAGAATAAACCTCAGGATCAATACGGTTTCCTGCTGCACTCCAATACCAGATATTATTCATCTGAAAAGTAAACCTAGCCGATGAAATATTCATTTTACCAGCAAAAGCTTTTGGTAAATTATAAGCAAATGAAATGTTTCTAAGTTTGATGTAATCGCCATCTACAACATTTACATCTGAATTTCTCCATAAACTGCTCATTGTTACGGCATAATTTCTAACACTTTCATCATAATCGACATACAATCGTGTATTTCCATTTGGATTTGCATCTGTATAACGATCTGCAATACCCGAAAGGTTTACAGCATCAGAACCTGTATCCAGAACTTCTTTTCGCATTACATTTCCGCCTGAGAAAACAAATAATAAATTCAAATCAAATTGTTTATATGAAAATCGCTGTGATAACGAACCGGAGTAAGTTGGCGTCAAACTTCCCATATTTACCAAAGCTTTTGGGGAGTTAACCGTTTTAATAGAACTTGATACAGGAACACCATTTGCATCAAAAGTAACTGCTGGATTTCCGTTTTCATCTAAAACATAAGGATATCCATTAACCGTTCCGCCATATTGGTAAGCGTACAAACTATTGTAAGTTTCTCCTATTAAGAAATAATTTAAAGGCGAACCAATATAAGAAGCTGCTGACGATTCGGCTCTTGTAATTTTGTCAACTGTTGTTCTGTTAAAAGCTAAAATCACATTAGAACCAATACGGAAACTTCCGTTATTGTACCAATCTGAACCAACACTGAACTCAATTCCTTTGTTTAATAAAGCTCCTGCATTAATTCTTCTGTTTAATGCCCCAACAGTTGGATCTAAATCGGTCGTAGCCAATAAATCACTGCTGTATTTACGATAGACATCAATACTACCGTTTAATTTTGCTCTAAACAAACTGTAATCTACCCCTAAATTGGTACTTTGTGTTTTTTCCCATCTTAACATTGGGTTGGGCTGTCCGCTAATATTAGTGTATTGTAATGACTGATATAAATTATCATTTCTTCTCGTAGCCGTTACGTAAGGCGTTGTACTTTGATCTATATTTCCGTTAACACCATAAGTTGCTCTCACTTTAAGCGCCGTAACCCATTTTATTTCTTTCATGAATTCTTCATTACTCGCATTCCATCCAAAACCTGTTGACCACAAAGGGCGGTTTTTATATTTTGGATCAACTCCAAATAAATCTGCTCGGTCTACTCGATAACTTCCTGTTATGTTATATTTTGATAAGAAAGTGTAACCCAAACTGCTAAAAACCGAAAAGTAACGGTGAAGAATCTCAGTTTGTGTTCGTGACAATGCAGATAAAGTTCGGTTGTTTCCGTACATATAACTTGGCGTTCCAGTCTGGCTTAATGCAAGATTATTGATTACAGCCGAAGAAAGCGTTACAGGATCGTAACCGTATCGTAACTGTTCAATCGTTCTTGGAAGAAAAGTTTCTCGCATTTCAAAACCAGCCAATGCATTAATAGAATGTTTTCCTTCACTGAAATCCTGAGTATAGTCTAATTGGTTTCTAAAAGAATAATTAGTTGACTGGTTGCTTATTTGTTTGTATCTGCCTCCAGTAGAAAAACCTTCTAAATAGGTATATGCATTAGTTGTAGGATTATAAGCTGTTAAAGCATTAATGGCGTAACGCATTTTATATGAGTTAACATCATAAAACTGTTCGTTATCATTTCTTCTAACTTCGTATTGAAATTGCGTACTAACGCTTAAACCTCTCCATAATTTCGCTTTAAGATTTCCAAATGCTCTTAAGCTTAATGATTTTTCTTTTAAAATTCCTTCCTGAAGTGCATCCAGAACATTAAAAGTCATAGGTTTAAATCCGCTTAAAGCGGCCAATTTTTCTGCAGCAGCAGGATTAATAACACCACTGGAAGTAAACCCGTCTTTAATTCCAACAAAAGGTGATACTACTAAATTACCATTATCGTCTGTAATGCGTTCGTATCTTTTTTGGATATCATAATTATTGAAATCATTATCTGTAACATTATCATTACTGTACGTTCCGTTAATTCCAAATGTAGCATTTAACCAGTTGTTTACCTGAAAACTGCTTTTAGCATACAAATTAAATGATCTGCTGTCATTGAATTTTATACGATTTTTTGCCTCGTCATAATTCAATGACACGTATGTATTTTGTCTGCTTGTACTTCCAGAAAACGACACATTGTAACGCTGTCTAAATTCATTCTGCCACACATTATCGCGGTAATCTTTGGCATAATCATTCTTTCTCCACTGGGCAATAGTACTTTCGTAATCTGCACTGTTGATTTTTCCTTCTTCTAAATTTCTGTTCAGCTGATAAAGCGGACTGTAATATTTCATACTACTGTTTCCAATATCTCCATAATTGCTGAACATGGTAGCTGTATCTGCAAATCTGCCTCTTTCTCTGTTATAAACTGCCTGTTCAAAATCGATTAAATCGCTTGTTGAAGCGTAATTCATATCTCTTAAATTGGGCTTGGTAGAAACAAAGAAATCCGAGTTGATGTTTACTTTTAATTTACCGTTTCCTTTTTTAGTAACGATAACGATAATTCCATTTGCCGCTCTAGAGCCATAAATAGAAGCCGCCGCCGCATCTTTAAGAACATTTATACTTTCAACATCGTACGGATTAATATCTTCCAGAGTCAATTCAGTCGGTAGACCATCCACTACCAAAAGCGGACTGAATCCTACTTCTGATACCGAAAAAGTTCCCATACCTCTTAATATAGGTGTATCTGCAGCGCCTCCTGTTGGATTTTTTTGAAATACTAAACCTGCCACACGACCTTCTAGGGCACTTGCTAAATCAGTATTGATATTTTCATTTAAAGTTTTCTCGCTTACTGTTGAAATAGAACCGGTTGAATGGCTTCTTTCTAAAGTCTGATACCCTGTAATTACCACTTCTTTCATTGCGGCAACTTTGTCTTCCACAATAAGATTTAATTGTGTTCTTCCGCCAATGCCAAAAGTTTTTTTCTCGATCGTTAATCCTGTACATTCAATAATGCCATCCGCAGGAACACCGTCAAAAGAAAAACCTCCATCAAAATCAGTAATGCTAACTCTGTTGGTTCCCGAAAGAGAAACCGTTACTCCCGGAAAAGGTTCGTTTTTATTGTTTAGTACTTTTCCGCGAATGTTGATTAATTCGTTTCCCAAGCTCTCCCCTTTTTCTTTTGCAGCAGTTACTACAATGGTTTGATTGGTAATATTGTATTTTAAATTTTGAGTTTTAAAAATTTGATTTAAAGTTTCATTCAAACTCGCATTCTTAACATTAATGCTTACAGGTTTAGAATCTTTCAGCATTTTTTGAGTGTATAAAACTTCATGATTAGCCTGTTTGGCTACTTCTTTTAAAACTGTTTCAAGCGATGCAGCTTTAAAATTAATGGTAATGTTTTGGGCTTGTCCAGTAAAACTGCACAACACCATAAAAACAGCGCATAACGCCCATAAATGGGCAGAAAAATGAACTTTAGGAATCTTTTTTTCAAGTTTTTTGTAAGGTTTTTTTGGTTGTAAATTTAATTTCATACATTTACATTGGTTATAGTTAAACAATAGTGGACAACTTATATTGGCTATAAACTTTTTAAACAACCAGAAGCATCGCAACTGCCTCTGGTTTTTTAGTTTATCGACTCAATATAATCGGTTAAATAAGATCTTACGGATAGACAATAATCGTTTTCCCTTCAACCTTAAATTTTATATTACTAAGCTCAAGTACTTTTAGTACCTCAGACAAATTTTTATTTCTAAATGTACCTCCGTTAAATCTCACATCCGAGACATCGCCGCGGTACTCGACTTTAATTCCGTACCAGCGCTCCAATTGTTTCATTACTGATTTTAAATCGGCATTATCAAATTTGAATCGGCCGTTTTTCCAAGCGATTGCAGCTTCGGTATCGACCTCTTTAACGGCAATCTTACTAGAACTTTCAGATATATTGGATTGTTGGCCTGGCTTTAAAATCGCTTTCTGATTTTTAGAAGAAACGGCAACACTTCCTTCTAATAATGTAGTTTTTACTACAGATTCATTATTGTAAGCATGGACATTAAAATGTGTCCCTAAAACTTCGATTGTTTGGTTCGCTGATTTTACTAAGAAAGGCTTGCTTTTATTTTTAGCAACTTCAAAATAAGCTTCTCCTTCTAGCTCAACAATTCTTTGATCACCATTAAACTGAGTTGGATATTTGATAGACGAAACAGCATTCAAGAATACTTTTGTTCCATCTGCCAAAACAATATTATATTGTCCGCCCGTTGGGGTCGAAAGTGTATTAAATGAATTTGCATCTTCTTCTGAAGCATTAGCGTTTGGATTTATTACATAAGTAATCACTCCATTCGCATCCATTTTAATGGTTACCTCATCTTGATCTTCTTTAGCAATAATATCTTTTGAAGAAATATCAGAAAGTACAATCTGCTTTCCGTTCGAAAGGGTTAAAATTCCTCTATTTCCGCCTGGGGCAATTTCTTTTGGTTTTTCGACAACCTGAATATTTTCTTGTTCTACTCCTACTTCCGATTTTGTAAAATAGAATATTCCAGCGCCAAATAATAACGCAATAGATGCGGCGGCAACAACACGCGGCCAAAGAGTAATCACTTTTGGTTGCTTCACTAAAGGAAGTCTAGATTTCAAATGTTCGTAACTATCTGCTAATTCGTATTCGCTAAGCTGTTTATTACTATTTGTCGCTTTATGCAAATACCACGCATCAAGTTTGTCTTTATCTTCATCAGATAAAGTACCATTTTGATGTTTTTTAAGCAGTTCTAAAAATTCAGTTTCATTCATAATTACAACACGAAATTTTGTCTTGTTTTATAATAAGACAGTTAGAAAGGGGTTTTGTCATAGATGAAAATCAAAAAAATATTAATTTATCATTAATAAATTCATTGAAACGTTAGTTTCTCTTTATTAATGAGGCTTTTATGAGTAGATTTTATTTTAAAATTTAACAAAAAGAACAAGAAAAATTTACCACACAAAAACAGTCAACGCCGATTTTAGCTTTCCGCGAAGAATTTTTAGGGAATTATAAACTTGCTGTTTAGCCGTTTTGTCTGTTATCTTCAATTGAAGTGCAATTTCGTCGTATGACAGTTCTTCTACTTTTCTTAAAAGAAAAACTTCACGCATTTTTTCAGGAAGCAAAGCAATTTCGCTTTCAATAATAGCTTGCAATTCTTTTTCTCGGAGTTTAGAATCTGCAAAAACATAATCATTTTCAATAAAGTTCGAAAAAGAATCTGCGTAACGAGAAACCACTTTTTCGTGAGCAATATGATTCAAGATTCTGTTTTTGGTTGCTTTGTATAAATAAGAAGATAATGATCCTGCGATTTCCAACTCCCTACGTTTGTTCCAGATAAACAGGAAAACTTCCTGAACAACATCATTGGCTTCATCATGATTTCCAGTCATTTTGTAGGCATGATTTACTAAAAGTCTAGAATATCTTTCAAAAATTTCTGTATAGGCCAATTGATCATCATCCTTAAGGAGATTTAATAAGATATGATCAGCATATTTGCTATAAACAGACATTAATTAATAAAAAGTGAGGATCAAAAACGCAATATTAAACAATTTTAATGTTAAAAGCCAAAAGATTATTAAGTTAAAAAAAGCGCAAAGGATTTCGTAAACATTTTTGAATAAAATTCAATATGATTAATCTTAATAATATTGAACAGCAGTATTATAGTTGAAAAAAGTACTCGTATTTTCAAACTTTTGCTTTTTTATGGCTAAATTTAAGGGTAAATGAAAATTTGACAATACTATAAAAAAATTATATAAAACAGTTAGCAGTTTAAGACAGTAATTTTAGAATAATCTAAAAAATAGAGATAATTAATATTCATCCTTTAAAACCGATTATTATGAGATATGAAAATTACGCATCTGAAGAATTTGAAATGAATTCTTATGAGGAACAACTACTACTAAATTATGACGACTTCTTAGACGGTGACTACAATAATAGACTGACAGCCTCTAATCACTATAATCTAGAGCTTGGAGAATTGGAAGATAATCTTGAATATGATTTCGATTCAGAGTATGATGAAAATGATTGGGAAGAAGAAGAGTTAAGTGATATTGACGGAGAATACGATAAGAATGAAGAAAAACCTGGAAGTTTTGAAATGTTAGGCTAAAAATTACTGCTATGAAAAATTGTTTTCTACTTCTAATTTCCATTTTATTCTTTTCATGTCAGCAAAAGGAAAACAAAAAACCTGCTGCTGAAGTACCGGCACCCGTTGTTCAAAAAGAAAAAAAACAGGAGAATAAACAAATAGGCGACACTATTGCCATGATTTTTAAGAATGAAGAAAATGTGTTTTCAGCCGAAGGGCGTTTAGATTCTCTAAATTCAAAAATATATGTCAAATTCAAAAATGAAGATTTGGGCGAATTAAACGCTCAAATAATTCCAGATGCAGGAAAAGGAAACATTCGTTTTAATCAAATTATTTTTCCGGATAAAACATCAGACGGCCCTTTCGGAATGGACATGAAAATGCCGCTTCAACAAAAAGGAACGCATATTTTAGTCATCGGACATTCTTTAATGGCCGACAATCCCTATTATGGTGATTTTAAAGTGCAGTTAAATATTCAAAAAGAATAAGGCGCTATAAAATTATGCTTTGATTTTCCTTTTATTTCTCGCCCAATAAGTAAGATATACAATTCCTAGAATTAGCACCAAGATATCAAATCTAATGATTTGCGGTATACGGTTGATTTGATCATTATAATAAGTTCCTCCTAAAAGAGCTCCTAAACCGATTCCGAGTTCCATCGAAATATACATCGTTGCGACCGCCTTTCCTCTATGTTCAGGATTACTCATATCAATAGTCCATGCACTAATGGCTGGCGACAAAATACCAGTACCGACTCCGTAAATTCCGGCTCCGATTAATAACATAATGATATCTCTTCCTGCACTTATTACAAAAAGAGCAATCGAAGTGATGATTAATCCAGCCATGATCACTTTTGGACGGCCATGTCTATCGGAAACTTTTCCCGCGCCAAAACGAACCATAACTGAAGCTACCGTAAAAGCAGTAAAAAATATCCCCTTATTTGTTGCTCCCAAATGCTCGCTCCAATCTGGAATTAAAGTTAAAATAAGTCCGAAAGCTGTGTACGAAAGAAAAGTGATAATTCCTGCTGGAAATACATTCCTATCTACAATATCATTTTTGCCTATAATGAACATTGATCGGTTCAATTTTTCTTTTGTCGCAAGAGTTTCTTTCATGTTCAAAACAATAATAATGGAAAAGAAAGCCAAAAACGACGAAGTATAAAACATGACATTGATTCCGTACAAATTCACAATCATACTGCCCAGCGCTGGTCCTAGCGCCCCACCAATACTAAAACATAATCCGTGCATTCCGAGTGCTTCTCCCCATCTATGTTGCGGAATAATATCTGCCACATAAGCCGAAGTTGACGTAGGTTTAAATCCTGTCGAAAATCCATGAACTAAACGCAAAAGCAAAAATCCTGAAACCGAACTCAAAATTGGATACAAAAATCCGCAGATCACACATACCGAAGAGCCTATTGCCATAACCGGAACGCGTCCCCATTTATCGGTAAGTTTACCACTAAACGGACGGGAAATTGCGGCCGTCAAGGTAAATAATGAAATAATAAGTCCTTTATACTCTGCTCCTCCCAAACTGCTTAAATAATTAGGAAGTTCGGGTATCATCATATTAAAACTTGATGAAAATAATAGAGAACTCAAACAAAGCAAAATGAATTGTAAGGTATAAATTGATTTTTCGTTTTGTGACATTATTAGATTTTTATATAACTAAAGGCAGGTAGACAATTATGATTCTTTAAAATAATTCCAGCTGATTGTTTGGGTTTATAGGTTTCTTTTTTGGAGGTTTCGCATCGCCAAAAACGGTTCTTCCACCATATTTGTGCGATTCTTCTCTTTCTCTTTGAACAAGAGCATCAAAATTGGAATTTGGCGTAAAACTTTCTTCTGCTTTTCTTGAAATTTCAGATAATTTTTGAATAGCGCTCAATTTATCACTATTCCCAATTTTAGCTCGATTAATAGCTCTTTGCAGCGTATCGATCGTTTCATCGTAGATTTTAACGGGAACAGGAAACGGATGTCCGTCTTTTCCGCCATGAGCAAAAGAAAAACGGGCTGGATCATCAAATCGTGTTGGAGTTCCGTAGATTATTTCGCTTACCAAAGCCAACGACTGCAAAGCTCTTGGTCCCATTCCTTTTAAAAGCAGTAATTCTTCAAAATCTTCTGGCTTGTTTTCATGGGTAGCCCAAAGCATAGCGCCCAGTCTTTTCATATTCACATCTTCCATTCTCACGTCGTGATGCGCGGGCATAGAAAGATGCTGCATTTCTTTTATAATTTTAACTGGCGATTCTTTTACCAATTCTAAAATACCTTCACGAGATTTTGTGGCTGCATTGGCTGTAAGATTTAAAATCGCGCCTTGATTTTCTCCATAAATAAAAGTATGCGGTTCGTTTATAAAAGACTTTAAATCTTGCGAATGCCAATGGTATCTTCTCGCCGTTCTAGAATCAGGATTCATTCCCTGCTGAATAACAGCCCATTGCCCTTTATTATCTACAATAAAATTGTGCTGATACAATTGAAATCCGTCTTGAATGGCGGTATTGTCTACTTTGGCAGTAAGTCGGCTACAGTTGGCCAAATTAATTCCGTCGAGACCTGTTTTTTCGCCTACAAATAAAAGTTCCTGCGGCGTTGCCATAGAATGTTTTCCTTTGCCTCCACAGATGTAAATTCCGAGTTCTTTGGAGTGCGGATTAACCGATTTTTTTAATGCTCCAAGCACCGAGGTTGTAATTCCAGACGAATGCCAGTCCATTCCCATTACGGCTCCAAAACTCTGAAACCAAAATGGATTGCTCAATTTACTTATAACTTCGGCAGTCGAAAATTCCATTGCAATGGTTTCCACAATCGCAAAACCAAGTTTAGACATTCGCTCAGCAAGCCATAATGGAACATGTCCATAATGTAAAGGAAGATCTGCAGTGCCTGAACGTTTCATTTGCTAAAATTATAATCCTGCAAAAATACTTTATTTAATTGTGAATTATAAATTGTGAATTGTTAATTAAGGTGTGAAATGTTAATTGTGAAATGTAAAAAAACTACTTAGGTAACACTTCTAACTTCTAACTTCTCACATCTCACAATTAACAATTAACTAATTTCAATATCTTCTACAGGTTCTTCAATGGGTTCTGAATTATCATCCAGCCAAGCAACAAAGAGTTTGTAACCTATTGAAAACACAATGGGTCCAACAAACAATCCGATAAAACCCGACATGATAAATCCGCCAATTACACCTAGAAAAATCACGAGCATAGGCACAAGAGCGCCTTTTCCTAGCAATAATGGTTTTAGAACATTATCTGATAATCCGCTGATAATGAAAAACACCGTCCAAAAGATAGCATAACCAGAATCTCCTGTTGAGAAAAGATAAATAATAACGCCAATATTAATTATAATTGGTCCGATCTGTAGAATAGAAAATATCAAACAGATCAAAGTCAAAATTCCAGCATACGGAATATCGGCCCAAAACAATCCAATTGCCTGAATAATGGTCTGAATAACAGCAACTCCCAAAATACCTTTAACCACTTGATAAATAGTTGAAACCGAAATGGTCATAATTTCTTCGGCCTCACTTCCTGCAATTTTTCTAAGGAATTTCATAAAAAAAGTTTTACCACCTGGCGATACTAATAAAACACCCGCAATAATAACCGAAAGGATAAATTGCAGAAATGCTGCACCGGAGCTCAAAATACTGGCCATAATTTTAGACGACAATTCTCTTATCTGATCTTGGTACTTCACAACACTCTGTTCCAAATCTGTTGATAAAGACAGTAAAAATTCGTAGAGCGGTTTACCAATTATCGGCCACTCTTTTATAGAAGCTCCTGGCGGAGTAATTTTTAATGTTCCAGCTTCAAAACTGTTTTTCAGTTCTAAAAAATTTCCCGTTGCCGCTTTCAAGAAATAGATAAGAGGCACCACCATTATGGCAATAAGCAAAATAGTAATAACAACCGATGCCAGTGCTTTACGTCCTTTTAATATTCGCTGCAGCGAATTAAATAAAGGATAAAACACAACCGAAAGTATTACCGCCCAAAGAATAGGCATAAAAAAAGGCAGCAACAATTTAAGACAAAATCCCACAAGGAGAAAAATGAAAAATAACTGCAAAATAGTATCGAAGAGTTCTTTCTTTTTATTCGAATTGGTTGTTTTCATGGTTATTGTTTTTAATGGTGAATGGTGAATGGTAAATTGTGAGTTGTGAATTGTAAATGATAAATCAATTCTCCTCTATAAATCTTGACTCTTGTGTCTTTACTCTATATTCTATATTCTATATTCTATATTCTATATTCTATATTCTATATTCTATATTCTATATTCTTTACTCTTTATTCTTCCCCGTCTTATTAACAGCAAAATTGGCATCTGAAACCAGTCTTCCAATTAAGATTACGGGATACAGAACACCTGTAAGCACCTCAATCTGAACAAGCGAACGAGCCAAAGGATGCAGAGGTACGATCTCGCCAAACCCCGTAGAAGTGATACAGACATAACTGAAATACATAAAACTAGCCAGATCGCTATTACTCGAAAATTTAGATTCGGTTATTTGAAAAGCCCCTTCTATATGTTGGAAAAGGAACAAATAAAGTGTAGACCAAAAGTGAACCAAAAGCATATAAACGACTATTGACCCTACAATGCGATAAGTAGTTACGGGCCCAGGTTCTAAAACTTTTATTAAAACCAAAGTAATGAGAAGCAACATTATGGCAACAGAAAGAATTAGATCCGCAAAAAGGATGAAAATATTATGTTCGAAATAATTAATCCATTGCGTTATAATAAATAAAAAGGGAATTATGGAAATGAGAAAAGCCTGTTTTTTATGTTTGGATAAAGCTATAATTCCCGCAAAGAGAAACAGCATCCAAAATATATTAACCGCCACCATAAAACGCGTATAACCGCCAAAAAACGGAATGACAATAAAATGCATGATAAACAGAAGTATCAGCATACCGCTAAGGCCTTTCTCTTGAGTCCAAAAGCGATATAAAAAACGGTCTTTTTTTGCTATCATAATATAAATTCCAAATATTAAATTCCAAAGCCTAAGGACAAATTCCAAAAACTAAATTCCAAATTCCAATCCTGAAGCCTAACCCTAAGGGCAAATTCCAAAAACTAAATTCTAAATTCCAATATCAAAGCCTAAGGGCAAATTCTATATTCTATATTCTATATTCTTGCTTCTTCCCTCCTCACCCTCAAATCGGTATCGGCTCTACTTCTACTCTTCCAATTGGTCTTCGCCAAAGTTTGAAAAGAAGAATAATAAAAATGGGCAGAAAACAAACTGCCGACATTACGAGATAAATATCTTTGTAAGCCAATAACATAGAAGTTTGAGAGGTCTGACTCGAAAGACTTTTCTCGGCTTTCTTTTGCGCTTCGGCATCTGATAATCCCATAAATAAAAATTGCCTTTTTGAGTTTTCCAACTGTTGTTCAGCTTGTTTATTTAGCGGACTCAATTGCTGACTTAAACCTGTTTTATGCTGCACATTCATATTCGAAATAAAAGTGCCGAGAACAGCGCCTCCAAGTAAAGAAGCAAAAACAGCCTGAGCAATAATTCCAGTCATCATGCGCGATGTGCTCAAAAACGGAGGAATTCCTTCTGAAATGTATAATAGCGAAACAGGAAAAAGAAACCCCATTCCAAATCCTTTAAAAATTAAGGGCAGATAAAAATCAGACGCATCGATTCCAGGATAGAACCTAAAAAAAAGCGTAATATGATAGATTCCGTAACAGGCAAAACCAATTACCCAAATCGTAGCCAGATAAATGCGTTTGTATAAAAGATAAGTCGATAGCGGAATCGAAATGCATAATCCGATTAATAACGAAAGATGTGTTACCGCTCCCAAAACAGGATCAAATCCTAAAATATTAGTCATATAGCCTGTTACAACACTTCCGGTTCCGTTTATTAATCCGATATAAAACATCAAAAAGGCACCTGGAATTACATTCTTATATTTGTAAACATCGGGATTAATTAAAGGCTCTGCCGTAAAACGAACATGAAGGAGATAGATACCTGCTACAATAAATAAAACTGCAAAAGCCAAAGTTATTTTAGGATCGCTAAACCAATTTCGGGTCTGCCCTTCGGCACATAAAAAAAGAATGATCGCAAAAAATAAAATCAGGATGATCCAGCCTCGCCAGTCAAATTGGAATTTGGTTTTCATCGGCGCCACATCGGCTTTATAAAAATACCAAGCCAAAAGAATGCAAATCAAAAAATTGACATTCAAGAAATAAATTCCAAACGTCCAGTTATGAAAACTCACAAAATGCGCTCCTAAATATTGATACAAATGCTGGCTTCCTTTCTGTATAAACTGGAAAATTCCGTACAGCAAAGCCATATTGAGAGCAGGATTGTACTTTAATAAAATAGGCACCATCGAAGCAAATATTCCGATAACCGAAACCATTGCCAAAAGCGAACGGCATAAAACAAACCAAGCAATAGTCGGCGCAAACAATGAAGCAGTATTGAAGATTAAGGATAAAAATGAAACCGATAAAATCATGGTTCTAACCTTGATTTGTTTTCCTAATTTTAAACCTAAAGGCAGAAAAGCCAGCATAACAAAAATGGGAACGTAAACCGCATAACTAAAAGCAGTTGTAGAAGGTCCAAAATGTCCTAATATCTGCGAGTTATCATAAGTCGTAACATTGAGTCCGTTAAAAAAAGGAATCGTCAGGATATACAATCCTGTCAGTGTAAAAACGCTTCCTTTTTTTCCTGCAAACATCTCTTATTTTTTTACATCAACTGTTACATTCATTCCGGGTCTTACTTCCTGAAGCTCTTTTGTGGGAGTTTCAAATTCAATTTTAACTGGGATTCGCTGGGTGATTTTGACAAAATTTCCAGTCGAATTATCGGGTTCTACCATTGAGAATTTAGCTCCTGTGGCGGGAGAAAATCCAGCCACTTTTCCTTTAAACTCTTTTCCGTCTAAGGCATCAATCGTAATGGTTACTTCTTGCCCTTGTTTTATTTTTTCGATTTGAGTTTCTTTAAAATTGGCAGAAATCCATAATTTTTCAGTTAGCACAATTGTCGCAATGGTTTGGTTAGCATTGATTAATTCGCCAATAGACAAATTGCGTTCGCCAACAAAACCACTGGTTGGAGCCATAATAACGGTATATGACAATTGAAGTTTTGCCGCATCCAGATCTGCTTTCTTTCTGGCAACAGTTGCCGTAGCAGCTTCCAGATTAATCGAACTTTGTTTGGTAATTGAACTGCTTGCATCGAGACCTTTTTTGCTAGCCTTGACATAAGCTTCTTCGGATTTTAATTTGGAAATAACCTGATCGTACTGATTTCGTGTGACGGCCGAATCGGCATACATATTTTTAAATCGCTGATAATCTTTTTGCGCTTTGTCTAAACTTGCTAAATCTCCCGCCAACTTTTCTTTTCCCGAAGCTTGATTGGAAATCGAAGTTGTAATGTTTTGATGCAGCGAATGTAGATTTCCTTCGGCTATAGCCAAATCCGCTTCGGCTTGTTTGACTTTAATGATATATTCAGAATCGTCTAAAACAACCAATGTATCTCCTTTCTGCACCTTCTGATTGGCTTCAAATCGTATTTCTTTAATATGTCCCGTAGCACGAGCCGCAACATTATTGATGTAAGCTTCAACTTGGGCATTATTGGTGGTTTCATAAGAACTGAAATCAAAGAACAGACTTAAAATCCACAAGCCTCCTGCAATTAAAAAAACAAATGACAAAACAGTAAGAATTGTGTTTCTTCTTTTTTCATTTTTCTGAACTGCTCCGTTTTGTGTATCTGTTTCGCTCATAACAAGATGTATTAAAGTTTGCCCATTGCATATTGAAGGGAGTAATATTGAATGATTAAATCTAAATTGGCGTTTACAAGTGAAATTCGAGAGTTGTTCAGTTGCAATTCTGCATCAACAATCTCACTGATTAAAGCAAAATCGTTGTCATAACGGCTTTTTACAATTTTATAATTGCTCATCGACAATTCCACATCTTTTTTGTAGGTTTTGATATTTTCTTTGCTTTCTGCATATCTCACATAAGCATTTTTAACTTCGGTCGTAATCTGGTCTTTGGTCACTTCTAAGGCAATATTACTTTTATCGATTTCCAGTTTATCTCCGCTAATGCGATGTTTCAGATTATAGAAACTCGAAATATCCCAATTCAAAGAAAGTCCCGCCGCCCAATAATTGAGAATATTGACATAATTGGGCCACTGCGCTGGATATTCGGTATTGAGAATAACATTTGCATTTACGTTTGGCTTAAATCCGCTTTTGGTCAGGCTTAATGTCGATTCCGAAAGCTTGATTCTTATATCTGCTCGTTTGATCTCTTCCCTATTCTGAAAAGCTTCTTCTAAACTTTGTTGCAGATTCATATTTTCTGTCGGAATCATACTTTCTGTCACTTCTGGTTTCAGAATCGTATGGGTTGGAAAACCGATTAAAATATCCAAATAATTGCTAATGAGCTCAATCGTATTGGTACTTCTAAAAACAGAAACCTTAAAATTGGATTGCTGCAATTCGGTTCTCAAAAGGTCACTTGTAAGATTCTGACCATTTTTTACGCGTGATTTTAACTGATTTATTCGAATATCGGTATTGATAATATTCTGTTTCGTCACCTCGATCTGACGGTATAATTTTTCGAGTGTAAAATATTGTTCGGTAATCGCATTCTTGACATCGGCTTCTGTCATTTTCACCGCAGATTCCTGCATTTCACTAATTAATTCCTGCTGATTAATTCTAGTTTTAATGGCATTTCCAGCGTAAATTGGGAGTGAAGAAACAATATTAGCAAAACCTTGATGATCATAATAATCTACGGTAACATTTCTGGCATAAAATCCTTCATAGATTTTAGGATCGCCAATATAATTGTATCCGCCATTTAAGCTTATTCTTGGCGCTTTTGCAATTTTAGCCTGACTGACATTTTCATTCGCAATAGCGAGATCTGCATTGGCTAATTTTAATTGACGGTTATTTTTAATGCCTAATAAAATGGCTTCATCGAGTCTTATTTTTTTAGCAGACGCCAGAATGATTGTATCCTGCTGCGCAAAACTTACATTGAGGCTGCAGCTCAATAAAAAAAGAGCTAAATGCTTTAAACGAAAAACTTTAAACCGCCAATAGCTCATGAGATGATATGGATTTAATTTTGCATTTTTTCGAAATTTGTAATCAACATTATGTAATATTTAGCAGAAGTTTCGATGAAAATTAAATTTTAGCTAGGCGGAAAACTACGATAGGTTTATTTGGATCTGCTTATCCAACCATTATGATTTTTGCATAAATTTAAACAATTATTATTCAACACTTTAGAATATAATACCTCAAAATTGTTCCATTTTATAATATGAAACAATTTTAAGGATTTCCAGCCCTATTTTAAGTCCAAAAAAAATTGCAATAATCAAGATAGATTATCGCAATTTTATGAATAAATCAAAATAGAGTTATCGGCGCATAATTTTTTATTATTCTGCTTTCACGGCATCCAATAAGATCGCCAATTGAATACACGGCGAATCCGATCGATTGCTCCAAGCGTGATTGGTTCCGCGCTGAATTACAATATCTCCAGCTTGTAGTAATGTTTCTTCTTCGTCTACAATCAAATAAATTTCACCCGAAATAATGATAATGTAATCTAAAGTATCAGTCTGATGCATTAACGGATGCGGCTGGCCTTCGGGAGCAACAATTCCTAAATCTTTGTCGGGCGGAATCTGTACATAACGAAAATAACTTCCGTTCTTAGGTGTATTTGGAAAAGCGGTATTCTCAATAACTTTTTCTTCAAATTTTGCCGGTGTCGAATCTGTCGACCAGATATCTGAAATAATTAATCCTGGAAAATGTTCCGACACATTCGAAACGATTTCATCTTGTTCTATAATCGATTTTCCGTTTCGTAAACCTGTTACAATTCTTCGTGGTATTGTTTTCATTTAATTGATCTGCATTATTAATTTTCTGCCACTGGTTTTGTTTTCTCTCAAAATAGTAAGTGCTTTATCTACTGTTTCTTGGCTCAACCCTCCAATTACATTAATATTTGGCGGTGTAATTATTTCATTTTCTAATAAATCACTTAATTCTGTCAATCCGTTTTTATAGTAATCGTATTGTTTTTCAACACCATACGCATAATTTGAAATATTATGAATTGTAGCGCCTCTCGAAAAAAGAATACCACGCGATTCTGGAGTAGAAAAATTTGTGACATCAATATACCTTCCGTTTATTTTCAACAATTTTGCCGCAATTTCTGCAACATGATTTCCAACTAAATCAACCGCAATATCAAATTTTTGATTTCCGTTTAAAGAAAGAGCGGCTTCGTAAATTTCCTCTTTTTTATAATTGATGATTTGTTCTGGTTTAACTCCGAGATTAATTAAAGAAGCGATACTTTCTTCGTTGCCAGCAGTAACCACAAAATTGGAAAAACCTTTACCAATAAGCAGTTTCATAAAAACATTCCCTACTCCGCCAGCGCCGCCCGTAATTAGTATCGAATCGGTTAAAGAAGCATTCATTCGCTTAAAAGACTGCAAAGCCGTAAGTCCAGCTGAAGGAATTCCTGCCGCTTCTTCAAAAGAAATATTCTGAGGTTTCTTTACTGCAATTCCCGCTGGCACACAAATATATTCGGCATAAGTTCCGTTTGATCCCATACTTCCAGAACCGCAAAAAACAGCGTCTCCAATTTTAAACTCCGTTACCTCATCACCAATTGCTGTTATAATTCCCGAAAATTCTCTTCCTAAAATTGGTGAATGTATCAGCTTTCTTTCAGAACTATTTTCGGTCATTTGATAATCTATCGGATTAAATCCTGAAGCCATAATCTTTACCTGAATCTGATGCGATTCTGGTTGCGGAATTGCTACTGTTTCCAGTTTAAATTCGCGGTTTTCCTGTAATACAATTGCTTTCATTTTTATCATTTTAGTTTACAAAAGTATCGCCGTAATGCCTTATTTTTGTTATGGGTTAACCCAAGGTAACCGATTACCAAAGAGAAACTAGTATGGCAAAAATTAACGATAACGGAGTACTTCGCGAGGCCAATTGTTCTGAAGAACTTATGGCAATGCGTGACAGTCTTGATGTTTTGGGCGGTAAATGGAAATTGATGATTCTAAGGTTTTTAACCAATAGAACGCATCAGGTGATTCATTTTAAAAAAATGCAGCGTGAAATTGATGGTATTTCGGCTAAAATGCTCAGCAAAGAGCTCAAAGAACTGGAAACCAATTTACTTATTACCAGAGCCGAACAAAATACCAAACCGGCAACTGTCGTTTATGCTATTACCGAATATGGAAAATCGGTGCTTCCGGTTACTGAAACTTTAGTCAATTGGGGATTGGCGCATAGAGAGAAGATTATCGAGTCGCTTAAATAATTCTAAAAAAACATTCCGTTAGGAATGTCTGGTTGGTAGAATCAGATTTCAACGCACATTTGCACGTTCCGTAGGAACGTCTAATTAAGAGCGCAGATACATAATTCAATTGTACAGGTGTCCCTACAGGACACAACGTAAAACACAATCATTTTTTTCTACCGACGAGATATTCCTACGGAATATTTAGCAATTTAAAAACCTAACAGGTTTTGAAAACCTGTTAGGTTGACTACTAACTAATCTAACTTAAACCATTCGTTTACTTCTCTTGCGATGGTATCTTTAATTTCCGGATTTTCAAATTCATTTGAAACCGGATTATATTCATAATCTTTTTTCCATTTTTTATAATTCAGAGCTACTTTTTCAATTGCATCGCAGATATAAAAAAGCTCTTCATTGCTCATAATCGGATGCAGTGACAAACGCACCCAACCTGGTTTATTGGTCTGATTTCGCTGTAATAATTCATTGGTAATTTCTGCCGATTTCTTTTCGTTGATATTGAACAGATAATGCGCATAAGTACTCGCACACGACCAGCCGCCACGAACCTGAATTCCGAAACGGTCATTTAAAAGCCTTACGATCAAATTATAATGAATGTCTTCAATAACAAAAGAAACACAGCCAATTCGTTCTGTAGTTAGATCTCCTAAAATAGATAAACCTTCTATTTTTTGAAGTCTTGAAAAACAGAGATCAAGCAGTTCTTTTTCTCTTTCTTTGATTTTCTCCACGCCCATTTGCTCTTTTAATTCTAAAGCCAATGCCGTTCTAATAACCTGTAAAAATCCCGGCGTTCCTCCATCTTCTCTAACTTCTATTACATCGCTGTAACAATATTTGCCCAAAGGATTAGTCCATTTTACATTTCCTCCGCCTGGATTATCTGGAAAATCAGATTGATATAATTTTTCATTGAAAACCAAAATACCGCAAGTTCCAGGTCCGCCTAAAAATTTATGAGGAGAAAAGAAAATAGCGTCCAATTGTTCTTCTGGATCTTTTGGGTGCATATCGATTTTGACATACGGCGCCGAAGCTGCAAAATCTACAAAACAAAGTCCGCCGTTTTGGTGCATGATTTTGGCTAATTCGTGATAAGGCGTAATAATTCCTGTAACATTCGAACAAGCCGTAAACGAACCTATTTTTAAGCTTCTGTTTGCATATTTTTTAATCGTTTCAGCAAGAACATTTGGGTCGACTAAATTGTTCTCATCAGGCGGAAGAATAACTACCTCAGCATTGGTTTCATACCACGAAACTTGATTAGAATGATGTTCCATGTGCGTAATAAAAACCACTGGTCTATCTTCTTCCGATATTGTTCGAAGTGCCATAATGCGTTGCAGTTTTGATAAAGCTGCTGTCATACCGCTTCCAGTCGTTACCAAAACATCCGAATCATTGGCATTAACCGATTTTTTAATAATATCCCTTGCATGCTGATAGGCATAAGTAGAGGTTTTTCCTGTCTGACTTGAAAGTGAATGCGTATTGGCAATCATTGGACCAATTTTATTGAGCATTATATCTTCGATCGGATGGTATAATCTTCCGCTGGCAACCCAGTCTGCGTACACTAAATTTTGTTCTCCGTAAACCGATTCGAAAGTATGATCAATTCCTACTGTATTTTCTCTAAATTTAGAAAAGTAACATTCAGGCTCTGTTGGTTTTGTTGTTGGCTCAATCGCATTCATTTCCTTATCATTTTAAATTAACTAATATGTATTCTTTCTCAATTTTTGTCATTTCGAGGAATGACAAGATTGCGTGTTCTTTATTAAATTTTATTTTCTAAAAGTGTTTTTAGTGTAGCTTGTAATTCTTCTCCGTGCAGGTTTTTCGCAACGATTATTCCTTTAGAATCCACTAAATAATTTCCTGGAATAGCTCTTACACCGTATAATTTAGCAACAGCACTGTTCCAGAAAAGCAAATCAGAAACATGCGTCCAAGTTAAATTATCATCTTGAATTCCTTTAACCCAGTTTTCTTTCTTTTTATCTAAAGAGATGCCTACGATATTGAATCCTTTATCATGAAATTCTTTGTAAGCTGCTACAATATTTGGGTTCTCTCTTCGGCATGGTCCGCACCATGAAGCCCAAAAATCAACTAGAGTATAACCTCCTTTTAAATTATCATAAAGTCGAACTGGCTTTCCGTCAGGATCATTGGCTGTAAAATCAGGGGCTTTTTTACCTACTGCTAATCCGTCTAAAACAATAGCCAGTTCTTTTAATTCTTTCACGTAAGTGGTATTTTGAAGACTTTTATCCAACAAAGCAATATTTTGTGTAATCTGCTCTGGCGTTAATCTATATGACCAGTTTCTGTACAACACATAAGCCGAAACAATAGATTTTGGATGTTCGGTTAGGAATTTACTGATTTCTACATCTTTGCTCTTTTTATAGATTTCGAACAAATCTTGAGAAGCTGAACCTTCAACCACAGAAGCGGTATAATATTTCTTCGGACTCAGTTTTACTGTAATTGGGTCTTTTTCAAGAAAAACATACAAGGGCGAACTTTCTGTATTGACGCTCAATCCATATAATTCTGGTGTTTTTACTTTTGTTTTAAAACTAAAATTTCCATCTTTTACTTTTGCCGAATCAATTGTAGTAAACATTTTATTGTGAAACTTTTGCAGGTAAACATATTGCGCCACTGTATCGACAACAGTCCCTTTTAATTGTAAATTATTTTCCTGCGCTTGAGTTTGAAAAGCTCCAAAAAGCAAAGCAAAACCGAATAGTATTTTTTTCATTTTATTTTAGTTTTAAGATTAGACAAAAGAATTTTAGGCCAATGAAAAAAGTCATTAGCGTTAGTATTGTTTATAAAAGAAATTGGAGAGAAACTAGTCTTTAAGCCTTCAGAAAAAAGCAAAACTGTTTTCTTCAAAAATGGAATTCAAGAGTTCATAACTGGCGTACAAAATGGATTCTGCTTTCATAATAAAGATTTTAATTGGATGATCTTAAACAGATTTACGGAGAAATCTTTCTTATCTACCCGCACACAGCGGAAGGATTTAGCACCTTATTCGGCAACAGGTTGCTAAGACTTCAATGGGCCTATTCCCTCAGTCTTTCTGGATAAGTATCATTATATAAATTTTCTGTGATACAAATATATATTAATTCTACCGAATTAGTCAAGTTTAAAATACTTTTTTTTCATTTTTTTATTAAAATAACCTTTCAATACAATTCAAGATTTTAAAAATCAATACATTAAAATAAAATATACTTTTTGGCAAATGCTTTTTTTATAAAATAAATTCATACGTTTTACTTTTCAAAAAAAGAAAACATCATTTTATTCTGCACAAAAGACATGTAAATATTTATTCTTTTCAAGATTTGAAAAAGCTTCTTTTAACCCATTTTCAAGGTTTGAAGTAATTAATCTTAAGACCTGTTTTAAGTCGTCAAAATTATTTGGTTTTACAAAATAGCAGACTGCACCAAGGTTGGCAGCTGTATCCATATCATTTCTGTACGAAGAAGTAGAAATCATAACTACAGGAATATCTTTATAACGTTCTTCCGATTTTAATTGCTTCAGACATTCCCAGCCGTTCATAACGGGCATATTTAAATCTAGAAAAACAATTTCTGGAATCTTCTCCTGATTTTTAAGCGTATTTATCACACCGCTACCATTTTCTGAACAATAGCAAACAATACTTTCATCTATTTCTGCCAATGCTTCGCAAAACATTTCTGCATCATCCTGATCGTCATCAGCCAATAAAATCATCTTTTCTTGCATACTTAAATGTGTTTTACTTTTTGCTCAAATGGCAATGTTATAATAAAAATGGCTCCTTTATTAGCAATTCCTGTGGCTGTAATACTTCCGCCGTGACGTTCGGCTATTTTTTTACAAAGCGATAACCCTAAACCCGTTCCTTCATAACGATCCTTAGAATTTAAGCGTGTAAAGGTTTCAAAAATTCGTCCTGTCTGATCAAGATCAAAACCAATTCCGTTATCTTCTACTGTAATTATCGCAATTCTGTTGCCTTCTTCAATTTGTTCTGTTGCTGTAATACGTATTTCTGGCGGAGTATCTTCTTTAGCAAATTTAATAGAATTATTAATAAGATTATAAAACAGCTGATACAACAATACAGAAGCGCCTTCTATAACTGGAAGTTTTTCAAAATAAATGGTGCCATTTGTATTTTGAAGCGCAATTTCAAGATCGGTTTCTATATTTTTAATAACTTCATTTAAATCGACTATTGTTGTTTTTTGCGAATCGGCATTCATTTTCGAATAGGCTAATACACCATCAATCATATTAAACATACGATCTGCCGCAACATGAATTCGTTCAATATATTTTGTTGAAGATTCATCAAACTGTCCTGACATATGATCTTCTAGACGGCTTAGAAAAGTTTTTATCTTTCGAACAGGTTCTTTTAAATCATGCGAAGCAACATGCGCAAACTGCTGTAAATCGTCGTTAGATCTTTGCAGTTCTTTAGTACGATCTTTTACCAAAATTTCAAGTTTTTCAGTAATCGACTTTTGTTCGTGAATATCTGTACAGGTACCAAACCAATTGGTAATGATGCCTTCTTTATCTCTAATAGGAAGCGCTTTACTTAAAAACCAGCGGTATTCTCCCGTACTGGCATTTTTTAAGCGAAATTCCGTCTGATAAGGAACTCCTGCATGAACACTTTCGTACCACATTTTTGACACTAAATAAACATCGTCTGCATGTAATTTTGAAATCCAGCTTGGATCTCCAAATTCATCTTCTATGTAACCTGTGTATTCGTACCAGCGGCTATTGTAATAATCAACAAAACCTTCTGAATTGGCTGTCCAAATAATTTGAGGAACCAAATCTGCAAGCTGTCTAAATCGTTCTCCACTTTCTGCAATAACGTTTTGAAGTTCTTTCTGCGAAGTAATATCGCTCGATGCTCCAAACCATTCAATAATCTTTTCTTGATCGTCTAATATCGGGACTACTCTAGAGAAAACCCATCTAACAGAATCGTCTTTATTTATAACCCTATGCTCCATTTCAAAAATGGATTTTTCTACTATCGATTTAGAAATAAGATGTACAGCCATCTGCAAATCGCTAGCATGAATAAATTTATCCAACCAATTGACACCACGTTCTCTTTGATTTGCCAAACGTCCGTCTCCTTCCAGATCTTGCATAATCATCCAATCGGCATCCATTCGATAAACCAAATCGGATGATGCGTTGACTAAAGCACGGAAGCGGCTTTCACTCTCTTCCATTTTTTGACGCGCCACAACTTGTTGCGTAACCTCAACTGCTACTTGTATCATTCCTGTTATCTCTCCATCTTCAATTAACGGACGATAAGCCAAATTATAATAATAGTCTTTTAATTCTCCTGTACGATTGTGTGGCACCAAAACTTCACTTTGATCAAAAGGAATTCCTTCATTATAAACCTTTAAAACTTGCTCCCAAACATATTGCCCTTCCAGTTCTGGCAAAACATCAATCAGTCGCATGCCGATAATTTCTGCGCCGCGACCAATCATTTGCAGCATATGCCTATTGATCTGCTCAATAATAAGATCATCTCCTTTAAGCACTAAAGTCGGAGCTGGCGTTTGATGAATCATTTTGCGAAAACGATTCTCACTTTGCTGCAATTTTTCTTGTGCTTGCTTGCTTTCTGTAATATCACGTGTTGTTCCAGCAACAAACTCTACTTCTCCATTTTCATTAAAAACGGGAACAAAAATATAATCGTAAATTCTTCTTCCCAATTCTGCATGCGGAAAAGAAACTGTTCCTCGAACTGGTTTTTTCGTAGCTACTACAGTATCTATTTCTTCTTCATGCATTTCGGCATGCCAGTCCTCATAACCATTTTCAATTAATCTGCGTCCGATGGAGTCTTCTGCAGACTTGCCCCACATCGTCAATAAAGCTTTGTTGGCGTAAGTAAATTTATAATCGAGACTAAATACGTAAACTAGATCAGGAGTACCGTTTAATATAGAATTGTATAGCCTTTTTTGTTTTTCTGCATCAAGCAATGCATTATGAAGCGCTGTTTCGGCATGTTTCTTTTCTGTGATATCTTCCATGGTTACCACCAAAACATCGTCTTGTTTTACAGCAGTAAATCTGAAACATTGTTTGTTGGTTTCCTCTCCATACCATTCCTCAAAATTGGCTGTAACTCCAGTTTCTGCCGTCTCAATAAACTGTTCTAAAATATTGGTTTTATTTATTTTAGAGAAAACTTTACTGAATGGTTTTTCTTTATATTCTTTATCATCAATCCAGTTGATGATATAAGTATTAAACAATAATATTGAAAAATCTTCTATTTTGCCTTTATTATCGTACAAAGACTTTAAAACTGCTATTCCATTTGGCGCAGAATTAAAGACGGTTTGAAAAAGGTCTAAATTATTTATTAGCTCCATTATCGTACTAAATAAAGGTCATTTCTAAAGTTGCTCAATAGTCAAAAAGGCATTTAAAAGATTATATTCTTTCTCAAATATAGAGAAAAACGTTTTTACTTTTAACATTTGTTGAATTCTTTTATCTGATTCTAAAATCAAAAAAGCTGAATCATTAAGATTCAGCTTTCTACTATTTTTTTGCCGAATAATTATTTCTTAATCGTATCGGCTTTAACTGTTACTGTTGTATCCATATTAATTGTATCCACTTCCGGTCCAACGGTATCAATCGTGTTTTGAATAGAATCATTCTCGGATGAATCTATTGTAGTGCTTTCGTTCTTTTTACAAGAAAATGCTAGTCCTATAAGAAGAATTAACAAAGCAAGTTTCATTTTTATTTGCCTTTTCATAATCCTATATTTTTAAATAAATATTTTCTTCTTTAATATTATAAAAATACTCCTTTTCGACTTTACGTTTTTTACACAATTTCACTAACTTTTTATATAAAAAACTTTTCATTTTCAAACAATTTGATATAAGTATAAAAAAAAAGAGCAGAAAATTTCTGCTCTTTCTTTATTCTTTAGTCTGTCTTTGTTGCTTCATTTTCAGCAATATCTCTATTTAAATTATTTTTATGCCTAAGTTCTTCGTAATCGGCATCATCTCCCCAATCTCCCGTATTTTGCTGGTGCACAGGGTTATCTGCTTCGTTTAGGTGTTCCTGCTTATTTTCATCATTCGGAAAATACATCTGATATCCTAAAATAGGATCCCAATTGGTTTCTTGCGTACGATCAATTCCATCTTGGAATAAATCGTTTTTTTTATCTCGTGTATCCATTTCTAATTCTTTTTATACCATCAAAAACTGAAAGTATGATTATTACTTTGTTTTCATAGATTCGTAAAATTGAAAAAAATAGCTCGAAAATTTGTTACATGATTTTGGAGAAAATTTATATTATTCTATTTCAAGGCTTTAATTATATTTTTCTTCTTTGCTTTTTATCTTCAGCAGAATGTTCTAAGAATAATAATTACCTTTAAAATTCTATAAAATTGATTTATGACTGAGATTTTCAAAATGTTTAAAATTACAACTGTCGAATCTGAAAAAATTATGCAATCGGTAAACGAACCGCATGCGCATGATTTTGAAGAACTTATTATTGGAAATAAAGGTCAGTTGGAACATTTTATAGATTTTCAATCCAAATTAATAGAAGCGCCTTTTATCAGTTTTGTCACTCAAGGAAAAATTCATCGCGCAAAACCTCTTGTAAAAGATGGCAATTGTGATATGTGGGTTTTACGATTCAAAAGTGAATTTATTGCCGAAACCACTTTTAGCCTTTATGCTTCCTTTCATGACAAGGCAAATATTAGTTTGCAGAGCAATCAGTGTTTTGAAAAAATGGATACGATCTGCAAAATTATTTTTGACGAATACCAACAAGAAGCTCCTGATCTTGCCGTTATCAAACAATTATTAAGCGCGCTTTTTACCATTATCGAATCAGAAAGACGAAAATTGAATTTGAATAATGATGAATCGAAAAAAATTCAAAGTTCTACTTTTAAAAACTTTCTGAGATTGTTAGAAGAGCATTATAAAGAATCTAAAGATGTTAATTTCTATGCAGAAAAACTCTTTATGACTTCGCGCAACTTAAATAATATCTGCCAGAATATTCTACAGCAAAGCGTTTCGGAAATTATTGAAACCCGTAAATTGACTGAAGCCAAAAACTTATTGATGACCACCGATAAAAACATTGCCGAAATAGGTTACGAACTCGGATTTAATGAAAAAACCTATTTTACACATGCTTTCAAACGAAAAGCAGGAATGACTCCAACCGAATTTAGAGAAGAAATGAAGAAGCTTCTTTCTTAAAAACACAACCTTTCTTCCTAAAATCGTTACCTCTTTGGTTATAATTAAATGCAACTTTGTATCACAAATAAAAGATACTTTTTAAGCAATTAACTATAAAAAATGAATCGTAAAGATTTTCTAAAAACCATGGCAATTTTACCTATCGGAGCTGCAGCAATGAAACTCAGCTCACTCAAAACGGCCGTTGATACTTTTGGCCCAACAGAACGAATGCCAGTTCTTTTTCTTGGACACGGAAATCCGATGAATGCATTGGCAGATAATAATTTCACACAAGGTTTTCAGCAAGTGGCCAAAACATTGCCAAAGCCAAGAGCCATACTTTGTATTTCGGCACACTGGGAAACCAAAGGAACTTTTGTAACCGCAATGCAAAAACCGCCCACTATTCATGATTTTGGAGGTTTTCCGCAGGCACTTTTTGATGTGCAATATCCTGCGCCTGGAAGTCCAGAATTGGCTTTGGAAACACAAAAACTGATTACTTCAACTTCAGTCGGTTTAGACAATAGCTGGGGATTGGACCACGGATGCTGGACAGTGGTAAAATTTCTTTATCCAAACGCCGATATTCCTATTATCGAAATGAGCATTGATTATACGCAACCTGCTTCTTATCATTATGAATTAGGAAAAGAATTGGCTGCTTTACGCCGAAAAGGTGTTCTTATTGTGGGAAGCGGAAATACGATTCACAACTTACGTCTAGCGGCATGGGACAAAATGATGGTTCCTGGTTATGCCTTCGAATGGGCGCATATTGCAAATGAAAAAATGAAAAGCATGATTTTGGACAATGACCATAAATCGCTTATTCAGTTTGATAAACAAGGAAGGGAATTTGAATTGGCTGTTCCAACACCAGAACATTATCTTCCATTATTGTACATTTTATCGCTTCAAGAAAAAGACGAAAAAGCAACTGTTTTCAATGACGAACTTGTTGCAGGATCACTCAATATGATGTCTGTAAAAATAGACAAAGCATGAGTATAAAAAGGCCTTTTTGGATAGCATTTGCCGCCCTTATTACCCTATCAATTTTCAGTTTTACGATTATGAATTCAACTAAAGAAAAAACTAAACTGCATTATTTAATTAGAGAACCAAAAATAAAAACAGCAAATCCGTCTTTGGTAATTTTGCTTCATGGCGTTGGCGGAAATGAACAAAATCTCTTTTCGTTTGCTCCCGAATTGCCAGATAATTTTGTTGTAGTTTCTGCGCGCGGCCCGCTAACTTTCGGCCCAAATAGTTTCGCTTGGTTTCAAGTAGATTTTTCTACTGGAAAACCTCAAATAAATGCTGAACAAGCAGAAAAATCAAGAGTAATGCTGATTGATTTTATTAGTGATTTAAAATCTGAAATTAACTTTAATCCAGATGAAGTTTATTTAATGGGATTTAGCCAAGGCGGAATTATGAGTTACAGTGTTGCGCTTACTGCTCCAGAAAAAGTAAAGGGAATTGCTGTAATGAGCGGAAGACTTTTACCCGAAATAAAACCGTTTATGGCAGATGAAAAACGTCTTGAAAATCTTAAAATCTTCATTTCTCACGGAAAACAAGATGCTGTTTTAAATTATCAATATGCCTTAGATGCTTCTGATTTTCTAAAAACAAAAAACTTAAACCCAAATTTTCATTCGTATGAAGAAGGCCATACCATAAATAAACAGATGTTTGATGATGTCAATCTTTGGTTAAAGAAGAATAACCTTTAATAAAAAAAGCCTGTAAACGTAATATTTACAGGCTTTTTTTATTTCTAAAAAGACTTATATTGCACTTCAAAAACAAATCAAAAATTATATTTCTTTTCTAAAAATGATTTTAAAAATTGGTTATTCATTATTCTTTTTACTTTTAAATTTTGTGCTTTACCTAAAACTAAACAATAAGAATATTAGTAAAAACTATTTAGGTTTGATTCCATTTGGATTGATACTTGTTGCTTCTAATCTCTATTTTGAAGTTCTACCAAACCAACTGTTTTACTTTTTAATCATTTTTTCTTGTAGCATTTTTATAATGAAATACTTGTCGAGATCTGCCAATGTTTTAAAAAATAGTGAATTAACAAATGAAGAAAAAGTAGTAGCTTTTAAAGAAATGCTATTTAATAAAATTTTCCCCGTAATGATTACTATTTTTCAAATCGTTACCATTTGGTCCGGTAAAACTTTTTAATGTAATTTATGATGCATTTACACAAAAAAGGGAAGATAATTTCGATATCTTCCCTTTTTTTCTATTCAAAATTGCAATTAAAAAGTAACTAATTTCACTCCCAATGTAAACCATCTAGAAGGTAGTGGCACTGCTCCTACTTCATAATACGTTGCATTGAAAATATTTTGTCCATCTAAAAAGATCGTGAATTTATTAATTGACTGACTTACTCTAAAATCATTTACCCAGTAAGAAGGTCCTGTAATTCTTTCGTTAAAACGAGTTGCAAACATCACAGATAAGTTTTTAAACTGATAATCTATGGTGTTGGTAATTTGATGCTTTAATGAGGAAATGGAATATTTTGAATACGTTTCTGTACGCGCTGTTTTAAATTCAGAATCTAAATAGGTGTATCCTAAAAGGATGTTCAATCTAGAATCTTTAGAGAAATCGAATCTATAAGTTCCACGCAAATTGATTCCGTTTGTGTTTAAATCTCCTGTGTTTTGACTTTGCCACGGCTGCGTTGTAAGATTACGCATCCAGTCGATATAGTTGTCTATTTTTCTGTAGAAATAATTCGCATTAAAGCTCAAAGCTCTTTTGTTGTATTTAAATCCGATTTCGCTCTGAAACGCGTTTTCTGAATCTAATTCTGGATTTCCAATATTTCCTGTCTGTTTCAAGTATAAATCTGTAAACGAAGGAATTCTTTGGCTTGTTCCCACATTTCCGATAATTTTAAATGCATCTGTAATGGCATAACTTGCATCAATTCCTGGATAAATCTGCCATTTGTAATCGGAATTATAGTTTAAATATGTTCCGATATTTACATCTAGTTTTTCAGTAAAACTCGTTCTGTATTCAGCATACAATCCAACATTTTCGCGATCGTGATCTCCAATGTTTGAAGAGTGAATGTTTTCGTTTCTAAATTCAGCTCCAAAACCAATTTCTCCTTTAGATAATTTAACGGTAGAGTTCAATTCTCCAGCAATAGAATTGGTATAATGCTGACTTCTTCCAACAGCCAAATTCGAGTTTCCTAAATAACGGTAATCATCATAATTGTATCTGTAAGTTACTCTCGGCATAATTTTCCAGCTGTCAGTAATTTGATGATTGGACTGAATGTTGGCAAATGTAGTCTGAACAATTTCGGTTGAGTTTTTATCTCCAGGCGCTGCGTAAAATCCGTTTGCACCAAATCCGTTATTGATATAACCTGCAGAACCTAAAATTTCGTTTTTATCATTGATCTGAACATTTCCTTGATAGAAAATTTTGTTGTTTTCGAATGCGGTATTGTAACGATAACCGTTGCTTTTATCATGCGAGGCAAAAAGTAAATGCTGCTGTTTTTCTTTACCTAAAACAGCTCCAGCCTGAATTCCTGTTCCGTAAAAAGTATCTCCTGTATCTTGCGTATCTTTTTCGAAATTAGAACCTGCATAAGTGCTTACCATAAAACCAGAATCGGTTGGCTTTTTAGTAATAATATTGACTGCTCCAGTTAAACTGTTAATTCCGTAAATTCTCGCAGCTGGTCCGCGAACTACTTCAATTCTTTCAATTGCTTCAACCGGAAGAGGAAGATTCAACATATTATGGGCAGTTTGCGAGTCGATTACTTTTGCTCCGTTTAATAAAACAACAGTTTGCTCAAAACTTCCACCGTCAACACTAATGTCGGCTTGAGTTCCAAATGGTCCTCTTTGTCTAATGTCTACTCCGTTGGCATATTGCAATACTTCTTGCAATGTTCTTCCTGGCAGTTTTTTAATGGTTTCGCTCGAGATAACATATACATTTCTGTTTTGTTTAGAAATTGGTGTATTAAAACGGCCTTCATTAATAATAACTTCATCCATTTGGTTGATGGAATCGTTCTTTGTCTGTGCGTAAAAATTGGTACAAATTACTGTAAAGACAGCAAAATAGATCTTTTTCATTTTGGTTTACTATTTTTTTTGGCAAAAGTAGTTTCTTACCGTACCAATAAAGCATACCAGTTTTATAATTATAACTAGTCCGGATGAATAAATGATCTATTTTGCTAAAACCGAAGCAAATCTGAGAGATATTACTTATAAATCAAATATTTAGCACGCATTTTTTTAAATGTTGCCACACCTTCTTTCCAGCTGTTTCTAATTTCTTCTTCCGAAATTCCGGCTTCAATTTGCTGTTGCAGTTTTTCATTTCCAGCACGAATGGCAAATTTTCTTTTGTCGAAAAACTTCGATTTATCAGAAGTGGTCTGATAGGCTTTAATAAGCCATTTTATTTCTAATCTATTTATTTTTGGAATTGCAGATAAATCTTCTCCGTTACATTCCACGCCTTTATACAAAGGATCTTTATCGCCAAAATTAGGTTTTGGAGTAAAAGCAAAATTGCTTTTAGGAAGATAAGGTGAACCATAAATCTGAAATTGCTTTTCAGTTCCGCGTCCCATGCTCACATTGGTTCCTTCAAAAAGGCATAAACTCACATATAAATTAATCGATTGATCGTTTGGTAAATTTGGCGAAGGTCGTACTGGCAGACTATAGGTGCTTTTTCTAGTATAATTCAAACACGGAATTACGGTTAATTTACATTGAATTCCATCTTTCAGCCATTTCTGTCCGTTGATCATTTTTGCTTCTTCGCCCAAAGTCATTCCGTGCAATAAAGGCGTTGGATGCATTCCGATACCGCTTTTAAAAGCAATGTCCAAAACCGGACCGTCGACAATCGCGATATTTGGATTGGGACGATCCAGTACAATCAGTGGAACATTGTTCTCAGCGCAAGCTTCCATAATGCGGTGCATGGTAGAAACATACGTGTATAATCGCGTTCCAACATCCTGCAAATCAAAAATCATAATATCGATTCCTTTTAATTGCTCTGGTGTCGGTTTATTGTTTTTTCCGTATAATGAAGTAATGGATAACCCTGTTTTAGTATCGATTTCGTCCGATACATGTTCACCCGCATCGGCAGTCCCTCTGAAACCATGTTCTGGCGCAAAAATGGTTTTTATTTTTACTTTTTGGTCGACCAGAAAATCAACCAAATGCTTTTCTTTAGTGATAATTCCCGTTTGATTGGTAACGATTCCTACGGTTTTGCCTTTCAATAAAGGCAAGTATTTTTCAGAATTCTCAGCGCCGGTTTTTATTTGCTGCGCAAAAGAAACTGCTGAAATTAGTATGCAGATTATGATTAGTTTTTTCATCGTGTTTATTTTTTTTTTGCCACAGATTAAAAGGATTAAAAAGGATTTTTTTATTTGGTTGCGCTTAATTTTTTTTCACGCAGATTTTGCAGATTTAAGCAGATTTATTTAAATTTTATAATCGGTATTGATCTGCTTAAATCTGCAAAATCTGCGTGAAACAAGAAATCATTTTAATCCTTTTAATCTGTGGCTAAAAAACTTTTTAATATTTATTAATCTGTCTCCAGATTTTAGCACTAAAATCGTCTTTGTACATCAATCTGTTTGTTCTCGTTGGGTTCACTCGATTGGTGAGAATGATTAAAAATCGGTTAGTATTTCTATTCATAAAGAAAAAAGTGCCTGTGAAACCCGTATGTCCAAAATCGTCTTTTGTAAAAAACTCATCTGGTTTTCTTTTATCAAAACCTAAACCTCTATAAATTCCTTCTTTCGAAAGCGGAGAATCTGTAAACTCTTTTACGACATTTGCTTTTAGAATCTGTTTGCCTTTGTAATTTCCGTAGTTCATCAGCATTTTGCAGATTACGGCAATCGATTCTGCGTTGGCAAACAAACCTGCATTTCCAGAAACGCCTCCAAAAATTGCCGCCGCTTCATCATGCACATAACCTGTAATAGTATCTTTTCTGAAGAAATTATCCACTTCAGTTGGCATTACGTTTTCGATCGAAGTCCATTTTAACGGATTATATCCAATTTTTGAAACGCCTAATTCGGTATAAATTTCATTGGTAAACTGATCGAGTTTTTTGCCCGTTTTGGTTTCAATCATTTGCTTCACCAAAAGCAAATTTAAATCGCTGTATAAATATTTCCCTCTCGGATTTGTATTTGCCTTCGCGATCCTTTCATAAACCGATGAATAAAATTCTAGATTCAGCCACATGTTTTTATAAATCTGAACCCAATTTTCTTTTGGCTCAAAAACCAAATATTTTGAATTGTAAACAATGTTTTTATTTACATACATATTATCAAAAGGTTCAACATATTGCTCTGATTTTTGATTGCTCAAAAAAGGCGAATTATCTGGTGTAGAAAGCAATGCTTGATAAAAAGTGATACTTGGTGTTAATCCAGAAGTATGTGTTAACAACTCAAAAAGTGTTAAATCTGAAATTGCTGTATTTTTATAAAACGGAACAATTTCGCCAACTTGATCTGTCAATTTAATTTTTCCATCTCCAACCAAACGCATCGTTACCAATGTCGCTCCTAAAACTTTAGACATTGAAGCCAGATCAAAAACGTCATCTGATTTTACCAATTGCTTTTTAGTGTAATCATGATATCCATAATTTTTAACTATTAGATTAGAATCTCCTGTTCCTACGATAATTTGTGCTCCCGGAAAAAAACCTTTTTCAAGCGCATTTGTCATCATCGAATCAATGTAAACTTCATTTCTTTTTACATCAAAAGATTGCTTTGCCTTTTTCTGTGAATAACCATTTATTCCCAAAAAAATCAACGAAACCATTATAATTTTGACACCAATATTTTTCATAGTACTACGGATTAATTTTTAAGTCCTGCCCCGCCATCAAAGGCTCATTATTGGTTCCTGTAATTTGAATTCTAACTGCTTTTACAGGCTGTTTCGGATAAATGGATGCATTTCCGTAATCAAAGTTATCGCCTTTTATAAAATCAGTTCCATTATATGAAAACTCTACAAAACCGTTGTTAATGATAAATCTTGGATGATGCGGAATTCCAGTTAAAACATCAATTTTAGAAGAAGTTACAGGATTAGTAAAGGTATACAAAATCCAATCGCCGTCTTTACACGCAACATCGGTACGCAAGTACGTTTCTTCATTATAATCCTGCAGATTCGAAATTGGAAACTTCGGATTTTCTGCCATCGACGAAGTCACTTTTACTTCTGGTTCCTGATAAGGCGAACAATCGAATTTTACATTTGCAGCAGACTTTTTCTCTTCCTTATTTTCAACTGTAAAATCTAATCTATATGTATTTTTTGCGTTGTAATTTTCAATTAGAAATCTCAAGCGAGGTTTTGATTTTAAAGCTTTTTCATCAGCAGCGTAAGTCTGAACTAATTTATCATTTTCAAAAAGCGAAACATTTTTGATTATTCCGTTTGCTCCGTCATCTGTTGGATTAAAAGTAAGATACCAAATGCCCTTTTTATCTACATGATCTGATATATTTTCAGAAATCGTTAAAACTTCTGCTTTTGAAGTATTCCAAGTAGCAACAGGCAATTTCTCTACTTTTACCGCTGGACTTGCCGACGTTTCATTGAAAAAAACTCTAAACATATACTGCTCGTAATCTTTAGTCTGAATTGGTCCAGTATACAAAGGCGATTGTCTTGTTGGTTCATTTCCATCTTTATCAAATCGTACCACTGCACCATCATAAGGCGGCGTTACGGTAATTGTTCCGTTTTTATAAATAGCTGTTGGAGGAAAATCCCTGAAAGCAATTCCCATATCAGCCAATCTTTTTAAATGGCTATTGGTTAATCTTCCATAAAAATCATCCCAGTTTTTATCTTCTTTTTTAGACCATCCAATTTCAGACAACGCGCTGATTCTCGGATAACTCTGGTATTCCATAATTCTTGCCGGGCGATCCAAATATTCGCTCCATAAAGCGCCTTGAACTCCAATGATATTTTTTTGTTCTTCGGGAGTTAAGTCAGCATCAGGAATTGGTTCAAACGAATACGCTCTTTTGGTATCGGTAATCGCTGCCCAACGATGGCCGCGTTCTGTTTCTGATTGCGCCATATCATAATACGTAAACTGTCCTGGCATCATGATGGTTTTGTATCCTTTTTTTGCCGATTCAATTCCGTAACTAATTCCCTGCCAAGCAGAAATAAGCGTATTTGGATTGATTTCTCCACCTTTCAGAATTTCATTCCATCCATCTGTTTTTTTATGGTATTTATCGACAATCGTTTGAACCCTTCTAAAGAAATAATTCTGAAGCTGAAAACTATCTGTAAATCCTTCTTTTGCCATTAAAGCTTGACATTTTGGACAATGTTCCCAATTGGCACGATTCACTTCGTCTCCCGCAATATGAATGTATTCAAAAGGAAATAGTCCCGAAACTTCTTTGATTATCGAATCCAGAAGATCATAATTTTCTTCGCGCCCTACACACCAAACATTTTTTACTTCGCCCTGAACACTTTTTAGTTCCTGCGTAATCGCACAACCTACTTCTGGATATGAAGCCGTTACCGCACGCGAATGTCCCGGAATTTCAATCTCTGGCATTACAGAAATGCCACGATCTGCAGCGTAAGCTACGACTTCTTTAATATCTTCTTGGGTATAAAAACCTCCGTAGCGTTTGTCTCCAGAACCATAAGACGGCAACAAAACTTCGCCAGGACCTCTCCAAGCGCCTTTTAAAGTTAAATCTGGCATCGATTTTATTTCGATTCTCCAACCGTTATCATCCGTTAAATGCCAGTGAAAAACATTCATTTTATGAGCAGCCAACCAGTCGATATAGTTTTTTACGGTTTGTTTGTCGAAAAATTGTCTTGAACAATCGAGCATCATTCCGCGCCAGTCAAAACGAGGATAATCTTCAATTTTCACAAACGGAAGCGCTCCTTTTTTAACTTCTTTTGCAGAACAAATTTGCAGTAAAGTCTGGAATCCGTTTAAAACGCCTTTATCCGTTTTTCCTTTTACGAAAATTCCTTTTTCATTTATTTCTAATTGATAACCTTCATCCGGAAGATTCAATTTCTTATCGACTAGAAATGAAATATTATTTTTTCCGTGTTTTTTTCCAATGGAAACAATTGGGGTAATTCCAGTATTTTTTGAAAAATCTGAAGTAATATAATCGACACTATTTTTCAGTTTTTTATCTACAACAATTTTTAATGGTGAAGGCAAAACAAACTGTCCCGCGCTTTGCTGAACTGATACAGGTTTTGGGATTAGATCTAATTTTTGGGCTTGTACAAAACTAAGCGAACTTAGAAATACGGCTAATAGAAGAATACTTTTTCTCATTTCTTTTTATATTTTATTTTGTTGAAAATTCAATCGGACTGCTTTCTGTCTGGGTCTGACTCAAAGCGGTCAGCGCATAAACGTAGTTTTCCAAATCTGGGTTTGGCACTTCTAGTTTTAGAGCCGTTGTCACATAATAAATATTCTGAGGATTTGAGAAATCAGTAATTTTCCCTTTTGGAAATCTGTAAATCACATATTTTTTGTCATTTAAAGCCGCCTTCCAAGTTAAAACTGCTTTGTCGCCTTTTTTGGCAATTACAGCATTTGTTGGCGGTTCTGGTTTTAATCTCGTAATTCTATTCGCTTCTGGCGTTAAAGCGATGTATTTATATTCTTTTTGAAGAAGAGGATTTCTAAGTGTATCTCCTTTTTTTAGGAAAGTAGAAGCGGTAAAATGCATAGAACCGTCAATTTGAGGCATTTTGCGAATCATTTCAATCTGTTTCACAATTTGATCAGGACTTCTCCACTCTGGTTCTTTAGCGGTATTCGAAATTTTGTAATCACCATGACCCACGTAAACATTTGTTCCGTATTTGTGTTCTGCCCACCATTTTGCCAGAACTTCAAAATTGGCTCTGTCAAAACCAATGTGCCAATAGATTTGAGGCGTTACATAATCGATCCAGTTTTCTTTTTGCCATTTTAAGATATTCGCATACAAATCATCATAATTGGTTGCTCCTGCTTTTGTATTAGAACCTTGTGAATCTTTGGCTATATTTCTCCAAACTCCAAATGGCGAAATTCCGAATTCGACTTCTGGTTTATTGGCGATAATAGTATCTCTGATTTGTTTGATAATTAAATCGACATTGTCTCTTCTCCAATCATCTTTATCTTTAAACTGGCGCGGTTCTTTGGCAAATGCTTTTTCATCTGGAAACTCCTGCCCTTCAATTTTATACGGATAAAAATAATCATCCATATGCACGGCCTGAATATCGTATTTACGAACAATCTCACCTACAACAGAAGCCACAAAATCTCTAGTTTCCTGCAAACCTGGATTAAAATATCTCGTTTTTCCGTACGTCAGAAAAAGGTCAGGCCTTTTAAAATATAAATGATTTTTTGAAAGCACATCTCTTACCGTATCTTTTTGAACACGATACGGATTTAGCCAAACATGCACATTCATTCCGCGTTTTCCTGCCTCGTCAATCATCATCTGCAACGGATCAAAACCCGGAGCAACGCCTTGAGTTCCGGTTATCCAATGCGACGCTGGTTCTTTGGTCGATTTGTAATACGCATCGGCCGTTGGGCGAATCTGAAAAATTACAGTATTCATATTGTAAGAACGTAGATTATCCAAAATGGCAATCATTTCGTTCTTCATTTCTTTATCTGATAATCCTGGTTTAGAAGGCCAGTCGATATTTTCTACAGTAGAAATCCAAGCGGCTCGCATTTCTCTTTTTGGAGACTGCTGACTGAAAATTTTGGTCTGAATCAGCAATACCAAAATCATAATTTTTAGGCTTTTCATAATTATTATTTTAGGTAGTTAGTATAATATTGTTGGTAGAAAATTTTAACCGCAAAGGGCGCAGTGGTTTACGCCATGTTCGCAAAAGTTTTCTTTTTTTTTTTTAATCTCGCAAAGGCGCAGAGGCGCAAAGTTTTTTCTTTTTTTATTCTTTGTCGGTTATTTTCTCTCGCAGATTTAGCAGATTTAATAGATTTAATTTTTGACAAAAAAATCTTTTTAATCTTTTAATCTGTGGCTATTTTTACTCTCGCAGATTTAGCAGATTCAATGGATTTAATTTTTGACAAAAAAATCTTTTTTAATCCTTTAATCTGTGGCTAAAAAAATACCTAACAGGTTTTGAAAACCTGTTAGGATAACCAACCAAAATTTATGCATTACGAATTATCGGTAGTTCGCAATGCACTTAACGTTACTTTGTTTTTATATTTTCGTTGAAGAAATCATAAAAAAACAGCAGCTGATATTTTAATGAATTCTCCCAGTATTTAAGATTATGTTCTCCTGGACGTTCGATGTAATCGTGATTTATTTTTAGATCCAACATTTTTGCATGCAGTTCTCTGTTTACTTTCATAAAGAAATCATCAACTCCACAATCAATAATCAGTTTTAATTTGTTGTCTTTTACCAAGTCTAACATATTGGTAACCGTGTTTTGATTCCAGTTTTCTGGGAATTCGGTAATTGGTCCTAATCGTTTTTTGATATCCCAATTTTCAGGAAACGGACGAAAATCTACTCCTCCGCTCATACTTCCTGCAGCGCCAAATACATCTTGATGTTTAAATGACAGATACAAAGCACCATGCCCGCCCATGCTCAAACCTGAAATAGCTCTTGCCTTACGGTCTGCAATTGTTCTGTACTGTTTATCAATAAACGGGACTAGTTCTTTTACCACATAAGTTTCATACTTAAAACTCGGATCTATCGGACTGTCAAAATACCAGCTTGAATAATTTCCATCTACTCCAACCACTATAAATCCGTATTGATCTACTTGTTTTCCTAGTTCTTTAAAATCTTTCGCCCAAGAACCATAATTTCCGCTATAGCCATGAAGCAAGTAAACCACAGGAAATGCTTTTTTGCTCTTTTTATAATTATCCGGAACTACTACACAAGTTTTAATGTTCTTCTGCATCGAAGGACTAAAAACTTGCAAAGTATCAACCTTCGCCGCTTGGACTGCAAAGGCTATAAAAAGAAGAAAGAAAGTGTAAATTGTTTTTTTCATAATTGATGTTTTTATAAAATAATATTTTTGAAAAGCACTGGGAAAATACAAAAAATTATTTCAAACAATCTTTTAAAATAGTTACGGGATGCATGGCCTTTCTGCTCGTTCCGTCAAAAATCTGATGGCGGCAGCTGGTTCCTGCAGCTGCAATTTCTGTAGATCGCTCTGTTGCCCTAATTTTCGGAAACAGCGTATCTTCTCCCATCTTCATACTGATTTCGTAATGTTCTTTTTCATATCCAAATGAACCTGCCATTCCGCAACAACCCGAATTATAAATCGTAACCGTATTATTTTTTGGAATATTCAGCATCGCAAAAGAAGCTTCTACGCTGCTCAATGATTTTTGATGGCAATGGCCATGAATTTTGATATTTTTCTCTTTCTCAGAAAATTGATCAGCGTGAATTTTTCCGTTTCCAATTTCTCTTTTGAAAAACTCTTCGACTGTAAAAGTATTTTGGGCTAATTTCTCCGCGCTTTCCTTATCTGCAGCCAATCGGATATATTCGTCTCTGAAAGTCAATATTGCCGAAGGTTCAATTCCGATTAAAGGCGTATTTTCTGAAATTATATTTTTAAAAGTATTGATGTTTTTATTCGCGATTTCCTGCGCTTCTTCCAGAAAACCTTTTGAGATAAAAGCTCTTCCGCTTTCTTCATGATCAATTATAATTACGTTGTAACCTAATTTGGTTAATAATTCAAAAGCATCGATTCCGACCGAAACATCATAATAATTGGTAAATTCATCACAGAAAAGATAAATGCTTCCATTTTCAAAAGAGTTCGTTGCATAAAGCTTTTTGTTCTTTTCGTACCATTTTTTAAAGGTCTTTGGAGCCAATAACGGCACTTGTCTTTCAGGCGCAATTCCCATACGTTTTTTAACGAATGAAAGATTAGAAGCCCAATTGGTAACAGATGGCGCAATGCTTCCCAATTCATTCAATTTTGAATTGAAAGCAAAGATTTTATTTCGGAAAGAAAATCCGTTTGCTTTTTGGTATTGATATAAAAATTCTGCTTTTAAAGTTGCCACATCAACATTGCTCGGACATTCGCTTGCGCAGGCTTTACAGCTCACACACAATTCGAAAACTTTGTATAATTCTTCGTGGTCAAATTTATTTTCTTTTTCTGAATTCGTCAGATATTCTCTTAACGCATTGGCGCGTGCACGCGTTGTATCTTTTTCGTTTCTCGTGGCACGATAACTCGGACATAAAGTTCCACCTGCCGATGGCATTTTACGGCAATCGCCCGAACCGTTGCATTTTTCTGCGGCACGCAAAACCCCTAAACTATCCGAGAAATCCTGAATCGTTTTTATTTCAGGCTCTACTCGTCCCGCTTCAAAACGAAGATTTTCATCCATTTTAGAAGCATTTACAATTTTCCCAACATTCAAAATCGTATTAGGATCAAATGCTTTTTTTACTCGTTTTAGCAGTTCGTAGTTTTTATCGCCAATCATAAACGGCAGAAATTCTCCGCGTAGAATTCCGTCGCCATGTTCACCGCTTAACGAACCTCTGTATTTTTTAACTAAATGTGCTACTTCAGTAGATAAATTTCTAAACTGATGTAATCCTTCTTTTGTCTTCAAATTTATCTTTGGACGCAAATGCAGCTCTCCCGCTCCAGCATGCGCATAATAAATCGCACTTTGTCCGTGTCTTTCCATCATCGCTGCAAAATCGGCAATATAATTGGGAAGATCGCTTAATTCTACCGCTGTATCTTCAATAGAATCGGCAGCTTTATCATCTCCAACAATACTTCCTAAAAGTCCGAGACCTGCTTTTCTTACCTCGTTTACTTTGTCAATATCGGTTCCATAAATTTTTGGCAAAGCATATCCGAAACCATTAATTTGAAGATCTTTAATTAAAGCATCGGCTTGCAATTCGGCATCTTCCATACTAATGTGAGATCCAACCTCGAGCATGATAACTGCCTTTGGTTCTCCCACAATAAAAAATCGGTTTTTAGCCTGCTCTCTATTGGTTTTGGTACAATCTAAAATTGTATCATCCATCATTTCGCAAGTGTATAAATGATGTTTCATTGCGGTCACAACAGCTTCTAAACTTTCTTGAATGGTATGAAAATGTGCCACAACCATAATATTGTTTACTGGTGGCAGATCGTCTACTTTTAAAGTAATTTCTGTTGTAAAGGCCAAAGTTCCTTCACTTCCGCAAAGGAGTTTTCCTAAATTGATGGTATCTTCTGTTCCCGAAAAAAGTTTCGCTTTCAGCAAAACATCAATTGCATAACCTGTATTTCGTCTGTGAATTTCTGGTTTTGGAAATTCTCTTAAGATTTCTTCCTGATTTTCTTTGTTCGAAAGTTCTTCGTAAATCGTTTTATAAATTTTATTTTCTAAAGAATCTCCTTTTGTTTTCTCAATAAATTCATCCGAAGTTAAATCTTTAAATACTGCAGTAGTTCCGTCACTTAAAACGGCTTTTATTTCTACAATTTTATCTCGGGTAACGCCATAACGAATTGAAGTTGTTCCCGATGAATTATTTCCAACCATTCCGCCAATCATACATCTATTGGTTGTGGATGTTGTTGGAGCAAAAAACAATCCGTGGGGTTTTAAATATAAATTCAGTTCATCGCGAATTACTCCAGGCTGAACGGTTATAGTTTTCTTTTTAGGATCAAAAGAAACAATTTTATTAAAATGTTTTGAGACGTCTACAATGATTCCGCTTCCAATAGTCTGTCCCGCCAAAGATGTTCCTGCCGTTCTTGGCGTTATGGAAATTTTATTTTTGGAAGCAAACCGAATAATATTTACAATATCATTTTCTGATTTTGGAATGGCCACGGCAAGAGGCATAATTCGATAAGCAGAGGCATCTGTGGCATATATTTTTTTATGAAGGTCATCATAAAAAAGAGTTCCTTCTAGTGAAGTTTCTAATTCTTGTAGTTGAAGAGAATCGGACATTTAATTGGTTCTGTTGCTTTTGGTTCTTTAATACATGTTTTATTTCTGCATTTCGCAAAAACAATACATTCTAAATTTTATTAGAATTCAATATTTATTAAAGTTCCTATTTAGAAGCTTCTAACTTCCTCAAATACAGCACAGAAATGGTAAGCAAACGGAGGAATGTTTTTCATAAATATATTTGACTAATAAAATTAGTTTTAACAAATATAGATACAAAAAGCATACAAATACATTATTTTGCGTTTTTTAACATAATAAAATTAAAATAACGCAACAAAACGCAAAAACTACATTGGATAAGTTTAAAATTATAAGATAAAGACTCCAGATTTTTTATATTCATCTAGTTTTTCATCTTCTGGATCTAATTCTGTTACAATAGTATCCAGCTGGGTAAGATCGCAAACACCATGTGGCATTTTGGTATTTAATTTATTTGAAGCAAACATCGAAACCACTCTATCAGAAGCTTCTATCATTGCTTTTTTTACAATTGAGATTTCGTAACCTACTTCTGTAAGTCCTTGTTTAATATTAATACTGCTGGCACCAATGAAACAAATATCGGCTTTGATTTTAGAAACCACCTGAATCACATCCATACCGATTGTTACCATTGCGTTTTTCTGCATTTTCCCGCCAATAAAAATCAAATCAATATTAGGATGCTGAGACAACTGCATGGCTATTGGTAAACTATACGTATATATTGTAGCTTTCAAATCGGCCGGAATTAACTTTGCAAAAACCAAATTAGTGCTTCCTCCACTCATTATAATAACCTGATCATCATGAAGAAGAGATAGTGCTTTTGTCACGATTTGCTTTTTCTGTTCTTCTGCTGTTATGGCAATATCAAATACATTTGCAGGTTTTTCTTTAACTTGAACAGCACCGCCATATACTTTCTCTAACAGCTTTCTACTATCCAGTTCATTCAAATCTCTTCTTATGGTATCTTCAGACAAATCGAGAGCCAAAGCTAAATCTGTTGTAACAACTTTTTGGTCTTCAATAAGTTTAGTCATTATATATTTATGTCTCTCGGCTTTCAGCATTTTTTTATAAAAGTTAAAATTCATCACAAATATATCAAATATTTCATTCTATATCAGAAAAGAGCTTAAAAACTGCAAAATCATGCATTAGTAAGATTTTAAAAACAAAATCAATAATTATTTTTTATTAAAAATTGCGTTATTTTGCGTTTTTTAAATTATTTTTCGAAAAAAAATTCAAAATAATGCATTTATATGCAATAAATAAATATATTTGCTCAACAACAACCATAAAAAACCAGATTAATCATGAAAAAGTTACTCTTTATTTCAGTGTTGTTTTTGTGCATTCAAGCAGCATTTGGACAAGCAAAAACAGTTACTGGAACAGTAAAAAGCAAAACAGACGGAATTCCAATTCCAGGAGTCAGCGTTATTATTCAAGGAACAAATAATGGCACAACCACTGACTTTGATGGAAACTACAGCATTTCTGTAGCGCCGGGACGAACTCTAAGCTTTAGTTATATGGGTTATGAAACTCAATCAATTAAAGTGGAAAGCCAGCAGAAAATAAATGTTGGTCTTATAGAAAGCACTTCGAAATTAGACGAAGTTGTTGTTGTAGGTTTTGCTTCTCAGAAAAAAACGAATTTAACAGGAGCTGTTGCCAATATTGATGTTGCTAAAACAATTGGAAGCAGACCTTTAACTGATGTTAGTAAAGCTTTACAAGGTACTACTCCGGGTGTAAACATTAATTTTAACTCAGGAAATATTAACCGTGCCGCAAAAATCAACATTCGTGGAGCGGGTACAATTAATGGTTCAGACGATCCTTTAATATTAGTAGACGGTGTTCCTACCGATTTATCTTTAATCAACCCAAATGATATCGCAACGATGTCTGTACTTAAAGATGCGGCTTCTGCATCTATTTATGGCGCTCGTGCTGCTTTTGGTGTTGTTCTTATTACTACAAAAAGCGGAAAAACAGGCGAAGGAAAAGTGAGATTTTCGTATTCAGCAAATACTGCTTTTGTAAATCCGATTTCTACACTTAAATTCTTAGATCCAACAGAAGAAATTCCAGGATTGATCGCTGCAGGAACAAGAACGGATGGTTCTACTCCAGAGATTTTTGGTCAGAACTACAGCATTTTATTAGACGGAATTAAAAACTGGAAACAAAAATATGCAAACAATCGTACCAGTAATGAAATGGTTTATGGAGAAGATTGGGAAATAAAAAATGGTGTTCCTTATTTTTATAGAGTTTGGGATGCTAATAAAGAATTGTATGCCAGCAATGCGTTACAAACAACACATAATGTTTCTGCTCAAGGAAACTTAGGAGACAAGAGTTCATTCTTTGCTTCGTTCGGACTTACCAACCAAGATGGTATGTTAAGAGTAAATCAGGAAAAAAGACAAAGAATCAACATCAACTTAGGTTTTACAACAAAATTAGCAGATTGGCTTACTGGAGATTTCAAAGTAATGACAATCAACAGTTCTTACGATCAGCCGTTTAACTATTATGGAGGTTCTGGAACCGATGACACAGGTTACGGAGGTTACTTTGGTTATGCGCTACGTTGGGGGCAATATTTCCCGAATTTTGGAACTTACAGAGGATACAATTTCCGTACAGCTGGAGGATATTTATCTAATGCTTCTAGAAACGAAAACAATAAACGTAATACAAGGTTAAGCGCTAGATTTACAGCAGATATTACAAAAGATTTAAACCTTATCACTGAAATTAGCAGTGTAAACGATTACTACAACAGAAAACAAAATGGTGGTAAATTCTTAGCATGGGACAGCTGGTCTGCAATGCCATACGATGCAACTACGATTCAAACTGCTACTCCTGCAACTCTTGAAATAGGAAATGATTTCGTTGGACAATCAAAACAAGAGTCAACTACAAATGTGGTAAACATTTATGGTAACTATAAAAAACAATTTGACAAGCATAATTTCAAATTCTTAGCTGGTTTCAACTCAGAATGGCAAAATTTATCGCGTAACTATGCAAGAAGAAATACACTTTTGGACAAATCTAAACCAGAATTTAACCTTGCAGTAGGAGAACAATTTGTTTCTGGAGCTGCAAACACAGATTTAAATCCGACGGAAACAGAATACTCAATTGCTGGTTTCTTTGGTCGTGTGAATTACGATTACAACGGAATTTATTTAGTTGAGCTTAATGCTCGTTATGATGGTTCTTCAAGATTCCCTACTAACGAACAATGGGGATTCTTCCCTTCTGCTTCTGTAGGATACAAAATTGTGAACGAGAAATTTATGGAAGGAACTCGCGGATGGTTAAACGATCTTAAATTGCGTGGTTCTATCGGATCAATCGGTAACCAAAACGTTGGAAACAATGCTTTCTTATCGATTATGACAGCTAAAAATCCTTCTTGGGTTAACAGCGGCGCTACTCTTCCACCTTCTACAAACTTACCAACTAACGTAGATCCTGCCTTAACTTGGGAAAAAGTAATGACCAAAGATGTGGGTATCGATGTTAAAATATTTGATATGCTTGGTGCTTCTTTCGATTGGTACCAGCGTGATACAAAAGGAATGCTTGCTCCGGGCATAACACTTCCTGGTTCATTTGGGCAGACTTCTGCTCAGACTAACTCAGGAAACATGAGAACCAAAGGTTGGGAACTTTCATTGAACTTTAATAAAAATTTGAGCGAAACTGCATCTGTTTTTGTTGATCTTGCTTTATCTGATTCTAAATCGGTTATCACAAAATGGAATAACACTTCTAAATTATTAGCTTTAGTAACACCTGGTACAACTCCTTATTATGACGGTTTTGAAATTGGACAAATCTGGGGATTAACCAGTGACAGACTTCTTCAGGCTGATGACGTAATTACTAATAACGGAAAAACGGTAAATGGCGTTGACTACTCTAAAACAATGGGTGGAAACTTTAAATACGGAGCTGGAGACGTTCACTATGTGGATTTAGATGGTGACGGAGCTATTACTCGTGGAGCTGGAACTGCTGATGATCATGGAGATTTGAAAAAAATTGGTAACTCTACTCCTCGTTACAGATACGGTATTACATTGGGTGGTAAATTCCGCGGATTTGATATTTCTACTTTCTTCCAAGGAGTTGGAAAACGTGATTACTGGGCTGCTTCAGATGCTGTATTGCCTTTCTTCCGTGCGCCTCAGCAAATGTATGCCAACCAAGCAGATTACTGGACTCCAGAAAACACAGATGCTTATTTTCCAAATCCATACTATGGTAACGAAGCAAATACTTTTGGGTCAGGTACTCAAGGTCAGAACAACTTTGTTACTTCGACAAGATATTTGTTAGACATGTCTTATTTCCGTCTAAAAAACTTTACTATCGGATATAATTTGCCAGTAGCTCTTGTAAAAAAAGCAGGATTAGAAAAAGTAAGATTATATACTTCTGGTGAAAATATTGCGACTTGGGCAGACAAACGTCTTCCTGTAGATCCTGAAATCGACGAAACAGAAGTTTTCTGGGGAAGAGCTTATCCTTACACAAAAACATGGTCAGTTGGTGTTGATATCTCTTTCTAATCTCTAACTATTCAAAACTCTTACAATGAAAAAATATAATATAAAATCTAAGTTTCTGCTAATGTTTGCTACTGCTTTACTTGCAGGAAGCGCAGTTAGCTGTTCAGATTATCTTACTGATGATCCAGCAGATAAATTTACAAACGATAACTTTTGGCAGTCAGAAGATAACGTAAAAACCTTTTCATGGCTTAATTATGATACTTTTTATGGTTATGGAAACGGAACTACAATCGGACTTTCTTTCTTTTACTATCATGGAAGTGATTACAGAGTAGATGATAACTTGTCCGCTTTTACTTTCTACCAAATGCCGGTTACAGCTGCAACTACGAATCTTTATTCTTGGAATGAGTATTACACGCTTATCCGCCGTTGTAATCTGATGCTGGAAAAAGTACCAACAGTAAGTATGTCTACGGAGAAAAAGAACCACTATATTGGAGTTGCTAAATTTTTCAGAGCTTATACGTATTTCCGTTTAGTGCAAAAATTTGGTGATGTACCTTATACTGATCAATATTTAGCTCAAGGTGATGCAGAAGTTTATGCACCTGCAAAACCAAGAGCCGAAATTATGGACAAAGTAATTGCAGAATTACAAGAAGCAGCAGACTTAATGTTGGTTAGCGATGATAAAAACGTTACGGCAAATAAATACACTGCTTACGCAGCTTTAAGCAATGCTTGTCTTTATGAAGGAACGTACAGAAAATACCATCTAGGTCAAGATGGAAGCGCTTACTTAAACAAAGCAAAAGCAGCTTCATTGATGATCATGAACAATCCAAGCTACAAATTGAATGCAGATTGGAAAGGACTTTACAATTCAGTTGAATTGCTTGGAAATACAGAGGTGATATTGGCAAAACGTTATTTAACAAACGTATTAATGCACTCACTTCAAAACTATACCAATACTTCAACAATTCAGTATGGTTTAACAAAATGGGCAGCTGATAGCTACGTAACAACAAACGGATTGCCTATTCAGCAAGCTGGAAACAGCCAATATACTGGTGACGATACGGCTGCTAAAACATTTGCTAACAGAGATCCTCGTTTTGGCAAAACGGTTAATCCTGCTAACTACGGTTACAAAGGAAAACCTTTTGGTACAACTGCTTTGGTTTCTATGTCTGGTTATGTATTTGAATTGTACAACAACCCTGCTACAACTGGTCCAGACGTTACAACTGGAGGACGAAACTATACAGATGCTCCGTTATTTACTTTAAGCGAAGTATATTTAAATTATGCTGAGGCTTGCGCCGAATTAGGAACTGCAACCAACAGCGATCTTGATTTATCGATCAATAAAGTTCGTACACGTGCAGGAATCGCTCCATTAACTACTGACGGAGTAAATGCTTCCGCAAATGGTGTTCAGATTAACGACCCAAGAAGAACTTCTTCTTTAGAGCAATTAACTGGAGTAGTAAATCCGTTAATCTGGGAAGTGCGTCGTGAGCGTCAAATCGAATTCATGAGCTGGACTACTTTAAGACAAGCTGATATTTACCGTTGGAAAAAAGGAGATTACTTAGACACTAGCAAAAACCCTGATGTGAACCTAGGAGCTAGAATTGGAACTCCAGTTGGATCGCAAACTGTTGTGGACGGAAATGGATATGTGAAAATATACCCAGCAAGCACAAGAACTTTCGAACCTAAGCATTATTTAATGAACATTCCAACGAATGACATTGATTTGTACAAAGCGCAAGGTGTCGATTTAAAACAAAACCCAGGCTGGTAATTCGGTAAAAACTAAAATACCACATCTAATACAACTGCCTCCGACGTGAGACTTTTCGGAGGCAGTATTTTAAAACACTCTTTTTAAACCCATTGTGGCCAATAAAAAGACCAAATAGAAAAATTACTCCTGATTCATGCAGGTTATATCTTGTTAGTTTTTAGATTCCCCAAATCTGCCTAAAACATTCATATACTCCAATAAAATCTTAATTTTATTAGTCCATTCTTTATTTAACTAATAAACTGTATTTAATAATGATAAAATTTATAGCAAAAAGTACTTTTGTTACAGCATTTCTGTTTTGTGCTACGTCATATTCGGAAGCCATTCAGCCCAATAAAAATGTTATTTCAGCAGAAATTAATAATGCTGTCATAAAAACAGGTGCAGACAATTACGAAAAATACTTACCGCTTTTAAAAGATAAAAAAGTTGGAATTGTAACCAACCAGACCGGAATTTTATCTGATAAAACGCATGTAGTTGATTTTCTATTGGAGAAAAAAATTGCTGTTCAAACTATTTTTGCTCCTGAACATGGATTTAGAGGAACAGCCGACGCGGGCGAACATATCGTGGATGGAAAAGATCCGAAAACAGGTCTTCCTATTATTTCACTTTACGGCGACAACAAAAAACCAAAACCAGCGCAGCTATCTGGAATTGATGTCATGATTTTTGACCTGCAAGATGTAGGAGCACGATTCTATACCTACATTTCTTCTTTGCATTATGTAATGGAAGCTTGTGCCGAAAATAACGTTCCGCTTATTGTTTTAGATCGTCCCAATCCAAATGGTTCTATTGTTGACGGACCGCTTTTAGAAAAAGAATTTACGAGTTTTGTTGGTATGCACCCTATTCCGCTCCTTCACGGAATGACAATTGGTGAATATGCTCAAATGGTAAATGGAGAGAAATGGCTAAAAGATGGCGTTCAATGTAAACTAACCGTTATTCCTTGTGTAGATTACAGCAGAACAATGCCATATAGTTTACTGGTAAAACCATCTCCGAATTTACCAAATGACCAGTCTATAAATTTATACGCAAGTTTATGTCTTTTTGAAGGAACAAACGTAAGCATGGGACGCGGAACTGAGAAACAATTTCAAATCTACGGTTCTCCGTATTTAACCAAAACTAATTTCAGTTTTACTCCAAAACCCAATTTTGGCGCAAAAGATCCTTTATACAACGGAAAAGAATGTTTTGGAGAAGATTTGACTGCTTATCCGAAATTGAAACAATTAGAATTGAAATGGCTTATTAAAGCGTATCAGAATACCAGCGATAAAACAAAATTCTTCAACGCATTTTTTACCAAACTGGCAGGAACAAAAAAATTGCAGCAGCAAATTGAAAGCGGTGTTTCTGAAGCTCAAATAAGAAAGACTTGGCAGAAAGATCTTGAAGCTTTCAAAAAAATGCGAACAAAATACCTGATTTATAAATAATATTTCTAATTCAGTTCCCTTAGACCTAATTTTTTAAACAATAGAAACATAGACTTTGATAGACTTACACAAAAGCGTTTCATTAGCATAAACACACACATATATATTGCTATGCAGAAATGTAGTTCTCTTTGGTTTGCTTTTTAAAGATTGGTTACCTTTTTAAACAAAAATCAAAACCTGTGTTTCTATGTTTTTAAAATTAAATTCTAGATAAAAATATCAAACTATTAATGCAAAATAGAGAAGCCTGATATTGGAAAAATCTCGGTTTCAAAAATCAAAAAAAAGAAAAATGAAAAATAAAAATCCTGAAACTGAACAAGAATCTTTGTACAAAGACTTGGATCAAATGAGCGTGAAAGAACTTCTTACAAACATTAATACAGAAGACAAAAAAGTTCCGCATATTATTGAAGAACAAATTCCTAAAATAGAAAAACTGGTTAAGGCCATTGTAAAAAAAATGCAATTGGGCGGAAGATTATTTTATATCGGAGCTGGAACTTCTGGGAGAATCGGAATTTTGGATGCATCTGAATGTCCGCCAACTTTTGGTGTTCCGCATGACATGATTATCGGAATCATTGCCGGTGGAGACACTGCCATTAGAAAAGCGGTAGAAAATGCCGAAGATGACACAGAACAAGCATGGAAAGATTTGGCTAAGTTTGAAATTTCAAGTTTAGATATGATTATCGGAATTGCTGCTTCTGGTAATACGCCATACGTTTTAGGAGCGCTTAAAAAAGCTAAAGAACACAATATTAAAACAGGAAGTATTTCTTGTATCAGCAACGGACTTATTGCTCAAGAAGCTGATTATCCGATTGAATTAATTGTAGGGCCTGAATTCTTAACAGGAAGTACAAGAATGAAAGCAGGAACGGCTCAAAAATTAACTTTGAATATGATTTCTACTTCGGTAATGATCAAATTAGGAAAAGTAAAAGGCAACAAAATGGTTGACATGCAGCTGTCTAACGAAAAACTGGTAAAACGCGGCATAAAGATGATTATGGAAGAACTTGGCATTGAATACGATGTTGCCGAAGAATTACTGCACACACATAAAAGCGTTAGAGCTGTACTTTCAGCTCACAACAAAAATCAGGAAAACTAAAAACCACACTATCAAAATCTTTTTATAGATTTATACAAATTCAAAAGCTGAATAAATTCATTTTTTGGAGTTTTTAACACCGACCTAACAGAGTAAAATCTGTTAGGTCAATTAAAAAAATTTCTGATTTGAATTATTTATAAAAACCAAAAAAAACACCAAAACTATAAAATGACACCAAGTACCATTCTTCTCCTTATTATTATTTATTTCGGAACATTATTCTATATATCACACAGAGTCAGCAGAAAAGACAGCGGAAATGAAGCCTTTTTTACTGCCAATAAAAATTCAAAATGGTATTTAGTTGCTTTCGGAATGATTGGAACGGCTCTTTCTGGAGTAACCTTTATTTCTGTTCCTGGAGAAGTTGGCGCACCAAGCGGTGAACAATTTAAATATTTTCAGTTTGTTTTAGGAAATGCTCTTGGATTTATTGTTATTACCAAATTACTGTTGCCTCTATATTATCGAATGAATCTGACTTCAATTTACGGTTATATCGAGCAAAGAATGGGCTTTTTTAGCTATAAAACAGCCGCTTCTATTTTCTTAATTAGCCGCACAATAAGTTCTGCTTTCAGATTGTATTTGGTGGTAATCGTTTTACAGCGCTTTGTATTCGATTTTTATCATGTTCCTTTTGCGTTTACGGTTTTAATTTCGTTGCTGCTTATCTTTTCTTATACCTATAAAGGCGGACTAAAAACGATTATTATTACCGATACTTTACAAACGTTTTTCCTTGTAACTTCTGTTTTCCTTACCATTTATTTCATCTGCGACAGAATGGATTTGAGTGCCATTACCGCATTTGAAGAAGTAAAAAACAGTAACTATTCTAAGATCTTTTTCTTTGATGATTTTCTTGGCAGTAAATTTCATTTTGTAAAACAAATTCTGGGCGGAATGTTTGTAACCATTGCCATGACAGGTTTAGATCAAGATTTAATGCAAAAAAACTTGAGCTGTAAAAACATTGGCGAAGCACAAAAAAACATGTTCACTTTTACAGGAATCTTTGTTGTAATCAATATTTTCTTTTTGAGCGTTGGAGCACTTTTATACATCTATGCAAACAAAAACGGAATTGCTGTTCCTACCGATTTAGTTACCGGAAAACCAAGAACCGATTTGCTTTTCCCTGAAATTGCTTTAAATCACTTAGCACTTATTCCTGCAATTGTGTTTTTATTAGGAATTATTGCTGCCACTTTTGCTACTACAGATTCTGCCCTAACAGCCTTAACCACTTCTTTTTGTGTTGACTTTTTAGGTATGGACAAAGCAGAAAACAGCCACAAGAAAAATACTGTACGAATCAGACATTTAGTGCATATCAGTTTTTCTATTTTAATCTTTTTTATCATCCTAGTTTTCAACTCAATTAATGATAGTTCTGTAGTTGGAATGATCTTTAAAGTTGCTTCTTACACTTACGGTCCATTATTAGGATTATACGCTTTTGGGTTATTCCAAAAATCAAGACATGTAAACGACAAACTGGTTCCGTTTATATGTTTGCTTTCTCCATTGTTTACTTATTTTATCAATGAATATTCTAAAGTTTTATTTGCAGGATATGTTTTTGATAATGAATTAATTATACTAAACGGATTAATTACTTATTTAGGATTATTTATTACCAGTTCTCGCAGTGAGAAAGAAATAAGTTTCTAATTCAGCTTAGTACTATTGATGAATCAATTTGAGTTTAATGCACTTAAACTCAAATTAATTTTTAAAAAAAATTATATGAAAAACTCCTTCATAAAAATTAGTCTATACGCCGCTTTTATATTTTTAATTACCAATTGCGCATCCAAAAAAACTAATGGTGCAGCAGATGATAAAAAGGATATTCCTTTACAAGACACTGTTGTTTATGTACCAAAAAACACTTCAGCCAAAAAAACTTTCTTTAAAGATTCTGATAAAGAAACCACTTGGGTTGATAGTATTTATAACAAAATGACAGTACAGGAAAAAATCGGGCAATTGTTTATGGTCTCTGCCTATTCCAACAAAGATTCTGTACATGTTAACCAGATCAGTAAAATGATTGAAGATTATAAAATAGGAAACGTTATTTTCTTTCAGGGCGGGCCAGTTCGTCAGGCGAAATTAACCAACTTATATCAGTCAAAAGCAAAAGTGCCTTTAATGATCGGAATTGATGCCGAATGGGGATTAGCCATGCGATTAGATTCAACGTATCGTTATCCTTGGAATATGACGTTGGGAGCGATTCAGGATTTAAGTTTAATTGAAAATGTGGGAAGAAATATGGCTGCCGAAAACAAACGAATCGGCGTTCATTTCAATTTTGCACCCGTTTTGGATATTAATACCAATCCGAAAAATCCAATTATCGGAAACCGTTCTTTTGGTGAAGACAAAGTTAATGTAACCGAAAAAGCTCTTGCTTTAATGAAAGGAATACAAGGAAACGGCGTTTTCTCCACGGGAAAACACTTTCCTGGACATGGCGATACTTCAACCGATTCGCACCACGCTTTGCCTACCGTTAATTTTTCTAAAGAACGAATGGAATTAGTTGAACTCTATCCGTACAAAAAACTGTTTGACGAAGGTTTGGCTTCTGTTATGGTGGCGCATCTTAATATTCCGAGTTTAGAATCCCAACCAAACTGCCCTTCTTCTGCTTCTTATAATGTGGTGACTAATCTACTTCAAAAAGAATTAGGTTTTAATGGCTTAATTTTTACAGACGGTCTGGCGATGAAAGGTGCGGCAAATTTTAAAGGTCCTGGAGATCTAGAAATCGCTGTTATTTTAGCAGGAAATGATATTTTGCTTTGTCCAGAAAATGTACCCGTTGCTTTTCAGAAATTGGAAGAGGCTTACAATACGCAAGTAATTACTGAAGAAAGATTGGCACATTCGGTTAAAAAAATTCTTCATTTTAAATACAAAGCAGGATTAAACAAATACAAACCGATTGATTTAAATAATTTATATAATGATTTAAATCCGTCGCAAAATGACGCTTTGCATTATAAATTGTATGAAAATGCTATTACGGTTTTAAAAAACGAAAAAGAAATTCTTCCGATAAAAGATTTAAGTGAAAAAATCGCTTATATAAAATTAGGTGAAGACACCAATAGCACTTTTATTTCGACCTTAAAAAAATATACCGAAATCACAGAAGTAAAAGATACCAATCTTGACAGTCTGAATAAAGAATTGAAAAAATTCGACAAGGTTATTATCAGCTATCATAAAGTAAATAAAGCTTGGGAAAAACAAGAATTCACATTACAAGAAATGCTTTGGCTGAAAGAAATTGCAAAACACAACAATGTGATTTTGGACATTTTTGCAAAACCCTATTCGTTATTATCAATCAACAATTTTGATGATATTGAAGGATTGGTGGTTTCGTATCAAAACTCAGATATTAGTCAGGTTGTTTCGGCAGGAATGCTTTTTGGTGCCATCGAAGCCAAAGGGAAATTGCCTGTTTCTATAAATGATGCTTTCCATGTAAATGATGGTTTAACTACCGAAAAACTAAATCGTCTGGCTTTTACAGCTCCAGAAAATGTAAATATGAATCCGGCAATTCTATCCAAAATCGATGCTGTGGCACAAAAAGCAATTGACGGAAAAATGGCTCCGGGAATGCAGGTTTTGGTTGCCAGAAAAGGGAATGTTATTTTTCAGAAATCGTACGGAGCGCAAACTTATGATAACGGAAAAAAAGTAACCGATTCAGATTTATACGACGTGGCTTCGATTTCAAAAATGATTTCAACATTGCCAAATGTGATGCAATTGTATGATAAAAACAAAGTAGAACTGGATACTAAACTGAAAGACATGCTGCCTTTTTTTGCTAAAACAAACAAAGAAAACATCACTTTCAAAGATCTGCTAAATCATTATGCAGGTCTTCAAGCTTGGATTCCGTTTTACAAAACGACATTAGACAGCAACAACCAACCTTCTGAAAAATACTACCGAAAAGCAGCAGAAAACGGTTTTACAACGAAAGTTGCAGACAATCTTTATATTCGAAATGATTATCATGATACAATTATGAAAATCATTGCTGAAAGTCCTGTAGCTCTAAAAAAAGAATACAAATACAGCGATTTTACTTTTATCATTTTAAAAGAATATTTAGAAAGAAAAACACATAAAAAATTAGAAGAACTGAGCCAAGAAAACTTCTACAGTACACTAGGAATGACCAATACGCTTTATAATCCATTAGACAAATTTGATAAAAGCAATATTGCTCCAACTGAAATTGATAACTATTTCAGACATCAAGTCATTCAAGGTTATGTACACGACATGGCTGCGGCAATGGAAGGCGGAGTTGCAGGTCATGCAGGAATTTTTTCTAATGCGATGGATGTAGCCAAAATGATGCAGCTTTATCTCCAAAAAGGAAATTACGGCGGAATTCAATATTTTTCTCCACAGACTTTTGATGCTTTTAATACTTGCTATTACAAAGATCAAGGCGTTCTGCGCGGACTAGGATTTGATAAAAGAGTACACAAAGGCGGACCAACCTGCGACTGTGTTTCTGAAGCAAGTTTCGGCCACACCGGTTTTACAGGAAACATGGCTTGGGCAGATCCAGAAACCGAAATTGTGTATGTATTTCTATCCAATAGAACCTATCCAGAAATAGTAAATGACGAAAACAAATTAGCTAAAGGAAAAATCAGAGAAGAAATCCAACAGATCATTCAAAACGCGATAATGAAATAAAAATTCCAAATTTTAAATTCCAAATTCCAAAACCAAAAAATCTCAAAATCTATATTCTAAAATCTATATTCTAAAATCTATATTCTAAAATCTATATTCTAAAATTCTAACCCTATCTAAAATATCAACCCAATGACAAAAGAACGTTTAACTTCACTCGATGTCTTTAGAGGATTTACCATTCTCTTAATGACGATTGTCAATAATCCGGGAAGCTGGTCCTCTATTTACCCGCCTTTAGAACATGCTGAATGGCATGGCTGTACGCCTACTGACTTAGTTTTCCCATTTTTTGTTTTTATTATGGGAACGGCTATTCCGTTTGCAATGCCTGTAAAACATTTTGACGGAAGCGTTTTCAATAAAATTTTAGTTCGCTCCCTTCGAATTTTCTGTTTAGGATTATTTTTAAGTGTTTTCAGCAGAATCCATTTATTTGGTTTAGAAGGAATTCCGTTATTAGGGTTACGATTAGTAATTGCTTTTGCCGTTGCTTATGCTTTATTAGGTAACTTTTCAATGAAAGTAAAAACCATTCTTGCCATTGGAGTATTTCTAATTCTTATCTCATTATCATTTAGTGGTTTGGAACATTTTGATGATACCAGAATTCCAGGCGTTTTACAGCGTATTGCGATTGTATATTTCTTTACTTCGATTTTATATTTAAAGACCAATTTAAAAACACAGCTTTTAGTTTTAGCCACGCTTTTAATTGGATATTGGCTTGTAATGGCTTTTGTTCCCGTTCCTGGATTTGGTCCAGCCAATTTTGATAAAGGAACCAATCTTGCCGCTTGGATAGACGATACACTTCTAAACGGACATTTATGGGCTTCATCTAAAACTTGGGATCCAGAAGGAATCTTAAGCACTTTGCCAGCCATTGGAACTGGAATTTTAGGAATGTACATAGGTCAGCTGTTAAATTTATCGGTTGATAAAATGGAAATCGTAAAAAAGACCTCCATTGCAGGAACTGCTTTAGTAATTGGAGGTTTAATCTGGAACATCTTCTTCCCTATTAACAAATCGCTTTGGACAAGTTCTTATGTTTTATACACAGCCGGAATTGCAACATTATGTTTAACGCTTTTGTACTATATAATTGACATTAAAGGACATAAAAAATGGACGAAATTATTCCTGATCTGGGGTGTTAACCCGATGATTGTATTTTTCTTTTCTGGAATAATTCCGAGAGTTTTAAGTGGCATAAAAGTAGCCGACCCTGAAAAAGCTGGCGAAGAAATTGGACTTCAAGCTTATATTTATAATCATGGAATTGTTCCTTGTTTTGAAAACCCATTAAATGCATCACTCGCTTATGCTTTATCTTATGCTGTTTTCTGGTCATTCATTTTATGGATTTTCTACAAAAAGAAATTGATTTTTAAAGTCTAATTAAGATCATAATAAATTACGCAACGAGTTACAATTTAATATTCCGTAGGAATATCTGGTCGGTAGAAAAAGAATATGTCATTTTGCATTGTGTTCCAGAGGAACACCTGATTTTATATAACCGCGTTCTGTTTTACCAACCAAACGTTCCTACGGAACGTATAATCGCAATTCAAATTTAATTCTACCGATGAAACATTCCTACGGAATGAATTGTTTTTGAGAATATATAATCACCGTAATTAGTATAAACTTCGCAGAAGAAAATGACGCAGTTAAATGCTTGATTAATTTCAGCCAATGGGTTAATTCCATTTTATTCAATAAAATAAAAATATTTCAGCCGGACTTAATAGTTTGATTTGGTCATCGTTCTAGCACTTATTTAGGAAAGATCACTTTTCTTTTTTTCTAAAAATTTTTAGAAAAGCAGTATCTTGCCGTACTAATAAAAAGTGTCAGTTTATAAATTATGGATAGTCCGGTTGAAATTCCTTTTAAAAGCTTTATTCAGCTTAAACCAGAAGAAAGCACTGCTATTTATCTGCAACTTGTTTTTGAGTTTATCAAAGCCATACAAACGGGTTTTCTTCCCGAAGGCACCAAACTTCCCGGTACCAGAATTTTATGTAAAGTACTTTCTGTTAACCGAAACACTTTAATCAAAGCCTTTCAGGATTTAGAATCCCAAGGCTGGATTGAAACACTTCCGAACAAAGGAACTTTTATTTTATCCCAACAAAAACAAAAAAACAAGGCTGAGTTTATTCTTTCGAAAGAACAAAATGTATCTCAAGATAATATTGGCTTTAGTTTTCAGCGTTCTACTATTCTTGAAAATCCGATTGAAATTAGCAATTTGCCTTATCAATTTAATGACGGAATGCCTGATTTAAGATTAGTTCAAACCGATGTTCTGGCGAGATTATACGTTTCAAAGCTAAAAAGACGAAAAACATCTAAAACCTACGAGCAGATAGAATTGCGTTCGCATTCGAATTTTAAAACTCATTTTTCTAATTATCTGAATCTTACTCGAGGAATTCGCATTTCAACTTCAAATCTTCTTACGACAAGCAGTCACGAAATTGCTTTGTATTTGGTTACAAAAGTTCTTATTGCTTCAGGCGATAAAGTGGTTGTAGCTTCGCCGGGATATTATATGTCAAACATGACGCTAACTAATACTGGAGCACAAATAATTTCTATTCCGGTAAATGAAGATGGAATTGACACCAAACGTTTAAAAGAAATCTGCGAAACAACAAAAATCAGGGTTTTATACTTAACATCCAATTATCATTATCCCACGACTATTTCGCTTAGTGCAAAAAAAAGAATCGAAGTTTTGGAATTGGCCAATCAATACGGATTTGTGATTTTGGAAGACGATTACGATTTTGAGTTTCATTACGATAATAATCCTGTTTTGCCATTAGCCGCGTTTGATTCCAATCAGAAAGTAGTTTATATCGGTTCTTTCGGAAAATCATTGCCATCAGGATTCAGTTATGGTTTTGTGGCTGCGCCTGCGGAATTTATCAAAGAACTCGAAAAGCATCAAAACATTCTTGAACCACGAATTGATGTTATAAAAGAACAGGTTCTTACCGAATGGATTACCGAAGGCGAAGTGCACCGCCTTTCTAAAAAAAATAAAAAAATCTACAAAGAACGACGCGATTATTTTGTTACAATTCTTAATGAAAAACTTAAAGATAGAATCAAGTTTAAAATTCCACCAAGAGGACTGGCAATCTGGGTCGAATGGCTGGATCATTTTAATCTGGTTCAGTTTCAAAAAGAATGTTCCAAACAGGGCTTATTTCTGCCAAAGACCATTTTATATCAAACCAAAAATCTTACTGCGACCCGTTTAGGATTTGGGAATTTGGAAAAGGAAGAAATGGAAAAAGCAGTTTCTATTTTGAGTACCTGTTTAGCAATTATTTTGGAGAATTGAAGTAATTTTAATTAATGAAAACATAGCCAATCGTTTAGCTTCATAGATTCAAATGCATCTTTATAAAACATAACCCGTGGTTTCAACCACAGGGAACACAATGAGATTTCTTATGTGGATGTCCCCGTGGTTGAAACCACGGGCTATGTTTGAATATAAATGCGTATAAAACAAAAAAAGGCTGTCTTTGTGACAGCCAATCATGTAATCTATTACAACATTTTTTCTATTTCCCAGAAATGATATCTTCCTAATGCTTTTATAAACGAAGTGGTTACATTGTCTTCGCTATTTTCACTTGTCAAAATAAATTTATAATTATATCAGAATTGTTTCGGTTTTTCAAACAATAGACAACCAAAGTTAGATTAGTTTTCAAGTTAAAATTTATACTTAACGGTTATAACATTCGAATCTTAAAATATTTGAAAACCAATATTTTACTGATAATTATATAAGTGCTTTTTTTAATCCTATAACATAAAAGAGCCTTTTTAAAAGTAACTTTGAAATAGAGTTTAATTCAAAAAGGTTTTTATGATCTACATCACTATACAATTACTATTAATTACTATTGGGGCGACATCAGCCATGACTTGGTTTAGTTATGTTATGTCAAAAAACTTTAGAGAATTGTATAAAGAACCTGTTTTATTGAGTTTTGCTTTAAAAAAAACAAATATCAATCTCTCCGAAAAATCTAGAAAAATTTTAGGATGGCTGATACATTACATTATTGGTTTTCTATTTGTTATGGGATATCATATAGTATGGGTGAAGGATATTTTACCAATTTCTCCACTAAGTGCTCTTATATTAGGAGTTATCAGTGGTGTAATTGGCATACTCAGCTGGATTATTATATTTAAAATGACCAATCATCAACCCCCAATTGATTTTAAAGGTTATTATATTCAGCTGTTCTTTGCCCATATTATTTTTGCCTTCACAGCAACGGCGCTTTACTATATTTTACTTACGCTTTAATACTTCTGAAAGCTTATGTCACTGTCTAAATACAATCAAAAGAGAGATTTTAAACAAACCCGCGAACCAAAAGGAAAAGTGGAAAAATCGGCAAACGAACTGATTTTTGTCGTGCAGAAACATGCCGCATCGCATCTTCATTACGATTTTAGGCTAGAAATGGATGGCGTTTTAAAAAGCTGGGCAGTGCCAAAAGGTCCGTCAATGGATCCTGAAGTAAAACGTCTCGCAATGATGGTAGAAGATCATCCCTACAGTTACAAGGATTTTGAAGGTACAATTCCAGAAGGAAACTACGGCGCTGGAAATGTAATTGTTTGGGATAATGGAACGTATACTTCGGATGAAAAAACAGCTTCGGACGAAAAACAATTATTAAGTGATTTAGAAAAAGGGCGCTTGAGTTTTGTTTTAAAAGGAAAAAAACTCAAAGGCGAATTTTCCTTGGTCAAACTTCACGGCAAACAAGAAAATGCCTGGCTTTTAATCAAGAAAAATGACAAGTATGCTTTTACTGAAGATATTTTAGAAAAAAATAAATCGGTTATTTCTAAAAGAAGTTTGGAACAGCTTATAAAAAAATCTGAAAAACTGTCTTCAAAAACAGTTGAGAAAAAAACGGCAAAAAAAAAGTCTAATCCGAAAGTTGAAATAGCTGAGTTTATAAAACCCATGCTTGCCAGCGTACGCGAAAAACCTTTTGATGATGATGAATGGGTTTTCGAAAATAAATACGACGGGTACAGGACGATTGCCGTTATTAATGCACAACAAGTCGATTTGTATAGCAGAAACGAACTTTCTTTTACTGATAATTTTAAGTCCATCGCCGAAGAATTACAACAAATAGATCATAACGTAGTTTTAGATGGCGAAGTTGTGGTCGAGAATGATGCAGGAAAAGCCGATTTCCAACTGCTTCAAAACTATATGAAAACCGGAATCGGAAATCTCAAATATTATGTTTTTGATTTATTGAATTTGGATGGAAATCTGATTACTGAATTATCGCTTTTGGAACGAAAAGAACTGCTGAAAATTCTCTTCAATAAATATCTTTTTTCGAATGTTTTTTATTCTGAACATACCGTTGGCGACGGAATAAAACAGTTTGAAAAAGCACTTAAAAATAAAACGGAAGGCATAATTGCCAAAAGAGCCGATAGCACTTATGCTGCAAACAGAAGAAGTACAAACTGGCTTAAAATAAAAACAGCAAATGAAGAGGAAGCCATAATTATCGGAATCACCGAACCTAAAAATTCGAGAAAGTATTTTGGCGCGCTTCTTTTAGGTCAATATAATGGTAAAAAACTGCAATATATTGGTAAATGCGGAACGGGTTTTACAGAAGCTGTGCTGAAAGATTTATACACTCAACTCGAGCCTTACTTTATAGAAAAATCTCCGCTTGACGAAAAAATCTCTTTACGCGATCCCATTCAATGGATAAAACCAAAAGTCGTTTGTCAGGTAAAATTTTCCGAATGGACGCAGGATCAGCATTTGCGACATCCTGTTTATCTAGGATTAAGGGTTGATAAAAAAGGTGAAGAAGTTAATTTTAATGGCAATGGCAATCACAATATCAATGACAATGGCAATATCAATGGCAATATCAATGGCAAAATCAATTTGAAAGACGATATTAATGGGAGTTCTAATTTAATTGAAATGGAAAAATCAAACAAACACAAAACTGGGAACGATTACGATTTAAAAATTGGTAAAACGACCTTACATCTCACCAATCAGAATAAAATTTATTTTCCAAAAGATGGTATTACAAAAGGTGATATTATACAATATTATAATGAAGTTTCAGAATTGATTTTGCCGTATTTAAAAGATCGTCCAGAATCGATGAACCGTTTCCCAAACGGAATTGATTCTCCTAGTTTTTATCAGAAAGATGTCGATGTCGATAAAATTCCGAAATGGCTTAAAACCAAAAAAATCTTCTCAGAATCCAACAATGCCAACATTGATTATCTTATTTGCAATAATAAAGAAACACTACTTTATATGGCCAATTTAGGCTGTATCGAAATGAATCCGTGGAATTCGACCATAAAACATATTCAGAATCCAGATTGGCTTGTAATTGATTTAGATCCTGCAAAAGACGACTTTAAACTAGTGGTTCAAACTGCTTTGGTTGTAAAAGAAGTTTTAGACGAATTGGAAACCGAATGTTTATGCAAAACTTCGGGCGCTTCTGGGCTTCATATTTACATTCCGCTTGGCGCACAATACGATTATGATTCGATTAAAATTCTAGCCGAATTAATTGCCAAAGAAGTACATTCCAGACTGCCCGATATTACTTCGATTGACAGAAGCATCAAAAAAAGGAAAAATAAACTGTACATCGATTTTTTACAAAACCGACGCGGACAAACTTTGGCAGCGCCGTATTCTGTTCGTCCAAAACCTGGCGCAACAGTTTCTACGCCTTTAGAATGGAGTGAAGTGACTGAAAAACTGCATCCTTCGCAATTTATCATCAAAAATGCATTAAGTCGTTTTGAAAAAAAAGGCGATTTATGGAAACCCGTTTTATCGAAAGGCGCCAATATTAAAAAGATTATTCACAAACTAGAAAATAGTCAAAACGTTTAAGACGATTTTTTCTTTTTGTTTTCCAGACTTGCTTTCAGCATTTCCATTAAATCGTCGCTTTGTTTGTGCACGACTTTTAGTTTTGGAGCTGCTTTTTGCGGTTTTCCTTTGGCTTTCTTTTTAATGATATCCAAAAGCTTGGCGGTATATTCGTCTTTAAAGCCAGAAATATCAAATTTCTCCGTTAGCTGATCGATTAGTTTTTCTGCCATGTCCATTTCTTTTGTCGATTTTTTAGACATTGGAGGCAATTTTAATTCTGCTGTACTTCTAATCTCCTGTTCAAATCGAATTCGGTTTAAAACAATGACATTTTTGTACGGTTTTAGAATTGCCAGACTTTCTTTATTTCTCAGTACAAATCTTGTAACACCAACTTTTCCTGAAGCTTCGAGCGCATCGCGAAGCAAGCCATAGGCATTCATGGCGCCTTTATCGGGTTCAAGATAATAGGGCTGTTCGTAATAAATACTTTGGATTTCTTTTTCGAAAGCAAAACTTTCAATATCGATTGTTTTAGTTTTAATGGCGTCTGCAGCTTCAAAATCAGAATCTTCCAAAACAATATATTTACCTTCCAGATTATATCCCTTTACAATATTGGCAAAATCTACTTCTTTGCCCGTATTTTCGTTAACACGTTTAAACTTAATATTAGCGTGATCTTTCGCATCCAGCATATCCATATCCAGAGTGCTTTCCTGCACCGCCGAAAACATTTTTATTGGAATATTAATTAATCCAAAACTTACCGAACCTGTCCAAATTGATCTCATGGCATTTGTTTTAAAAATTGAACTCTAATTTAATTCAATAAAAAAACGTAAACCTTACAAAATCAACAGATTGTTTTATATAATTGTTAAGGGTTAATACTAACCGCGTATTCCCGTGGTTGAAACCACGGGCTATGTTTGAATAAATGTACGTATAGTACAAAAAAATATGAGTTATAAGTTAGGCAACACTCCTAACTTATAACTCATAACTCATAACTTTTAACTTTTAACTTAAAAAATTACCAGCCTTTAACCGCGCCTCCTTTAAATTCTTGTTCAGCAGCTTTTTCTACTTCTGGAGATTGAAAAGCCTGTAAAAACTGTTTTACTTTTTCTTCGTTTTTATTGTCTTCGCGGCTTACCACCAAATTTACATAAGGAGAATCTTTGTCTTCAACAAACAAAGCATCACGAGATGGAACCAATCCTGCTGCAGAAGCAAAAGTATTGTTAATGATCGCAATAGACACATTTTGGTCGTCTAAAGCACGAGGCAATTGAGGCGCTTCTAGTTCTAAAATTTTTAAGTTTTTAGGATTACCAACAATGTCAGTTACCTTTGGCAATAAACCAACACCATCTTTCAATTTCAATAATCCGTTTTTCTGCAAAAGCAATAACGAACGTCCTCCGTTTGTTGGATCGTTTGGAATAATAATCGTGCTTTCGTTTTTCAATTCAGAAAGGCTTTTTATTTTTTTAGAATAACCAGCAATCGGATACACGAATGTATTTCCGATAATGGCTAATTTGTAACCTCTTTGTTTCGATTGCTCATCTAAATACGGTTTGTGCTGAAATGCATTCGCATCGATATCACCTTGGCTTAAAGCTTCATTTGGAATCACGTAATCGTTGAAAGAAACTAGTTCTACTTCCAATCCGTATTTTTCTTTAGCTACTTTTTTAGCCGCTTCCGCCACTTTTAGTTCTGGACCAGAAGCTACACCTACTTTTATAAAATGAGGATCGTTATTTTTTTTGTTTCCGCAATTGGATAAAACAAGCGCCAAAGCCAAAATTCCAGCCGTTTTTAAAATATTAAGTTTCATATATTTCTAATTGTAAATTGTTAATTATAAATTGTTAATTATAAATTGTTAATTGAGGATTATCTATGATCGAATCGTTTTGATAATCTGTCTCCCGCAAACTGAATTACGAATACCAGAATAACCAATAAAGCCAAAACCGAGTTCATTGTTACGGCATCATAACCAATATATCCGTATTGATACCCAACTTGTCCTAAACCACCTGCTCCAACAGCTCCTCCCATTGCAGAATATCCAACAAGAGTAATTAAAGTTATTGATGCTGCATTGATTAAAGAAGGCAGAGCTTCTGGCAATAATACTTTGTATACAATTTGTAAAGGAGTTGCGCCCAATGCCCTCGCTGCTTCAATTAATCCCGACGGAAGACCTAATAAACTATTTTCTACCAAACGGGCAATAAACGGAGCTGCACCAATACTTAACGGAACCAAAGCGGCACTCACACCAATAGAAGTCCCGACAATAGCGCGTGTAAACGGAATCATCCAAACGATTAAAATAATGAATGGAATAGAACGAAAAACGTTTACCACAACTGATAATGTTCTGTTTAAAACCGGCTGTTCCAGAATCTGGTTTTTACGAGTTAAGAATAATAAAATTCCTGTTGGAAGTCCTAACAAAAACCCGAAAAAGCCCGATACAAAAGTCATAACAATGGTTTCCCATGTTCCTTTTAACAATAAATCTATAAGAGAATCAGACATAACCTATAATTTCTGTTTTAATGTGTTTTGAATTAAAATATTGAATTGCTGCGTCGTAATTTTCGCGTTTCCCTGAAAGTTCAATCAGCATTACACCAAAATTCACTTCGCCAGCCTGATCCATTTGCGCGCTAACGATTTTGAAATCGGTATCAAAAAGTCTTGAAACTTCTGAGATAACAGGCTCGTTAACCGATTTTCCTGTCATTTCCAGTTTTAATAACGGATTCAGATTTCCATTGTCTTCTTTCTGCAATTTTTCCTGATAAACAGATGGAACTTCGATATGAAGCGAAGAAGAAATAAATTCTCTTGTTAATTCATGTTTTGGGTCTGCAAAGATTTCGCCCACACTTCCCTGCTCGATTAATTTTCCGTGACTGATTACCGCTACTTCATCACAAATCGATTTTACCACTTCCATTTGGTGTGTGATCAGCAGAACCGTAATGTTAAGGCGTTTGTTAATGTCTTTCAGTAAATTTAAAATCGATCTCGTTGTTGCAGGATCCAATGCGCTTGTCGCTTCATCGCACAGTAAAACTTTCGGATTATTAGCCAAAGTTCTTGCAATGGCAACTCTTTGTTTTTGTCCTCCCGAAAGACTTGCTGGATAATCATTGGCTTTTTCTGCCAATCCAACCAATTGCAATAATTCTAAAACACGTGTTTTGATTTCCGTTTTTGGCGTTCCAGCCAATTCTAGCGGAAAAGCCACATTTTCGAAAACCGTTCTCGAAGAAAGTAAATTGAAATGCTGAAAAATCATTCCGATTTGTCTTCTTTCAATCGCCAATTCCGCATTTGACAACTGCATCAAAGCTTTTCCGTCAACGATAATTTCGCCAGAAGTTGGTCTTTCCAACAAATTCACGCATCGAATCAAAGTACTTTTTCCTGCTCCGGAAGTTCCAATTACACCAAAAATTTTCCCCTGAGGAACCCTTAGTGAGACATCAGACAAAGCAGCTACAATTCTGTCTTTCTGATGAAAAGTTTTGGTTACATTTTTTAATTCAATCATTCTTTACAGTTTAAAAAACAAAAAAGCCTTCCATTAATAAGTTGAAAGGCTTTTTCGAAATAAATTTTATCATTTTATATATTAAGCCAGATCAATAAACACCATAACAGCAACACAGCACATCATACTGTGACGATAATAATTATTCATTTTCTGGTTCTGTTTCTTCATAGCGAGTGCAAATTTAAATAGTTATTTTCAATTTTAAGCTATAAATTGTTAAAACTTTTATTAGCCTATCAATCTAGTAGGCTTTTTTTTTGAAATCCCAAATTATTTTAAATTCCAAACTCCAATCTTAGTTTTAAATTCAAATATTTGAAATTCCAAAATCTAAATCCAAATTTTATTTCAATCCAAAAAAAATCCAAATTCCAATTTGACCGAGACTTCGGAATTGGAATTTGGAATTTCAAAAAATTTGGAATTTAAAAAAACCTAGTTGTTTTGTTCTGCAATTACCGACTTATTCAATTTTATTACTCTGATTTTTTTATTGGTATTATCAGATAAGAAAATACGATCGTTAAGTTGTGCTGTGCCAACAATAGTTCCGAAAGCATTTTGTCCTAAAATATCAGAAACGCTTAAAACCGCTTTATAATTCTTTTTAATGAACTCGTCTTTTGGATATAGTTTTAAATAAGAGGCACTTCCAACATTTTCTGAAGTAACTGCCCAATCTTTGCTAAAAGATACTGCAACTGGTTTAATGTCTACAAATTGCACTTTTTCTGGCTCGATAGGAGTTGTTAACGAAGCTGCAGCATTGGCTTTAATATTGGCGATATTATAATATAAATAGCTTTTAGCATCTCTTCCTCCTACAACCAAATTTCCATCAAAAACATCCAATGAATATACTTCTGTATATCCGTTTAAGGTATTCAATTTGGCAATAGGCTTTAAATTCCAATCGCTTGTTTCTGTAATTTGAGCAGCGTCAAGAACCTTTATGCTCTTTTCTTTTTCTTTTACAAACACCAATCCGTCTTTGGCTACAACACCAAAAACGTGCACAAAAGTCTGCCACCACTGGCCATTTCCAACAGTGCTAATTCCAGCATTTGTAATCTCATCAAAAACAAATAATCTTGATTCTGTACTACCAACGTAAATACGGCCAGCATCAACAGAAACCGATGTTAAACTTGTTAGCGCAATAGTTGTGTTTCCTTTTTTATATTCTTTTATTGTTTTAATATGTTCTAAAGTCAGAGCATTAAAAATCTCTAATACATTTCCGTTAATCACATACAATTTCTCATTTGCAATAGTAATTCCTTTTGGATCAAATGCTTCTGTGCTTCCTGGAATATTTTCGTTTGTAATAGAAGCTTCATCAGTCGGATAATAATAGGTATAATCTTTAGATGCTGGATCGTCTTTACTGCAACTTGTAAACAAACAAATTACTAAAATTAGGGGCAGAATATGTTTCATGTATAATTTATATTTTAGTTCCATTTTCCTTCGCCTTTATATTTTAGCAAAAATGGATTTTTAGGATTAACAGTAAATACTGGTTTCTTATAAGTTCCTTTTACGTAAGCCGTTTTTGAATAGGTTTTTAAAACGTCTGGATCTGTAAACGGAAGATCATTTAAATAAATTAAGTATTTATAAAAATGAGTAAGCATTTCCTGCTGACCGCCGCCTTCGCCGCTATTCGCCAAATTACTGCTGTGGTTAAAACCAATATGATGCGAATATTCGTGAGACCAAACCGACATTTCTCCAACCCAATGTCCGGTTACATAACCCGATTCCCATTGTGATGCCAGATTCCCTCCGCCCCAAGCAGAATCTCCTCCAACCATTGCCAGCCAAACGGTTCTTTTATCTAGATAATTCCAGTATATTTTTTCGATTTCTTCTTTAGAATAATAATCGTAAACACCATCTACATCATCAGCATTTCCGTGCCAATTCAATGCGCCATTTATAGCTGTTCCTGCTGTCGTTGCTTGTTCTTGTTTGTACTTGTCAAAATTGGTAAAAGTGTCATAATACAGAGGATGGCTTAAAGCATAAGAATAATTAATAATCATGGTAATTGCTTCTTTTGCCAATGCAGGATTCATAGGAAGAAATTTACCCAACTCATTAATGTGGTATCCGTCATGAAACTGAACTAAATGATTTGATTTTATTTTTTTGAATTTTTTAAACAAAGGATCATCTGATTCTACAGAAAATTCGATCGCTCCAGATGAAAATCCTTCAATTTTATCGATCGTTACTGTGTTTCCTGTTTCTAGCAAATAATCGTTTTTTTGCTCTGTCAAAGGAATTTTATGAAAAGAACGGTGAAAAGCAGGAACTTTAGAAAAACTATAAAGCAAAAACTTTTTATCGTAATTAGGCAATTTTGCATACACTTTTACGTCTGTCAATCCAACCGGAGAATAAAGCGAAACTTGTACAGAATCTTTTCCTTTTTGAATAACTTGAAACGGTTCGTTTACTCTAAACCATCGATCTGCTTTATTGTACATAATCGAAGGATCTTCGTTATCCTCAAACATAGTCATTGGTTTATTTTCTGCTGGTAAAGCCGAAGCATCTATACTTGGCAGGTAATTTGGCTTGTAATTTTCGCCATCGTCACTACATCCAAAAATAATACTTGCCAATAGGGCAAATACGAAAAAGTGAGTGTTTTTTCTCATCAGTAAGTAAGTAGGTTTGGGGTTAAATATGATGCAAAACTATCAATATACTTTGTATAAGCAAGTTAAATGCAAGAAAAATATGAATATAAAATATACTAAAAGTAAGTTTTTATAAACGACTACTATACTTAAAGGGCAGGTTCTAAAGTTTCTATTCCCTAAAATCTAAAGTCTTGATTACAGTTAAATCAGAATTGAACTCAACAAAGCTTGCAGGAAAATCTGCACGTATTTTTCCTATTTTATTTTGCATGCCAATTGCAGCAGCCACTCTTGTAGTCGCCATTTTTATAGCTTCATCTGCCGAAACATTTAAATGATTATAGGCATTTTGCACTGCTTCTGTCATTGAGATTGAAGCACCTGCTAGATTGCCATCCTCATTTCTATAGAAACCATCAACCAAATGAGCGTCAAAGTTATCCCATTTAAAATTAGCCACTTTACGCCCCAAAAAGGTAGCATCACTAATTAAGAAGAATTTATCCTGTTTTAGTTTGTACGCTATTTTTGCTGCTGCATAATCACAATGCACTCCATCGAGAATAAGAGGAGCGTAGACTTCTTCGTTTTCAAAAACAGCTCCAACCAAACCTGGTTCGCGATGTCCGAATTGTGTCATGGCATTAAACAAGTGTGTAACTAGATTAATTCCTTTTGCAAAATAAGGCTGTGCTTCTTTGTGCGTAATAGTAGAATGTCCGATCGAAATTGTAATACCGCTTTCGATCAGCATATTAAGCTGCTTTTCTGTAAAACATTCTGGAGCTATGGTAATGACTTTTATAATATCTTTTCCTTTGCTGATAATTTCTTGAAGTTCTTCGTCAGTTGGTTTTCGAACCTGATCAATACTATGTGCCCCGCGTCTTTGCGGATTTAAAAATGGTCCTTCCAAATGCATTCCGATTACACCATTTTGATGCTTTTTCATGTAATTGCGAACCGCTTCAATTCCTTCTAAAATGGTTTCTTTTGATGAAGATATTAAACAAGGTAAAACATGCGTTGTGCCATATTTCATACTGGCATCGTAAATATCCTGAATGGTTTCTTCGTTGGGTGTCTGACTGAAATAATACTTTTCTCCGCCATTGATCTGGATATCTATAAATCCTGCCGCAAGGTGATTTCCTTTTAAATCAATTGTCTTGATATCGTTTGGAATTTCTTTTTGCACTGAAATAATAGTTCCGTTTTCTACAACTACAACTCCGTTTTCTATTATTTCTTCTCCCGTGTGTACGACAGCATTTATGATCGCTTGTTTCATTTTGTTTATTCTTATAACGTTCCAAAGTTAAATATTATAAGTTTTAAGCAAAATAAACTCTTTTAAAATCGGCAGAAATAATTTGGTTAATCTGCACCACCATCAACACTATCAAATGTTTCGCGTTCTTTTGGTTTTACGCTGTATTTTAATGAAACCATTGGCCCGTAGTAAACGTCAAACTGAGTTCCGTTTGCACGCAACTGCATTTGTCCTATTACGCCTGCCAAAAAATGAATATTCGGGGTAATTCCAGCAGTATAATAAACCGATAGTCTGAAAATATCAAAATGTTCGTCGGCATAATCTTTAGAAGCAAACTTTAGCATGAGTTCTGTGTAATACCCAATATTTGGGGCTAAAAAAATTGGTTTTTCCTTACTTTGTCTCAAATAATGATTGACTCCAAAACGTGCTCTTAATCTTGGTATCGTCTGGTGATTGCCGTTTCTATCATCAAAAAATTTGGTTTCAAATCGCACTTGTTCAAAAATAGATCCTTTTGGCATTTCCTGAGTATAGGTTCCCATAACAATAAGTCGGTTTTCCAAAGTTTTGTAATTCCCCGCTTCTTCTATTGCATACTTCTGGTTGTGCGCGTATCCTAACCAAAGCTTCATATTTTTAAAACCCGAATAAATAATCCAAGGTCTTATTACTTTTCGCTGTGTATATTCAAAAGGATTTCCGTTGGTATAAGCACCTTGCGTAACGAGCTGCAAATCGGCCTGACCGCTTAAATGCCATTTTTCTATTAGAGGAAATGCAACATCAACTTCGCTTATAGATGCTGGAATAAATCCCATTGTATAAGGAGCATCCTGCGCTTTTAAAACTTGAGACAAAATAATGCAGCAGAATAAAAGAAAACTCTTTTTTAATAAACTCATAATCGGTCAATGTTAAATTACAAGGCTTCGAAATAAGAAAGTCTATCAAATTTAAATAAAGAAGTTTTTTACTTTAAAAAAAAGCGGTTTCATGTTATAATATGAAACCGCTTTTTGAAACATTTCTTCAAAAAAAAGCTTTAGAAAATATCTAAAGCTTTTTTAACTCAAATTCTGAAAAAATTAATATAATGCAGACAGGTACAAAGCTGACTGTTATTTTTGTGTACATACAATATCTTTCGCCCTTACAGGGTTATTTTATAAATCAAAAATACATTCCTATAAATATTTCGTCTCGCTGGGACGTTTTACAGCTCTGGAAGAGCGAAATATTTATAACTAAATCTACGTCCCCTAAATTCAAAAGCTCCAGAGGAGCGACATATTAAATCACTGCCATTTCAACTATTCGATTATACATCAAAAATTATTAATCTGGATTTGCTAATATTTTGTACAATTCGGCATTCGACAGATAAAACTGATTCTCTAAACTTATTTGCGACAATTTTGCGCTAACCAAATTGTTTTCTCTCGAATTGATTAAGAAAATCGAACTCTCGCCGAATGAAAATAATTTTTCTTCTGAATTCAACATCGTCATATAATCTTGTACAAGATTGTCGATTACCACTTTCTGTTTTCTTAATGAAGCAATTTCTGTCTGCTGGGCTTTGATTTTATTTTTAAGTTCCAATCGCTGCTGTCCAATATCATATTGCATGTCCTGAATTTTCAGTTTAGCCATTTTTAAACTTCCACGTTCTTTTCTTAAGAAAATTGGAAAGCTGAAATCGATGTTAAACTTATAATCATCGGCGTTGAAATTATTCCAGTAATTGGGTTCTGAAATGTAATTGTAGCCCACATTTATTTTGGGAAGCAATGAATTGGCTTTCAACTGGCGATTGACCTCCAAAATATCCATTTTAGTTTCTAAAGATTGAATCTTTGGGTGAGAATCTAATGATTCAACATCGACCATCATGGCATCCGTTTTTAAAGTTTCCTCAATGGTCTGAATTAGGTTTTGTTCTGGTTTTACCAAATCTCCCAATTCAACCGGAACATTTTCAATCCATAAAAAATTGGCCAATTTCAGTTTTGCTTTCGCTAATTTCAAATTTCCGTTTTCAACATTCAGTTCTCTGTTTCTTACTGTTATTTTAGCTTCAACGCTGTCAATTGCTGGTGCATCTCCGGCTGCGATTAGTTTTTTAACACCTTCAAAACGAGTACTAGCAAAGCCTAAATAGTTTTTATACAATTCTGCTTCGTTATAACTTCTTCTCCATTCAAAATAAGCTTCACTTGCTTGATATAAAACTTCAATTGCTCTCAATTTTCGCTGTGCATCACTCAGTTTTACCTGAAGTTTTCCTTCGCGAACATCGGCCATTCTTTGGTTAATGAACATTCCCTGCCCCAGAGCAACATTAATTCCGAGCGAAGTTAAACCTGCTTCTGGAGTTTTGTTCTGCGGATTGTAATATTCTCCACTTGTATCGTCAAAACCTGCTTTTACTTCAATTCCATACCAAGTCGGAATTTTGAAACTGCTGTTTAATAACGAATAATATTCTGTGCCTTTAAATTCTTTCTTATTGTAATCTACTTCCAATTTTGGATCAAATCCGCCTCGAGCCATCATCAATTTTGCCTGAGCATTTGTCACTTCAAGATTGGCTTGTTTTACCAACGGGTGATATTTTTTTACATATCCCAAGTACTCGATAAAAGTAAGTTCCTCTTGATTAAAATTCTGGCTATGAAGTGTAGAAAAACAAAATAGTATTAAGAAAGAAAACAATTTTACAAGATTTCTCATTTTACTTTTTCTCCTTTCCTTTATCTTCTTTTTCTCCTGAATTATAATAGTTTGGCGGAAAACCATTTAAGTTTCGCCAAATCTCGTACCATACCGAAACGGTTTCTAGCAATGCAATACTTTGCGCACCTGCACCAATACTCAATTCTTTTGGCCAGTGACGATCTTCTCCATCTGGTGACACTAAAATTCTATATTTCCCGTTCGGACTTATAAAGTTTTCTATCGCTACAACTTTACCTCCGTAAGTTCCATAAGATAATCCAGGCCATCCAGAAAATACGATTCTAGGCCATCCATCAAACCAAACACGAACTTTTGCACCTCGATGCACCAGCGGTAAATCGATTGGATCTACGTAAGTTTCTACCGCAATATCATATTTAGAAGGCATAATGCTCACAACAGGAGTTCCTTCTTTAATCGTTTCTCCAAGACCAGCCAATAAAGCACGGTTTACATAACCGCTCTGTGGCGCTGTAATATAATATAAACCGTTTCTAAGTCTGTAATTGGTATATTGGTTTTCTAATTTATTTACCTGAGCTTCTGTATCGTATTGCGTACTTAAAGCCGTAAATTTATCGCTTCTTGATTTTGATATTTTTTCAGCATATTCAGCAGTAATTCTATTGATTTCTACTTTTGCATTTATCAATTCATTTTTACTGCTTAATAATTTATTTTCCTGCGTAATCACATACGCTTCTGACTCTTGCAATTTTAATCTTTTTTGCTCGACATCAGTCAGCGGTTTAAGACCTTCTTTGTTTAAAGCAGTCGAACGGTCAAATTGCGTTTTTGCAATTCGAAGCTGAGTTTTTACCGCCACAAGATCCATACTGTCACTTTTTATTTTCAATTGTGACTGACGAATTTTGTTTTGCGCTTGCTGCAATTTCAACTGTCTTTCCGTGTTAAGCGACTGCGCCTGTACATCAAGAGAGTTTACTTTATCGCCATACGATTCTACTGCCATTTTTTTGGCATCTACTTGCTGTTTGGTATTATTAACCAAATTAGGATCTAGATAATCTTCTTTGATCTCCGAAATAAAAAGAATTGTATCTCCTTTTTTTACATAATCTCCTTCTTTTACAAACCATTTCTCTATACGTCCTGCAATGGCATTATGAACCGTTTGTGGTCTTTGATCTGGTTTTAAAGTCGTTACAGAACCTGTTCCTGAAATATTCTGCGTCCAAGGCAAGAAAAGACATAAGACAGCGAAAATCAAAAATCCGATTATGACTTTATTTAAAATTGCGTAATGTGGTCTACGAGCAACACTTGTAATCGATTTGTATTGCCCTGGCGTTATAAGTACGTTGTTATCTTTAGATAGGTTGAGCATGATTAAAGCTTTATGTCGTTAATAATTTTTCCGTCATCAATCGTAATCATACGACTGCATTTGCTTTTCCAAATATCATTTTTAGAAGTTACAATAACAGTCCAGTCATTTTCTTCCGAAAGTAAAAAGTCTACAATTTTACTCGAAGTCAAATCGTCCATTTTGTCAACTGGATCTTCTAAGAATAAGATATTCGGTTTACCCACAATACTTCTTGCCAAAAGAATTTTTTGAACATCAGAAGCAGATAGTTCACGACCTCCAGGATGAATTTGATTCTCCAACCCGTTTTCAAAAGTTTTAATATATGGAGTAAGGCCGACATTATCTAAAGCCCATTTTAAATCATCGCTGTTTAATTTTTCATTTCCAAAAACAATATTTTCACGAATTGTTCCTGCAAAAAGTGTATCGCCTTGCAAGAATGTACCTGCCTGCGCTCTATATGTATCTTCGTTAAGACGATTCATATAATTATCAGTTACGTACATCGCTCCACTTTCTGGTTCTAAAACCCCCGAAAGCAATCTTAGCAAAGTACTTTTTCCTGCACCATTTGTTCCTGTAAGAATGATTTTTTCTCCTTGAGAGATTTTTAAATTGATATTCTTCAGTGATTTTTTGTTGTGTTCTGGATAATGGTAATTGATGCTTTCGGTCTCAATATTGATTCCTTTTTCCGTTTTATCTGAAGTTTGAGGAATGCATGAAATTTCCATATCAGTCACCTGACCAATTTTTTCAACAGAAGTCAATACATCGTAGAAAGACTCTAATCCGAAGATGATTTTTTCTACCGAGTTGATCAATAATACAATTACGATTTCAGCTGCTACGAACTGCCCTATGTTCATTTGGTGGTGAATTACCAGAAAACCACCGATCGATAATAAGGCAGCAGTAACAATTACTTTAAAAATAGTCAGCTGAATATATTGTTTCTTCATTACCTGAAAGTGTTTTTCACGGTAATTTACATAGCTGGTTGCGTATTGGTCATTTCTTTCCAAAGCATATTCAAAAGCCCCTTTTCTGCGGAAACTTTCTCTATTTCTAGCAATTTCCTGAAGCCATGCTGCCACTTTATATTTAAATTTTGATTCGTTCAAACTGGTTTCGAGACCGTCTTTATACGAAAATTTAAAAATGACATATAATATGACAATAAATAAAAGTCCAATTACCATAAAGAAAGAATGATAAAGAACCAATAGAATAATCCCCAGACCAACCTGAAGGAATGCGGTGCAGAAATCAAGCAATAGTTTTGCAGTGCCTTTTTGTACCATTAAAGTATCAAAAAAACGATTGGCTTTTTCGGGAGCATATTCCGAATACATTTCTTTAAATTTTATTAAAGGCATTCTGTACGCAAACTCGAAAGAAGAGCGTACAAAAATTCGCTGCTGCAGATTCTCTACAATTCGCAACTGCAAAATCGTAAGAACTCCGCCAAAACCAACACCAACCGTCACTAGAATCACGAGAATAATCCACGAGACGCTCAGCTGTCCGCTTTGAATAAAATTAATAATAGCTTGGATTCCCAAAGGCAGAGAAAGATTGACTAACCCTGCAAATGCAGCATAGAAGATAATTTGATACACATCGCGCTTATCGAGCTGCAATAAGTTATAAAAACGTTTAAATGGTGTCATGAATTTAAGTATAAATACAGGATTATTACATAGAATAAATATACGGCAAAAACCGCAATTCTGGATTAAGATTTTTATCCCAATCCTTAAAAAACAAGTATTTATGAATTCACCCTAGGAGGCGGTATGTCTATTTTACCATGAAAACCAAACGAAAAGATAGTATTATCAATATATTTTTTCCCTTCTGATTCTATTAGAAAACAAAAATGAGGCATCAAAGATTCTGATGAAATCAAATATTCCATTAAAGGAATGCCTTTTGCTAATTTGGCCGTTTTAGTGTCCTTTGTTTTGTAGTCGTCCAGTTCTTCTGGGATTCCATCACACTTGAAGATTTTTTTCAGAAAGTTGCAGGTAATGCCTTTTACCGTGTAGGTTTCGGCGTTATCGCTTAAGATTCTTCCAACACTATTAGAGATATTTAAACTGCTAATTAGAAAATAGCCAACAAGCAATGCCTGAAGGCATTTACATAAAAAGCTATTTTTAATTTCGTTCAACATACTCTAAAAAAGGCTAAAAGTTTAATTGCATCACATGGTTTTGAATCAAAATCTCAGTGATTTAAGGCGTTTATTATATTTTTTCTGAGCGCGCAATTTAGAACCAATTTTTTTGCAGAACATTAAAATAACATTAGAATTTAGAATCATTCAAAACTTTAAAATTATATTAACAAGGCATTCTTACAGACCTATCGGAATTATGTAAGGACAAACTACAATTCTATAACTCAGAACGCTATCGGCATTCTACTTTTGGTATTCGAAAAATTTAATACAATTCTTTAAAAAAAATATATTACAAGTGTTACCGATTAAACAAATTAGATTTACTAACCATTTAATACAGAATCAAGAGATGACTTACGCAAAAAATGATTTGACCCGATTTTTAGATGCGCAAAATAAACTTTATCTGACAGCATTATCTGAAATAAAAAAAGGTAAAAAAGAAACCCATTGGATGTGGTTCATTTTTCCGCAGATCAAAGGACTTGGCAAAAGTGCTCTTTCTGAATATTATGCCGTTGCAGATCTTAAAGAAGCTACTGAATTTTTAAAGCATCCGATTTTATCGAAACATTTAATTGAGATCTCTAAATTGCTGCTGACCTTAAAAAAGAAGTCTGCCGAAGGAATTTTAGGAGAACTGGGTGCAAGAAAACTGCATTCTTCTATGAGTTTATTTGTTCAAGTAGAAAATGCACATCCTGTTTTTCAGGAAGTATTAGACACTTTCTTTTATGGTCATTTGGATCAATTAACTTTAAATTTTACCGCTACCGATAAAATGTTCCTAGCGGAACAAGGAAATATATTAAACAATCATTCCGTAGGAATGTTTCATCAGTAAATGCCAGTGTTCTGCCAGACACGGTACTTTCTTAATTCTTAGGACGAAAAAGGGAATAGCTCGTAAACTATTCCTTTTTTTTGCAAATAATTTTCTACTTGCCCATTTTCTTATCTTAAGTCAAAAATCACCTTTTCTAAAAGTTTCAATTGTAGTATTTTCTATAATTAAATCAATGTCTGCAGGTTTGAATCTGTTCAATTGTTCTAGAAATTTCCGAAGCAGATCGTTCATGATTTCTTCTTTTGCATTAGATGAAATTTACATTTTTTCTTCTATATAAAAATAGGAAAACAATTCTTTCAATCTAATAATAAATATTCAGGATAATATTCGACTTCGAATTATCGATAATTTTTTCAAGTCTTTTAAAAAACACCTCACTAACCATAGGACATCCTTGGCTAAGGGCAATATAATGATCCTGTTCACTTTCTGGAACTGCAGAATATGAATGCAATACAATCATTCTTTTAACGGCATTATTATTCGTTTGGTCCAGCCCTTTTAAAACATAAGCTTTTCCAAAAATTCCTCTATACGATTTTCCTATTGCGTAACATCCAAGCGAAGTGCATTTAGAATTCGGTTCGTTGCTAAATTTCAATTCTCCTTTTACACCCGTTTCAGAACCTGCGCCATTTGCTACTAATCCTTCATCAATTACTTTGTCGTTTTCAAGATCATAAACAAAGAATCTATTTTTACCCGATTTAATTCTCATATCAATAAAAAATGCGATTTTAGAATTATAAACTCCAGAAGCGCTCATTTTTTTTACATTTTCAATCTGTTGATTAAAACGTTCTATATCAGAATCCTCTATCGTATTTTCTTCTTTTGGTTTTGGGTTGCCAAAAACACACGCTGTTATTAGGATTATTATACTTACTATTTTCATAAACCTTTCATTTTTAAAACATTAAAAATCAATTATTTGACGATGCAAAATTAAAATGAGAGTTTCGAAAAAATGTTTCCTAAAAGTCTAAAAAACAACAGAATAAGGTATTTCTTTTAGCATAAATATCACTATTATTCCATCAAAAAAGGTTAATTTTGGACTACTGAATAAACTAAATTTAGCAACAACAAACAGTCCAGATGCTTCGACCTTGGCCATTACAAATTCATTTAGATAAAAAATCAGATAAAGCGATTTACCTGCAGATTGCCGATGCTGTAATTGACGCTATCAAAACAGGAAAACTGGTCAACGGAAATGCATTGCCCGGTAGCAGACAATTGGCTGAATTACTGAAAGTAAATCGAAATACTGTTGTAGAAGCTTTAGATGTTTTAACTGCTGAAGGCTGGCTGGTAACCATTGACCGAAAAGGAACTTTTGTAACAGAATCGCTCCCAAAAATCAGTCATTCGTCAGAAAATGAAAAAGAGCAAAAAGTTGAAGTTGAAGATCCTATAAGTTTTTTAGTTTTTGATGATGGACTTCCTGATAGCCGATTGGCACCAATGAATGATTTGGCTAGAGCGTATCGCGAATTATTTAGCCGAAAATCACGCTGGCAGATTATGGGTTACAGCAGCGAATTGGGAAATTTAGAATTCAGAAAATCAATTGCTCAAATGCTTAATTTTAAACGCGGCATGAGTATTTTTCACGATCAAATCTGTATTACACGCGGAAGCCAAATGGCGATGTATCTTGCCTCTCATTGTATTTTAAAATCAGGCGATTTTGTTTTGGTTGAAAATCCTGGGTACAAACCCGCTTGGGAAGCTTTTGAAAACGCAGGTGCAACTCTACTTCCTGTAAATATAGAATCGGATGGATTGGATATCGATCAAGTCGAAAAATATTTGCAGCATAAAAATATAAAGGCAATTTATGTTACCCCTCATCATCAATTTCCAACTACTGTTACCTTGTCTCTAAAAAAGAGATTAAAATTGATCGAACTTTCCAATCAATATCATTTTACGATTATTGAAGACGATTACGATAATGAATTTCATTTCGGACTAAGACCAATACTTCCTATTTCGAGTTATTCGGGTCTGAAAAACTATATTTATATTGGAACTTTTAGCAAAATTGTTGCTCCGGCATTACGTATTGGATATTTAGTCAGTTCGCATGAGAATGTTTTAAACATTGGAAATCATAGAAAAATCATCGATGTCCAAGGTGACAATATTATGGAAGAGGCAATTTTAAGCCTTATTAATGAAGGCAAAATAAAGCGCCACCTTAAAAAAGCCAATTTGGTTTATAAAAGCAAACGAGATTTCTTCGAAAGCTTATTAAATCGATATCTTCAAAATAAAATTACTTTCACAAAACCCGAAGGCGGACTTGCATTTTGGATTGTTCCAAAAGAAGATTGTAATGTTTTAGAAATTTTTGAGAAGCTAAAATCGCAAGGCATTCAAATCATGAGCCCAAACCGATTTAGTTTTGATGAAACCATTAAAGGTTTTCGTCTGGGTTATGCTTCTCTTTCTGAAAAACAAATGGAAGAAGGAATTATAGTGCTTTCTAAATTGTTGTGAAAAGCCCTTCGACTTCGCTCAGGGTGACATAAATCGCTGTCTGGCTGAGCGGAGTCGAAGCCTTTCTAGTCATCAGTTTCTTTTAAAAACTAATTACAGTTTTCCATCTCTATTATAGAAAACCCATTAGACACAGATTGTACGGATTTGTTTCGCAAAGACGCGGAAAAAAACCTAATTTTAAAATCTGCGTCAATCCGCGTTTTCGCTATAGCGAATCTGTTTTATCCGCGTTCAATTAACTATACATAAAAGACTAAAAATTACATTATAGTATATGTCTATCAAAAACAGGAACTAAAATTAGACACAGATTACACGGATTTGCTTCGCAAAGACGCGGAAAAAAACTGATTTTAAAATCTGCGTTAATCCACGCTTTCGCGATAGCGAATCTGTTTTATCTGCGTTCAATTAAGTTAATTACAGTTTTCCATCTCTATAATAGAAAACCCATTTTCCCGAATCTGATTTTCTACTTCAATCGGCGCTTTATCAATATGGCAAAAACGACATTCTTTAGAAGACAAAGTTTGTCCTTCTTGTGCGACACTTTTCAGGTACTTTTTTCCATATTCGTATACCTGCTCTGCATCGTTAACATTTTCGTCTACCAAAATATCAAAGTGCATAATTTTTCCGTCTTTGCGGGTTACATAGGTATCCCAAACTGCTATTTTCATGTTTTTTTAGTTTCTAAGTTACTAAGCCTCTAAGCGACTAAGTTTTATTATTTTATGAAACAAATTTACGGTGGATATAAAAGTCGTGAATCATCCAGTTTTTTCATTTTTTGAGATGTACTGGTCCAGTAGAATTTTATGGTTTCCATTTAATTTTGCAATATGAAAAACGATATTATTTTTAATTTAATTAAAGTGCATCAACGCATTGAAAATGCTTGCAAGATTGCTGGAAGAAATCCTGAAGATGTTCAGCTTTTATTGGCAACCAAAACTGTTCCTGCCGAAAAAATACGAATCGCGATAGAAGCTGGCGAAACTTTAATGGGCGAAAACAAAATGCAGGAATTGCGAGATAAAAATGATGTGTTAAAAAATCTCCCTATTGAAAGGCATTTTATTGGACATCTCCAAACGAACAAAGTAAAAGATGTTTTGAAATATGTTACCTGCATTCAATCTTTGGACAGAATCAATTTGGCTGATGAATTGCACAAACAGCTTCAAAACCAAAACAGAAAATTGGATGTTTTTGTTCAAGTCAATACTTCCTACGAAAAAAGCAAATTCGGATTGGCGCCAGAAGACGTTTTATCTTTCATCAAAAAAATAAAAACGTACGAAACCCTAAATATTAAAGGTTTAATGAGCATTGGGCTTTTGGATGTTGAAAAAGAAAAAATGATTCCGTCGTTACGACTTCTAAGAACCATACGAGATGAGATTTATTCACAAGGGATCGAAGGCTTACAAGATTTAAAACTTTCTATGGGAATGTCTCAAGATTTGGAACTTGCCATTGCAGAAGGTTCTAATATGGTGAGAATTGGAACGTCAATCTTTGGAAACCGTTTTTTAGGAAAAGAAATCTGGAACGAAAACATTGCAGAATAAAACTTAATTTTGCAGCAAATTAAAAGCAGATGAACCTGAATGATCTTACCGTAATTGATACTGAAAAAATTGCTTTAGACGATTTGTTTTTTAGCGAAGAAAATAAAGCAGCTTTGCTTCAGATTATCAAAGAACATCAATATATCGACGAACTAAAACAATATAATCTTAAAGTTGATAACAAGATTTTACTGCACGGTAGTTCTGGCTGCGGTAAAACGACAACCGCAAAAGCGATTGCCCATACTTTAAACAAAAAGATTATCATTGTCAACCTCAGCACTGTTGTGGATTCTAGAATAGGCGAAACTTCTAAAAACTTAAAAGCTATTTTTGATAAAGCTATTCGCGAAAGAGCCGTTTTATTTTTAGATGAATTTGACCAAATTGGAAAAAGCCGTGACAGCGACGACAAAGATGTGGGCGAAATGAGACGTTTGGTCAACACAATTATTCAGCTTTTTGATTATTTCCCTTCAGATAGTTTATTGATCTGTGCAACCAATCATTACGAAATAATAGATAGCGCTTTACTGCGAAGATTTCAACTTCGCTTGAAATATGAAATGCCTTCAGAAAAACAGTTGGATATTTATTATGATAAAATCTTAAGCACTTTTCCAGAGCATTTTCAGAATATCGAAAGACGTTATTCTGTTTCTTATGCCGAAGCTCTAGATTATACCAATACCACAATGAAAAGGCAGATTATTGCTGCACTTGATTCTAACGCATAAAAATCCTCAAATTTCACCAACGAAACGTTCCTACGGAACGTAATTGAATTGGACGCCATTTTTTTTTCTACCGATGAAACGTTCCTACGGAACGTATAATTGAAAGTGTGAATTTTAATTTTAGAAAATGCTATAATAGAAAACCCGCTGACACTACAGCGGGTTTTCATTGGGCGGAGTTTTATATAATAGAATGAATAGTGTACTAAATTTATAGTCCTCTTGTCAACCAGCCTTTTTTGTTGGCTGTTGCAATGGCATAAGGCGCAATCCAGAATAAACTGAAAGTGTAAAAAACACTGTAAGAATAAGCCCAGAAAGATTCTGAAAGCGTGTATCTTTTTGCGTAAAACAACATTGAAAAACTTGAAAAGATTAATATTGCCATTAATGTTGAACTTAAAAATAACACTGGGTGAACCGCGATAAAGTAAAACATAAACAATAGAAATGGATACGTCATTGCAATTTTAAAAAACTGATTTAAAAACAGCATTCTTGGTCCAAATTTTGAATCTTTTCTAAAATCTTTGAAAACAAATTTTGCCATCATAAGATTTTCACGAACGTTACTTCTCGCCCATCTAATGAACATTTTGTATAATCCTTTGTATTCTTCCGGAACATTAGTTAATACTACTGCATTTCTTTGAAATTTCACTTCAAAACCTTGTTTCAAAATCATATTGGTAAGAGCGCGATCTTCTCCAATATCTGATGGCTGCCCCATAAAAGTTTGGTTGATCCATTCTGGAAGACAGTTGAAAACGGCATCTCTTTTGTACGCTGCCAAAGCACCTGGCGTACATAATACAGAACCTAATTCACTTTCTGCAGAACGTTGGAATTCGAAACTCATTACGAAACTTACATTAAGCATTTTTGGTAAAATTGCTTTTTTGTTGTTCAAAACCTGAACGTTTCCTGCAACTGCACCACATTTTTTGTTTACTACAAATGGGCTAACTAGGTTTCTTAGAGTATCTTTTTTCACAATAGAATCACTATCTACAGTTACAAAAATTTCTCCTGTTCCTAATTTAAATCCTCTGTATAACGCTTGGCGTTTTCCTTGGTTTTTAGGCTGCTGAAAAATCGTTACACGATCTCCCAATTTTGCTTTTGCTTCTTGCATCCAATACCAAGTATCATCTTTACTTCCATCGTCAATAGCCAAAAGCTGTAATTTTTCTGCTGGATAATCGCTTTCTGCAAGGCTCAATAAAGTGTCCCAAACTAGTTTTCCTTCATTGTATGCTGGAACGATAATCGTACACGTTGGCAATAAATCGTCTGAAACCGACGGAATTGCTTTGTATCTTAAGTACAAATAAGAGCTATACAAGAAAACTCCTGTTTGGTAGAAAAACAATATTGTCGTGATTATTAAAAATGGCAATCCCCAAGTCGAAGCAATTCTTTCAAAATGAAATTGTTCGAAATCATCTTGCAATTGAATTACCATAAAGACACCTGCAAGTAATAATAAGAATGTTGCAATAAGAACCGCTAATCCGAAAGGACTTGTTGGTCTTTCTACATGTACTTTTTGTGATTTTTCGTTGGTTCTAAAAAAAGAACCGTTTAATGTTTTTTCGCTGATAGCTGAACTGCTGTTCGCATAAAATTGTTCTGAGATAATTGTTTCGCTTTTCATGCTTATACTCCTTTTTTAATTTCCTTAATTGGGCTTTTAGCAAAATCTTCTTCCTTTCAAAAACGGATACATTAGAGATTTTGACATTAACACAATTTGCAAGCGGCATGCCAATACGGTTTTAAACTGGTATAGAGCCGTTTAGAAAAATAAGATCAAAAAAGAGTGTGTAATTATTTTACACTTTTTGGATACGGTATACACTAAAAAGATAATTTTTTAAATGAAAGAAGTGAGATTCCAGAAGGGTTTACAGTATTTTCTGTCCTATTTGGTAAAGAAAGACGAATCTCAAAAAGCATGTCTTAAAAACATAAAATAGCAAGAATGAATAAAACGTAATTACTAAACTAAAATTGCATAAAAGAAAGAAAACAATCTAATTTTCCGTTTATTTAGGTCTTTTAAAAAACATTCTTCATAAAAAAACAAGAAGTTTTACTGAAAAAAGTTAAATTTATCCTAGTAAAATTCAAAACACTAAATTTTAAGGAGACTAAAAAATGACCAAAGAGCATTATTATCTTTTATTGGCTGATGATGACGAAGATGACTGCCTTTTCTTTAAAGAAGCTCTCGACGAAATAACAATTAGCACTACTCTATCAGTGGTACACGACGGCGTGCAATTGATGAATTATTTAAAAACTAATAGTACCAATCTTCCTGATGTCCTTTTTTTAGACTTAAACATGCCTCTAAAAAATGGTTTGGAATGTCTGGCTGAAATAAAAGACAACGAAAACTTAAAAAATCTGCCAATTATTATATTTTCTACTTCGCTAGACAGCGAAATCGTTGATAAGTTATATCTAAAAGGCGCTTCATTTTATATTCGAAAGCCTGGAGAATTTTCTAAACTCAAAAATGTAATAGAAAAAGCCCTAACCATTGCACCCGAAAATAGTTTCAAACAGCCCGAAAGAGCTAATTTCATTTTGCAACCTTAATCTTCTCTGAAAATGAACCGCAAACAAAAGGAACATTATTTTCTTTCCGAAGGTGGAGAAATGGGAGAATTAATTCGTTCCGCAGATTGGAGTAAAACCCCTTTGGGTAACACTGAAAAGTGGCCTCAAAGTTTAAAAACAATGACTGCAATGATGCTGGGCAATCCGTTTGGAATGTACATTGCATGGGGAAAAAATTATACTCAAATCTATAATGATGCTTTTCGTCCTATTTTGGGCGCTTCTAAACATCCAGAAGCTCTAGGCGGAAGTTCTAAAGATACATTTGCAGAAATCTGGGATACCATTGGACCTCTATTTACCGATGTCATGAAAGGACATGCGGTAAGTTTCCCTGATTTCAAAGTGCCACTTAATAGAAATGGCTATACAGAAGATTGCTTTTTTGATTTTTCGTACAGTCCCATAAAAATAGAAGATGGATCTGTTGGAGGTATTTTGGTTACTGTTATTGAAACCACAGAAAAGAAAATCGTTGCAGACGCTTTGCATGAAAGTAATGCGCGATTCATCAATAATATTATGCAAGCTCCGGTGGCAATGTCCATTTTTAGAGGTGAAGATCATATCGTTGAAATCGCTAACGACCAAATGCTGAGGCTTTGGGATGCAAAAGCAGAAAACATTATTAATAAACCTATTTTTGAAGTTCTTCCCGAATTAAAAAAACAAGGACTTGATGAAATTCTGCAAAACGTTTTTATCTCTGGTAAAAAAGTCATTACAGAAGAACTTTTTATTCCTTTAAGTCGAGACGGCCAAACCGAAAATACTTATATCAATTTTGTTTACGAAGCTTTACGCGAAAAAGACGGAAGTATTTCTGGCGTTGCAGCAATTGCTACAGAAGTTACCGCTCAAGTTTTGGCTCGTGCTAAAGTGGAAGAAAGCGAACAAAAAATAAGACAACTGGTTGAAAACGCCCCTTTCCCGATTGGTGTTTATGTCGGAAAAGAAATGCGTATTGAACTTGCAAATGAATCTATTATAAAAATATGGGGAAAAGGCCCAGATGTAATTGGAAAAACCTACAGAGAAATTCTCCCCGAACTACAAAACCAGTCGGTATTTGAACAAGTTGAGTCGGTTTTTGAAACTGGACAATCTTTTCATTCGAGAAATTCTCGTATTGATCTTATGATCGATAATAAATTGCAATCTTTTTATTTCAATTACAGCTTTACGCCTTTATATGATCTGACTGGTAAAATTTACGGTGTAATGAATACCGCTGTAGAAATTACAGATTTATATTTGGCAAAACAAAAAATTGAAGAAAGCGACAAACGTTTCCGTAATACCGTAAAACAAGCTCCTGTTGGCATCACAATTCTTCGAGGCCCAGAATATATTGTGGAAATGGCCAATGAAGCTTATCTTAAACTTGTAGCTCGAGAAGAGGAATCTTTTGTCGGAAGACCATTGTATGATTCTCTTCCAGAAGTAAAAGAAACCGTTAGCGATTTATTAGACAATGTATTAAAAACTGGAATTCCGTTTCATGGAATTGAAGTTCCTGTTCCTTTAAACCGATACGGAAAAATCGAAACTGCTTATTTTGATTTTCTTTATCATCCGCTAAAAGAAGAAAACGGAACAATCTCGGGAATTTTGGTTACGGTTACCGAAGTAAGCGAAAAAGTGGAAGCCAGAAAAAAAATCGAACTTAACGAAGATCGTCTTAAAATTGTTGTAGAAGCCAGCGAATTGGGAACTTGGGAATTGAATGTTAAAACCAGAATACCTACTTATTCCAAAAGATATCTGCAAATTCTTGGTGGCTATACCGAAGATGTAATGCTTTCTCACGAAGAGTTGTTGGAGCATCTTCATCCTGATGATTTACATATTCGAAATAAAGGCTTTAAAGAAGCTCTAAGTTCTGGATTTTTAAATTATGAGGTTCGTGTTATCTGGAAGGATCAATCTATACATTGGATTGAAGGAAAAGGAAAAGTTTTTTATGATGAAAACCATCAGCCTCAAAAATTAATTGGAACTATTCGGGACATTACTGAAGAAAAAAAATACCAGCAAAAAATAGAAGAAAGCGAAAAGAAACTGCGCAATCTTATTATGCAATCGCCTGTTCCAAAAGCTATTTTGCGTGGAGATGATTTTGTAATCGAAATGGCCAATTTTGTATTACTGCATAATATTTGGAAAAGAGAAGCATCTGAAGTTGAAGGAAAAAAAATACTCGAATTATTTCCCGAACTCAACAAACAAAAATATGCCAAGTTATTAAGTAAAGTTTACGAATCTGGAGAAGTGTATTCAGAATCTGAATCGTTACTTTTTATTGCTAATGAAAATGGCGACAGTCAATTTTATGTTGATTTTGAATTTGCCCCGCTGCGCGAAAGTGACAATTCTATTTCTGGAATTAGAATGACATTAATTGACGTTTCTGAAAAAGTCGAAGCCCGAAAAAAAATCGAAGAAAGCGAGAAGAGATTCCGTTCGCTTACCGAAAGTATTCCGCAGCTAATCTGGGAAACCGACGCAGAAGGAAATGCACTTTTTACCTCAGGAAAATGGTTTGAATATACCGGAATAGAGCCTGGAGCCGAAGGTTCTTGGCAGAAAATGATTCACCCTGATGATTTTGACGAGAATGTAAAAATCTGGCAGCATGCTCTTGCAACCGGAGAAATGTATCGATGCGATGTACGCATGCATAGAAAAGACGGTTCGTACAGATGGCATACCGTTATTGGCGAACCTGTTTTAGGTCCTGATAATAAAATTTTAAAATGGGTTGGTGCGTTTACCGACATTCATACCGAAAAAGCTTTTACTCACGAACTCGAACAACAGGTTACTGCTCGTACAAAAGAACTCATTCAGATCAACGAATCACTCCGAAAAAGTGAAGAACGTTATCATTTAATGGTCGAAGAAATTCAGGAATATGCTATTTTGTACCTCAACCGTGAAGGTATTATTGAGAATTGGAACGCTGGTGCCGAAAAAATAAAAGGCTATAAAGCTGAGGAAATTGTCGGCAAATATTTGTCTATTTTTTATACCGAAGAAGATCAAAAAAATAATCTGCCTCAAAAACTTTTACAAATTGCAAGAGAAAAAGGAAAAGTGATTCATGAAGGATGGCGCGTACGTAAAAATGGCAGCTTGTTTTGGGCAAGCGTAGTGATAACGGCTGTTCATAATAAAAAAGGCGATGTTATTGGCTTTTCTAAAGTGACGCACGATTTAAATGAAAGAAAAAAAGCCGATGATAAATTAAAAATGAATGCACTCGAGCTAGAGCAGAAAAACAATGAATTGGAAGAAATGAACAAAGAGCTTCAGTCCTTTGCTTATATCTCCAGTCATGATTTGCAGGAACCACTTCGAAAAATACAGACTTTTGCTTCGCAGATTATCGAAAAAGAATCGGAAAATTTATCTGAAAACGGAAAAGATAAATTTAAACGAATGCAGAATGCTGCACAGCGAATGCAGACTTTAATTAATGATTTATTGGCTTATTCTAGAACAAATAGTCAAGAACGCATTTTTATAAAAACAGATCTGAGCCAAATTATTAAGGAGGTTAAAGAAGATTTAACGGAAGAATTAGAACAGAAAAGTGCCGTAATTGAAATCGGAGAAACCTCTGAAGTTGATGTTATTCCGTTTCAGTTCAAGCAATTACTATATAATTTAATCAGTAATTCATTGAAATTCTCAAATCCTGAAATTCCCATTTTAATTAAAATTACAAGCACAATTGCTTTTGGTCAAGATTTAGAAGAAGAAAAACTGATTCCAGCCAAAAAATATTGCCACATTAAAGTTTCAGATAACGGAATTGGTTTTGAAGCGCAATACAACAAAAAAATATTCGAAGTCTTTCAGCGTCTTCATGGCAGAGATCGTTACAACGGAACAGGAATCGGACTTGCTATTGTAAAAAAAATTGTAGAAAACCACAACGGAATTATAACCGCTTCTGGCATTCACAACGAAGGAGCTTCTTTTGACATTTATATCCCCGTCAATTAATTTTACTCCATAAAAAAACGGAAACTTCTTAATTGGAGTTTCCGTTTTCCATTTCAAAACAAATTGAAATTATCTCAAAACAATTTTATTATCTAGTATAAACAGTAATAATACCAGTTGTTTTGTCTTTAATTTTTAGTTCTTTGTTAGTAAGGTTCATGATATCGCTTGTTGAACTTAAATTTCCAACAGTAATAGTCAAATCATTATGAGATCTTACATAAGTTCCAGTAGTTTCTGTTAAAGCACAATCAGATCCACTATAATCACCAATAACTGCTGCATTACTTAATCTTAAATCTAAATAATCTCTATTACATCCTGCTGCATTTTCTGGTGCGTCAACCAATACTTCTTTTCCGTCTACAATTGTTCCTCTTTGGCTTAGATTATATTTACCTTGAATTGGTACAATTGTTTCTCCTTCATTATCGTCGCTACTACAAGAGGTTACGAACATTCCCGCGCTTAAGGCTAATACGAATAATATGCTTCTTTTTTTCATGATTTGTTTGTTTTTTATTTATTTAATTCAATAATGCTAAATTAAAAGGATATACTTACAAAAAATTCCATGATTTTAGGAATATTTTACATAAATCGCATTTTATGAATTTTTAAAATTAATTACATTTTGGCCTATTTGACAAATACTTATTAATAATATGTTGTGTTATTGGTTTTAAGAATCGTTGTCTGTTTTCTGGATAAGGGGCATGTTGATTATAACATTCTACAGAGTTTCCAATCTTAATATACCAAACTTTTGCTCTACCACTATCGTCAAAAAACTCAGTCGTATCACATACTTCAATCTTCTTTAAATCAAAATATCTGGCATCATAATAAGTATCGCAATAACCGTCGTCAGACCTTTCTATTTTTTCATAATGATCTCCCATCCATTGCATACAATCTTTTTGTGACATGTTTAAGTAAACGATTAAAATTAGTCCCAAGAGAAAAGCTGCAATTATTAAAGATCTTTTTAATCCAGAATTTGTCCCACCTTCTCCTACTTTCTTAATAGGAGTAAATATACCCGTTGGAATTTTTTCCAAATCCTGATTTTCATCTTGTTCTACTTCTTCAGCTTCATCTTGCTTTATTTCTTCATTTTTATCTTTTTCTACCTCATCATTTTTTAACTCAGGAAATTTTTCGGTTTCCACCTTATCAGGCAAAATATCAGAAAAAAATCCATTCTTATCATGATTAGTATCTCTTAGCTCTTCTATCAATTTCAAGTTCTCTGGATCAATTTCTTTTCTGAACTTATTAAAAGGTCTAGGTTGAAAATCTACCAAAATCGCTGCCATATCAACCACATCGATTTTATCTGGATCTGTTTCTCCCTTAAAAAATTTTTCTACTGGTCTAAATAGATCTGTCTCTTGCTTAAACTTATTTTTTGAACTAATATCAAAAGAAAGTCCAAGCAAAGAATTAAAGACATTCAAATCACTTGAAGGCATGTCGTTATTCGTAAATTTTTCCCAACATAACTTATTAAGTTTTCCTCTCGTTGGAGCATTCAAGAAAAAAAAATCATCACCATTTTTTGCTTCTTCATATTTTTCTTTAATAGCTTTTTTATATAAATCTTCCAAAGTATTGCTATGCATAGGCTTTATTTTTTTGATGTTTTAAGGACATATAAGGAATAATAGGGATTTCATAAAACTAAATCGGAAATCCCGGAAATCCGTATCAATGCAGGCTCAAAACGGTTGTTACTTTGCCTCAACAAAATTAGTTATCGCTTTGATCTGCAGGTCAAAAAGCAAATGTACAAAACTAGTTTATGTACCAAGTGCGGAAAACCGTAAGACGGATTTTATTCCGGGAAGTATAGATGAAAATCTTACTGTTCTACGCACTTCACTTCCCAAACAAAATTTGGTATTGCCATTTAAAAACCAACCTGAAAAAGATTTCGGGCAGCAATACCCATGTCCAATTTTTTAAAAATTAAAATCATGAAAAAATTAATTGTTATGGGTGCGTTTGCACTATTGAGTATTACATTATTTTCTTGCTCTGCTGATGAACTAGAAACAACTAAAGATAAAACTGAAGTACAAAAAGAGTCTATTCCGTCACAAGCGAATATTGGTCCAGATGATGATCCTATCACGGTTCCGCCACCACCAAAAAAACCATAATTTAAAAAGTTGTAATTTGTAATAAATTACTACTTTAGGGGAAAGTAACTTTTATGCTACGATCCCCTTTTTTTTGTTTGCTAATTGTTCTATTTTTCCTTTCCTGCAAAGAGAAAACAGTCGTTTCGCCTAAGCCTGATCCTACTCGAGAAGAAGCTTATAAACTTAGAGACGAAGGCATTCTCAATCTTCAAAACAAGAACTACAATAATGCTTTTTATAATTTCAATAAATCGAAAATAACATTTGAAAACTCTAAAGACAGTACCAATATTGTCTACAATCTGATTCAGATGGCTGGTATCCAGCAGATAAATGGCGATTTTTATGGAAGCAAAGAAACTTTGACCGAGGCTCTTCCCTATATTAAAAAGAAAGATATTTATAGCGTTTCGATTAACAACTTCTTCGGAATCGCCGATAAAGAACTTTCTTTATTCGAAGATGCCATTTACTATTACAACAAGGCTTTACAAGATTCTGAAAATGACGTTTTAAAACAATCTCCTTTAAATAACATTGCCGTCATTTACATTGAGCAGAAAAAATACAATAAGGCCATTCAAATTTTAGAACCTATACTTGCGAAAGATATTTTTCCTAAAGACGAATACATTATAAAAAAAGCTAGAATTTTAGATAATTTGGGATTTGCTTATTCAAAAAACGGAATGCCAGAAAAAGGACTTCCACTGATGGAAAAAGGATTAGCATTACGAAACCAAATAGATGATTTTTACGGAAGTATTGCCAGTAATTTACATTTGGCAGAATATTATGCATCGACCAATCCAAAAAAATCGAATCAGCACGCGCTTGAAGCTTACAAAACGGCTACAAAACTTCGCAGTATTGATGAACGTTTAAAGGCATTATCTTTTTTGATCTCCAATGATTCTGAAACTCAAAATACAGGATTTGCAAAAAAATTCGTTTTCTTAAATGATAGCATCATTACCATTCGAAATAATTATAAAAACAAGTTTGCCAAAATTAAATACGATTCTAAAAAAGAAAAAGACGAAAATCAGAAACTGCGATTAGAGAAAGCAGAAAATTTACTTGCTTTACAAAAAGCGCAATACCAAAAGATATTGTTTATAATTGGTATTACTTCGCTTTTTCTTTTATTGCTTTATTTAAGGAAATATTACCAGAACCGAAATCGAATTGAAAAAATAGAAACGGCGTATAATACCGAAACCCGAATTGCTAAAGATATTCATGATGAGCTGGCAAATGACGTTTTCAATGCCATTGCTTTTACACAGACACAGCCTCTAGAAAATGAAAGCACAAAAGAAACTTTGGTTCAAAAACTAGATACTATTTATTCGCGAGTTAGGGGAATTTCCAGGGAAAATAATGATATCGATACAGGTGCAAATTATGCGAAGAATTTAAAAGAAATGCTCTCGACTTATAATAGCAGTCAAACAAACGTTATTATTAATGGTGTCGATAAAATAAATTGGGATTCGGTTGAGGATTTAAAAAAGATTGCCATTCAGAGGGTTTTGCATGAATTAATGGTTAATATGAAAAAGCATAGCGAAGCTTCTGTTGTATCCATAAAATTTAATTCCAATTCCAATTCTCTCTTTATTGACTACAGCGATATTGGCAAAGGTTGCGAAAAATCAAAAATTATAAAAAATGGTCTGCAAAATATGGAAAACCGTATTTTGGCCTTAAAAGGAACTATTACTTTTGACACTGAACCGAATAAAGGTTTCAAAGTAAAAATAACAATGCCTAAATAAGAGCCTATGTTTAAAAAAGTAATTATTGCCGAAGATTTTGAAGAATTCAATTTAGCCGTAAAACAAACTTTGAGCGACCTCAACATTGCCAATTTTCAGCATGCAAAATATTGTGATGATGCCTTTCTAAAAATAAGAAAAGCTATTCAGGATAATGAACCTTTTGATTTATTGATTAGTGATCTTTCGTTTAAAAAAGACCATCGTGAAGTAAAAATTGGAAGTGGCGACGAATTAATTCAAAAAGTTCGTGAACTACAACCCAATATTAAGATTATAGCTTATTCTGTTGAAGATAAAAATGTTCGTATAAAATCACTTTTTGAAGATTCTGAAATTAATGCCTTTGTGCTAAAAGGCAGAAACAGTATTGAAGATCTCAGAAAAGCTCTTTCAATCATTTCAACTTCTGATCAAAAATTTATTTCTCCCGAAATAGCTTCTGCATTACAGGAAAAAGGCAACTATGAAATAGACGATGTCGATATTAAAATTTTAAAGTATTTATCTGCTGGAACATCTCAGGATGACATTATCGAAATTTTTAAAACCAGCGACATTAAACCCAATAGTAAAAGTGCGATGGAAAAAAGGTTATCAAAACTAAAAGATTTTTTCAAGGCAAATAATACCGTTCATTTGGTTTCAATCACAAAAGATATGGGAATTATTTAAATTCCTTATTACTCCATTTTCAAAGCTCCTTCGGGAGCTTTTTTTTATTCTTTCTTTTAAAAATTTATGAATTATGGATTTCCGTAAAATACTGGTTTTGATTGGTTTTACTTTTGGATTATGATTGAATTAGTAAACCCTTAAATACTATATACAAATGATAAACGATTTGAAAAAATTCTTAAATGAAGAACAGGATCCAAAAGCAGTAGAAAAGCTTTTAGGTAAAGTTACAGGTCTTCTTACATCCGGAGAACAGATAGAATATGTGGCTGTACAAAAAAAACCAGCAATTAATTTATCTCCAGATTGTATTGCTTTAACAAATAAAAGAATAATTTTTTGCAGACCTAAGAACTTAGGTTTATCCATGGATTTTCAAGACTATGCTTGGAAAGATATATTAGATTGTCATATGAAAGAAGGAATTATGGGAGCTACTTTCACAATGAAAACAATAAAAGGACAACTAAATATGTTAGATTACCTTCCAAAATCTCAAGCGAGAAAATTATATCAATTTGCTCAACAAAAAGAGGAAGAAATGGTAATTTATCGTCGTGAACATGATTTGGAAACTAAGAGAGCTATTGCGGGAGGAGGAATAACTGTAAATGCCGCTCTTTCTCCTTCTCAAAACATTGAACAAAAAGAGGATCCCCTTGAGACGCTTCAAAAATTGAAAAAGCTTTTAGACGGAGATATAATATCACAAGCAGAATTTGACACAAAAAAAGTAGAAATTTTATCTAAAATGTAAATTATGAAAAGTAGAGTAACAGCATTAATTTTGACCTTTTTTCTTGGAGGCATAGGAATTCATAAATTCTATTTAGGACAATCAGTACAAGGCATTTTTTATTTCTTATTTTGCTGGACTTTTATTCCATCAATATTAGCTTTATTTCAATTTATCGGTTTGCTCTTAATGTCTGATCATTCCTTTAATTTAAAATACAATAATGGTTTTTAATTTTTACAATTGAGATAACATTCTCCAAGGAAAAAAAATCCATTATTCCAAAAAAGCGACTAGTAAAACAAGTCCTTTAATATCGAAGTCCTGTGATGAGCTCCTTCGGGAGCTTTTTTATTGATTACTGATTTTCATAAAACACTGATTTTAAAAAATTTTACATTTTGAAAGGGCAATTTAAAATCAAGTACAAACACGTGTGAAAAAAAGCACAATTTTAAATAGATTTATCGCAACCAACCCCATCGCCTATGCAAAAAAACTACCTCATCTTACTTTTATTATTTGCCTTTTATTCCTGCCAAAAAGCTAGTGCTCCGCCTCCATTACCGCAAGTAAATTCATTTTACAAAAGCGCTATTAGCACTGACGACCGCAAAACTATTACAGCAGAAGAAGCCAAAACATATCATGTAAATCCTGTATATAAATACGAATACAGAACTGGGCATCCCGGACATTACAAGTACAACTATCATGTAAAAGGAATAAACATACTAGGCGATTCGGTTTTTGGAAACATTAATACAGAAGGAAAATACGGCGCGGGAATTTTAATAACAGACAGTGTTCCGGAATTGGAAATTAATACAGAATGGGTTTCTCACGGAAAACTAAAAGCTATTGATAAAAAAGGAAACGAATATAATCTAGTTGTCAAATAAAAATAAACTTATGAAATATACTTTACTCTTATTTTTTATTTTTTGCACTTCGTTCCGCCCTGTAGAAGACAACGTTTTTATCTGCGGGCCAACTGGGGCTAAAAAGTATCATTACAATGAAAATTGTCGTGGCTTAAGCTCTTGTAGTCACGGTAAGGTAAAAACTTCTTTAAAAAAGGCTAAAGGTTTAGGCTTGACACTTTGCGGATGGGAAGATTAAAGATCTTCCCATTTTAATATTTAATCATTTGATAATAATGCCTTTACAATAATTTCATATTAGTTTTTTTAATTTGGTATAAAACTAATCGTCATGAAATTATTCAATCTAAATTTTCTAGTTTCTTTCAAAGAATGGCTTTTCTTAAGAGCTATGCAATCTTCTTTCCTACATTAATAAATAGTTTATAAATAAAGGAAAGTACGATTGAATGAATAAAATTGAAAGCTCATTTCTGAACAAAAACCAATTTGGTAAAGATTTCTTGTGGGGTGTATCAACTGCCGCTTTCCAAATTGAAGGTGCGCATGATTCTGACGGAAAAGGTTCTTCTATCTGGGATGTTTTTACTTCTCAAAAAGGGAAAATTAAAAACGGTCATCATGCCATAACTGCTTGCGATTTCTACAACAATTATCCGGACGATATTGGTCTCATTAAGGAATTGAATATTCCTAATTTTAGATTTTCTATCAGCTGGCCGAGAATTATGCCTACAGGCGTTCATCCTATTAATCAAGCAGGAATCGATTATTACAACAAAATAATAGATTCGCTTCTAGCTTCTGGAATCGAACCTTGGATAACACTTTATCACTGGGATTTACCACACGATCTAGAAGTAAAAGGAGGTTGGACAAACCGAGAGTCTGTTTCTTGGTTTAAAGATTATGTTGAAGTCTGCGTACAGTATTTTGGCGATCGTGTAAAAAATTGGATGGTAATTAATGAACCTTCTGTCTTTACAGGCGCAGGTTATTTTTTAGGCATTCACGCGCCAGGCAAAAAAGGAATTTCGAATTACCTAAAAGCCATGCATCATGTTACTTTAGCAACTGCTGCTGGAGCCAAAATAATTCGAGAACGAATTTCTAATGCGAATATCGGAACCACTTTTTCGTGCACGCATATTGAACCTGCTACAGAAAGCTCAAAAGATGTCGAAGCCGCAAAACGTGTCGATACTTTATTAAACCGAACTTTTATAGAACCCATTTTAGGATTAGGTTATCCGCAGAAAGATCTTCCGGTTCTTAAAAAACTTAATAATTACATTTTAGAAGACGATTTAAACAATCTCGATTTCGATTTCGATTTCATTGGTTTGCAATGTTATACTCGTGAAGTGGTAAAATCGTCCATGTTGATTCCGTATATCGGTGCAGAATTAGTAAGTGCCGAAAAGCGAAATGTAATTTCTACCGATATGGGCTGGGAAGTTTATCCGCCAGCAATGTATCATATTCTCAAAAAGTTTAATGAATATGACGGAATCAGAAAAATCATTGTAACTGAAAACGGCGCTGCTTTTCCTGACACCGTTCAAAACGGAAAAGTGCACGATATAAAACGAACTCATTTTATTCAGGACAATTTAGAACAGATTTTAAAAGCAAAACAAGACGGCTTAAATGTCGATGGCTATTTTGTCTGGACTCTAACCGATAATTTTGAATGGGCCGAAGGATATAATGCCCGATTCGGATTAATTCACGTAGATTTTGAAACGCAAAAAAGAACGATAAAAAACTCTGGATTGTGGTTTAAGGATTTTTTATCTTGATTTTTTTTAACCGCAAAGCACGCAAAGAATAAACGCAAAGTTCGCAAAGCTATTTAAAGATGGAGCTTTGCGAACTTTGTGTTTACATATATGCTCTTTGCTTTTAAACTATACCCCAATAGTATTAAGACTTATATTTATAATTCTGTTTTAAAATTCCAACTTGGATTTTACCATTAGGTTTTAAGTTAGTTATAATCCTAATAAATTTCTCCTCGGGATATTTTACATCAAAACTAAAGGTTGTATCTTTTACTTTGACTTGAAGCAAATGTTTTCCTTCACCAGAAACTGACAGTCCGACTGTTTCGTAAGTTGGTAATGCTTCTGTAGCTTTTAAATTAATGTCTTGAACTTTTTCTTTATCTATAAACACTTCTAGTTTTATATTGTCCAATTTCATATTGGTTGGCTGTTCAAATGAGACAACATATTTTTTACAGCTGACGGTGCATAAAACGATTAGGAGTAATAGAAGCTTTTTCATAAAATGATGTTTTTGTAACTGATACTGGTAGATTCGAAATCTATTTTAATTTTATAAATATAGATAATTTTATTGCAATTCGGCTGCTCGAAAAAGCGACTTTTTCTGTCTTGTAAATGGAAAATAAGTGGGTTTCAAATTATCGAAAAAAAATACGTTTTTTAGACAAAAAAAAGTGCTATTTCATTGATTTTTATTAGGTTTAACGGGATTTTTTTCTTATCTTTATAGTGTAAATAACAGTAAATATATGCCGAAAAACGTACTTTTTAACTACCCAAATCACACCTCAAAAAATTATTCTTTTTATAGCTTCACGCATTTTATTTTTCAAAATGCAGTCAAAAATCGGTTAGAATTTATTTCTACTCTTTTTTCTTCACCAAGTTTACACACGCAGACTATACCAGTGCGACTGCACCAACTGCAACCATAATTATTTTTTCTGGTTGTATTTTCTGAACTATTTTTTTAGAAAATTCATCTGCTAAATCGAATAAAGAATTTCTCTTTTTAGGAACTTCTTTCGACTCTTCATGTTCATTTTCCACCAAAACCTTTTTCTCTATGCCATTATTTTCAATTTCAACCGTTACCTCTTTAACGACACTTTTCATTTGTTTCGCTTCTTCAATTCTACATTTTTCATTGAACTTTTTAAAAGGGCGCGGCTGAAAATCGACTATCACTGCGGCAAGATTTATCGCATCAATATTTGATGGATCTGTTTCTCCCTTAAAGAAAGTTTCAATAGGCCTAAACTTGTCTTTCTGATCTTTAAACTTATTCTTTTGAGTATGGTCAAAATCTAAGCACAATAAATTTTTAAAAACATTTAAATCGTCTTGGGTCGGATTATCTTCAAAAATAAGCCAACACAAATCGCGGAGTTTCCCGCGCGAAGGGCTGTACAGAAAATCAAAGTATTCTCCCTCTTTTTCGATCTCGTATTTAATTTTAATAGCCTTTTTATACGCTTCTAATGTATTATTCATCTTGCCTTTTTTAGGAACTTGTTTAGACTCTTTAATTTCATTTTTAACCAAAACTTTCTTCTATGCCTTTATTTTCGACTTCTACTATTAACCCCTTTCTAGCACTTTCAATTTTTGTTCCAATTCTATATTATTTATATATTTTTTTTTACTGTTCGCAACCAACTTTTGACGGACTTATTGCATCTATAATAATAGAGATTTGTTTAGAATTAAATAACAATTAATTTAAAAAATAGGCCTTCCGATTTTGTTTTATTGGGAATTCTCGGGAATCTCAGGAAAACGCAGGAATTCTGGGAATCCCTTATCAACAGTGATCTAGAAGCGCCTTTACTTTGCATCAGAAATTAGTTCAAGTTTTGTCTGCAGACTAAAACAAAAATATAAAACTAGTTCTAATTAACATTGTGGAAAACCGTAAGACCGAGTTTATTCGGGAAGTATAAATTACGTCTTACAGGTCTACACGATCTACTTCCCCAAAAACAATTTTGGTATCGCAATTCCAAGATCTGGTTAAATCCGGACAGCCATACCTATGTCTAATTTCTAAATTAAATTAAAATGAAAAAACTAATACTATTTATCGCTTTTGCGCTATTGTTCACGATATTTTCTTGTACTCCTGATGAGTATGAGACTCAACCTAAAAAGAAAGTTGAAAAGAGTGCTAATCTATCTATTGGTGGTGATGGAGAAGATCCAGACGGACCTGGTGACGGTCCAAAAGGACCAGGAAAACCATAAAATTGCTAATTATATATTTTTTAGTATCTAATTTATTATTGTTATTTTCGGGGAAAGTAAATTTGTATGTTACGGTCCCCGTTTTTTTATTTTATTATATTTCTTTTTCTCTTTTCCTGCGAGGAAAAAAAGACTGTTTATTCTAATACGGAAACTTTACGACAAAAAGCCCTTGATTTACGAGAAAAGGCAGATGAAAATTATATAAAACAAAATTTCAATACTGCTTTTTATGAGTTTAATAAATCAAAAGTTCTCTTTGAAAATTTAAAAGATAGTGCCAATATTTCATATATATTAATTCAAATGGCTGCTATTCAACAAATCAACGGAGACTATTATGGTAGTAAAGAAACCGTTACAGAGGCATTACCTTATGCTAAAAAAAGTAAGGATTATATTAGCTGTATAAATAATACATTAGGCATTGCAGATAAAGAACTTTCTCTTTACGACGATGCTATTTTTTACTATAAGGAATCTGTCAAAGATTCCAAAGATCTTGAAGATAAACACATCCCATTAAGCAATATTGCAGCGGTTTATATCCATCAAAAAAAATATGATAAGGCAATTATCATTCTAGAATTCATTTTAAATCAGAAATTTTTAGAAAAGAAATCTAAAGCACGTTCTAAAGCCAGAACACAAGACAATTTAGGATATGCCTATTTTAAAATTGGATTACACGAAAAGGGACTTTACTTAATGATTGAAGGTCTAAAATTAAGAAATGAAATCAAAGATACTTATGGCAGCATTGAAAGTTATCTCCACCTTGCAGACTATTACTCTAAAAAAAATCTTCAAAAATCAGATGAAAATGCTCTCTTAGCTTACAAAATTTCTACAAAATTGAATAGTGTGGATGAAAGATTAGAAGCGCTTCAAATACTTGTTTCAAATGACCACAGCCCAAATACTAGTAAATACGTACAACAATATTTTACCTTAAACGACAGTATTATTAAGGTTAGAAATAATTTCAAAAATAAATCTGCTAAAATTAAATACGATGCGAAGAAAGAAAAAGACGAAAATGAAAAACTGCGCTTAGAAAAAGCAGAAAATCAATTATCACTTCAAAAGGCCAAATATCTTCGAATTGTATTCGTAATTGTATTTGTCTTTTTAGTCATCCTAATTGCAATTTTAATCCGCTATTATAAAAACAAAAACAAGGCTATCGAGTTTAAAAGTTCGTACGACACAGAAACCAGAATTTCTAAAAAAATCCATGACGAATTGGCCAATGATGTATTCCAAGTAATTGCTTTTGCCGAATCTCAGCCATTGGCTGCAGAAAACACCAAAGAGAATCTTCTACAGAAATTGGATGACATTTATGGCCGCGTAAGAGGAATTTCAAAAGAAAACAATAAGATTGAAACGGGCAAAGACTTTACCAAAAGCATAAAAGAAATGCTTTCTGCCTACAATACAGCTGAGAGAAACATTATTGCCACTAATTTAGAAAGTGTAAATTGGGAAGATGTCGACGAGATAAAGAAAATCACGATTGGAAGAGTTTTACAGGAATTAATGGTGAACATGAAAAAGCACAGCAAAGCAAGTCTGGTCGTGATAAAATTTGACAGCGATCAGAAATCAATTCTGATAAACTATACCGATAACGGAATTGGCTGTGAGAAAACAAAGATTTCTAAAAATGGGCTTCAAAATATGGAGCACCGCATTCAGACTGTCAAAGGAACCATCGAATTTGAAACAGAACCTCAAAACGGTTTTAAAGCTAAAATAGCAATCCCTAAATAAGCAAACAATAAAATATATAATTAATTTACTATTTTCGGGGAAAGTAAATTTGCATGTTACGATCCCCGTTTTTTTATTTCATTCTACTTCTTTTTCTTTTTTCATGCAAGGAAAAAAAGCCACTTAATCCACAGACAGAAGATATACGAAAAGAAGCGCTTGCTTTGCGAGATAAAGCAATCGAAAGTTATGACAAACAAAACTTTAATACGTCTTTTAACCAGTTTAACGAATCAAAGAAACTCTATGAAGTCTTAAAAGACAGTGCCAATATTGGATATATTCTTATAAAAATTGCAGATATTCATCAAACAAATGGAGATTATTATGGCAGTAAGGAGGTTATGACTGAAGCACTGCCCTATATTAAAGAAAATAAAAATTATTATGGCTGGATAAATAATATGTTGGGTATTGCAGACAAAGAACTTTCTCTTTATGATGATGCCATATTTTATTATAAAAAAGCATACAATGAATATACAGATCCTATTTCAAAACAAATTCCAATACAAAATATTGCTGCAGTGTACATTCAGCAAAAAAAATATAATGAAGCAATCGCTATTTTAGAATTACTTCTAAAATCTCTTTCAAGTAAAAAACTAAATGATAAAGAGCAACTAATAACCAAATCTATACGACTCGATAATTTAGGCTATGCTTATTTTAAGAATGGGATGAAAGACAAAGGGTTTTCATTAATGACTGAAGGCCTAAAAATCAGAATTAATAATCAGGATACTTATGGAAGTATCGAAAGTTATCTTCACCTCGCGGATTATTATTCTAAAAAAGATCTGAACAAATCAGATGAAAATGCTCTTTTAGCTTATAATGCTGCCACTAAGCATAATAGTGTTGATGAAAGATTAGAAGCCTTGCAAATTTTAATTTCAAATGATAACACTTCTAACACTCCCAGATACACGCAAAAGTACTTTACACTAAACGACAGCATCATTAAAGTCAGAAATAATTTTAAAAATAAATCTGCGAAAATTAAGTACGATGCGAAAAAGGAAAAAGACGAAAATGAAAAACTGCGCTTAGAAAAAGCAGAAAATCAATTATCACTTCAAAAGGCCAAATATCTTCGAATTGTATTCGTAATTGTATTTGTGTTTTTAGTCATCCTAATTGCAATTTTAATCCGCTATTATAAAAACAAAAACAAGGCTATCGAGTTTAAAAGTTCGTACGATACAGAAACCAGAATTTCTAAAAAAATCCATGACGAATTGGCCAATGATGTGTTCCAAGTAATTGCTTTTGCCGAATCTCAGCCTTTGGCTGCAGAAAATACCAAAGAGAATCTTCTACAGAAATTGGATGACATTTATGGCCGCGTGAGAGGAATTTCAAAAGAAAACAATAAGATTGAAACAGGCAAAGACTTTACCAAAAGCATAAAAGAAATGCTTTCTGCCTACAACACAGCTGAGAGAAACATTATTGCCACTAATTTAGAAAGTGTAAATTGGGAAGAGGTCGACGAGATAAAGAAAATCACTATTGGAAGAGTGCTGCAGGAATTAATGGTGAACATGAAAAAGCATAGTAAAGCAAGTCTGGTCGTGATAAAATTTGACAGCGATCAGAAATCAATTCTGATAAATTATACCGATAACGGAATTGGCTGTGAGAAAACAAAGATTTCTAAAAATGGGCTTCAAAACATGGAACATCGAATTCAGACCGTCAAAGGAACCATCGAATTTGAAACAGAACCCCAAAACGGATTTAAAGCTAAAATAGCAATACCTAAGTAAACAAAAGCCTTTCAGAAGATTCCTGAAAGGCTTTTTCTTCAAAAAACAAGTAATTTTTAAAATTACCTTGCGTTAAACTGCTTCTTTCAAAACAGCAACAGCTTCTTTCCAATTATTTACTCTCAAATAATTCTCTTTTTTGGCATTATGAAATGCTGTAAACATAATAGGCTTACCCATGCAAAAATCTAAATTCTTTGGATGATCATCGATTAAATAATCGGTATTGATAATGCTTTTGCTTCCACATAAAACAATGTTCTGCCAATTGATAAAAGGAAAATGTTCTGCAAGCCATTCTATTTTTTCGTTCAACGAAAGCGGAAATTCGGTCGCCGCAGAAACAATATAAACCTCAAAATTCTCCTGTAATAGTTTTAAACTTTCTACAGCATCTTCTATTACTGGCAATGTCCTAAAAAAATCTTTAGAGTTTAAAACGCTCATCACTTTCTCACGACCGTGAAAAGCTTCTTCTTCTGTCAAACCTTGAATATCTTCTCTTAAAATTGTTATTCCGAAATCTCTTTCGAAGTAAGTGATTAGGTGTGCCTCTACATCAGCAAGCACGCCATCCATGTCGATTGCGATTGATTTCTTTTTCATTTGTAATTTTATTTTGCTGCTAAATTATGCAAAAATTGCAATAAACAGCAAAATATTGCAATTTTTTATTTATTTTTGCAATATAAAACCGCAAAACAAAATGAGAAAGGAAGAACGCCAACAAACCATTTTAGAATATTTATCTAAAGAACATCGTGTAACTTCGGTAGAATTAAGCGAATATTTGAGTGTTTCTGAAGATACAATCAGACGTGATTTGAAAGAGCTTTCAGATCAAGGACTTTTAAAAGCAGTTCGCGGTGGGGCGGTAGCTCCTTCTCCGATTCCGCTTCATTATAGAAAAAGAGAAAAACACGATATCGAAAACAAAAAAATTATCGCTCAAAAAGCTATTTCGTATTTAAAAGACGGGCAAGTTGTTTTTATTGACGGCGGAACCACTTCTCTAGCTTTGGTAGCAAGCTTTCCTTACGATTTAAAATTGACGGTTATTACCAATAGTTTTCCCATAGCTTCGTTGGTTGAAGATTTACCCAATATTGATTTAATTTTTGCAGGCGGTAAAATGTGTAAAACTTCTTTTGCCACTTCGAGTATTGAAACAATTGATTTCTTTAGGAATTTTAGAGCAGATATCTTCATTTTAGGAATCTGCAGTATTCATCATGAAAGAGGAATTACAGGAATTTTATACGACGATTCTATGCTGAAAAAAAATATGATTAAGAACTCCAACTTTGTTATTGCTTTAAGTTCTATCGAAAAAGTAGAAACCGCCGAACCTTATTTTGTCTGTCCAATAAAAGATATCGATGTCTTGGTAACCAATGTTTCTCCAGATGAGGAAATTTTAAAGCCGTATAAAAATACTAGTTTGACTATTTTATAAATAATAAAAAGCCTTTTAAGAGTGATCTTAAAAGGCTTTTTCTCTACAAATTAATTGGCAATATTATTTCCATCCGCCGTCCAAGTCTTTATAGACATGAATTCTAATCAAAATTAGGACGCAACTCAACCACAAATAATATTTTCTATCTTTGTTTTAAGCCTAAATTCAGCGTCAAAATCAAAAAAAAGCAAAAAAGTAAGTTTTTTCTTTCTTTTAAAAATAAAAGCATATCTTTGCTTTGCTAAAATACCTAGGATATCATCCTAAAAACTTTATAAGTTAACATAAGCGATTCCCTCGCCATGATGTACCTGCGGAAACAATGGTAAATCTATCCTATTCGGGTATTTTAGCACATCTAAAGCGAGGGTTTCGTGTGTCTAATATTTTCGATTATGCTAAAAGAAAATCAAAAACCAACACATCGTGATGTAATGCCATCCGTAATTAATTTCCTTTCAGACGAATTGTTTGAGGGTGATTACAAAGAACAGCCTATGTATTTGCAGGAAATCTTCGAGCTCCTCATGCATACAGAATTTGGCGACGATATCAACTTAAGGCAAAAAATACTGAGCTGTTTAAGAACAAGCCGAAATCTAGCCGAAGCCTTATCGCCATTTTCAGAAAAGCAGATTTATAAGGCTTGCGCTAATAATAGATAAATTATTTCAATAAAATTAAAAACCCTGCAAATTGATTTTTGCAGGGTTTTGTTTTTACTTAAAATTGAAAACCAATCTTTGCGGGCACGGATTGCAAATCCGTGCTATCGGATTACTTTATTGAATCTTTCTCTCTAATTACATATAGTTTTTTTTCATCATTGGTAAATAAACTATAATTTAAAGATTTATTTAAATAATACATTAACGATTCAAAATATTCTCTTTCGCCTCTATGTAAAGAACCTATTTGTTTTTTATTAATAATTATAGGTGTTTTTGATGGCCAGTTTTCATCAAGAAATAATGAATCATATATTTTAAGAGTATCATTACTAACCACGACATTTGAAAATAATTGACCTTTCCACCAATTAGATTGATAAGAAGTATTACCTCCGCCTGGGATTGTTATTTTTTGATTCTTAATTTTATGAAAGTATTTATAAGCTATATTTTTATTTACCACTATTTCCCAATCTTTTTCAGCTTTATTATATTTTTTGAATAAGGTGTTGGAGCCTTCTCTTGAACTTAATAGTTCGTCCAGCGAAATTCGTTTTGAAATATCTGTAAACGTGTAGTAGTTAAACCATTGGCCATTCATTAAATAAACAATTATGTATACTGTTCTATTTAATTCTATAATTACAGGTTCTATTTTATCATTTTGTTTTTTTAAACCTTTTGAATCATCTTTAGATTCAACGTAATCAAAATCATAATCAATTATTCTAAATTGTGCTTTATTGAATATCTCATCCACCATTTTTTTTTCAGTAACGCGATCTGCGTTCATACTCTCATTTTGTAAAATAAATTTTACCTTATTTTTTTTTCCGTCTAATGGCCAAGTTGTAAAATTTTTTTGCTTTTTGTTAACTATATAGTTATTTAGCAGTTCTTCTTTTCCCTTTTCGTAGTTCTCAACAAATGATATGCTATCTATAATCTCACCTTTTTTATCTAATTTAAAAAAGTTTTTTATAATATCAGAACCTTCTTTTTTATTCGTTGTGATTACAATTAATTCCTTTGATGGCAACAATACTACTTCAATCGGATCGAAGCTTTTAAACAATAATTTCAAATAATGATTTCCAAACTGTATTGTATCTTTGATTTTTATCGAATCTAAGGACTTATAATCTTTATATTCTTCTGGCAATCTATTATTTTGTGCATTATTACAGCTTATAAAACCGAAAATAATGAACACAATCAATATATGTCTATTCATAATATCTTCTATAAAATTTTTAATTTAAATAAATCATAATTAAGTTCAGGTGCATATTATCTTTACCCATTTATTCCAAATTACTTTTTTATATCTCTACTTTATATTTTTATACATCATTCCGCTCAACATGCTGGGTGACCAGTCAAATACTCTTATGCTTTCAGCTTCAAAGGGCTGGCCATTGAGCATCAATTCTACATTGTTTTCTTTCGAGATTTTGATCTGCAGATCGATTTTACCACCTGATTTTTTAAAAACTTCGTTTACTTTTTCCCAATTAAAATAGAGATAAGCCTGCTTTTTTTCTTCGTCTTTTTTGCCTGTCATCCAGACTACATTAATTTCTGACGGAACTGCTCTTTCTTTGTAAAGAGGATCAATTAACCAAGGGCGAAGCATGCATTCTATTTCGCCATTGTAAAACGAAGTTTTAATTTGTATGAGTTCAGTTTTGGGATTTTCTGTAATCACTGCGGGACGCCAATGGTAGCGACTGCGATAATTATCCCATTTTTCAGGAGTGGCGTCAGGTATTTTAAGTTCTATTTTTTCCTCTTCGAACCTTTCTGGAGTTATTCCATACATTGCTAAATGTTTTTTACTAATTTTTTGAAGAATAGCATTGTCCGTAATTAATCTAGCCTGATATCTTCCTAGCTCGATACGCGTAATGCCAAAATTGAGCCATACTACGACCATACCCTTTGGAGCAAAACCAAAAACAAGATTGCTGAAACTGTCATACGATTTTCCGCTAGAAGATTCGTGTCCCCTGCCTAGTCTTTTATATTCCTCTGTTTCTACGTTTTGATCATCTATTCTGGCATAAGCTCTTTCCATATAATCCTTAATAGTATCTATTGGAAAATCAACATTTAAACGATAAAAAACATCTTCGTATCCTGAATAATAAGTGATATCTGCCCCAATAGGAGTGCCGCGTTGTGCTGTCCATGTTTTTCCTGAATCTCCCCATTGACCGGACGAACCTCCATAAGGCAGACCTGCAGAAACGCCTTCAAGTGTCTTTATGGTATCATAAATTGGCTCTATTCTATATTTTGTTGCTGGTGAAGATATTTCTACACCAAACTCGGGTAAGTTTTTTTTCATCTGGCATTGTATTATTTGAATAAACAATAATAAGAACACTATACTGACTGCAATTTTGAGCAATCTATTTTGCAATGCCTTCTTCATTTTTATTTCAAATTTTTATACATCATTCCCCTCAACATGCTGGGTGACCAATCAAATACTCTTATGCTTTCAGCTTCAAAAGGCTGGCCATTGAGCATCAATTCTACATTGTTTTCTTTCGAGATTTTGATCTGCAGATCAATTTTACTACCTGATTTTTTAAAAACTTCGTTTACTTTTTCCCAATTAAAATAGAGGTAAGCCTGTTTTTTATCTTCGTCTTTTTTGCCTGTCATCCAGACTACATTAATTTCTGACGGAACTGCTCTTTCTTTATAAACAGGATCAATTACCCACGGTCGAAGCATGCATTCTATTTCGCCATTGTAAAACGAAGTTTGAATTTGTATAAGTTCCGTTTTAGGATTTTCTGAAATCACTATCGGGCGCCAATGATGACGGCTACGATAATTGTCCCATTTTTGAGGGCTTGCATCTGTAAGAAAATATTCTTTAGCCGCTTCATCATATCTTTCAGAAGTTAAACTATATTTCTTTAAATATTTTTTCTTTATTTTTTCAATAATTACTGTATCTGATAGTATCTCTGCCTGATATCTGCCTAGCTCGATACGCGTAATGCCAAAATTGAACCATACCACCACCATACCTTTTGGAGCAAAACCAAAAACAAGATTGCTGAAACTGTCGTACGAGTTTCCGCTCGAAGATTTGTGACCTCGACCCAGTTTTTTATATTCCTGTGTTTCTCCGTTTTCATCATCTATTCTCGCATAGGCTCTTTCCATATAATCCTTAATAGTATCTATAGGAAAATCGACATTTAAACGATAAAAAACATCTTCATAGCGGGAATAATAAGTTATATCCGCTCCAATGGGAGTTCCGCGTTGTGCTGTCCATGTAGAACCTGAATCACCCCATCTTCCAGAAGAGCTCCCATAAGGCAGACCTGCATAAACTCCTTCTAAAGTTTTTATAATATCGTAAATAGGAGTGATTCTGTATTTATTATCTGGAGCAGATATCTCTACATAAAATTCTGGTAAGTTTTTTTTCATCTGGCATTGTATTATTTGAATAAACAATAATAAGAACACTATACTGGTTACAATTTTGAGCAATCTATTTTGCAATGCCTTCTTCATTTTTATTTTACATTTTTATTTTACATTTTTATACATCATTCCATCCAGCATACTGGATGACCAGTCGAATACTCTAATACTGTCTGCTTCAAAGGGCTGGCCATTGAGCATCAATTCTATGTTATTTTCTTTGGAGATTTTGATCTGTAAATCAATTTTTCCTCCTGATTTTTTAAAAACTTCATTTACTTTTTCCCAATTAAAATAGAGATAAGCCTGCTTTTTTTCTTCGTCTTTTTTGCCTGTCATCCAGACTACATTAATTTCTGACGGAACTGCTCTTTCTTTGTAAAGAGGATCAATTAACCAAGGGCGAAGCATGCATTCTATTTCGCCATTGTAAAACGAAGTTTTAATTTGTATGAGTTCAGTTTTGGGATTTTCTGTAATCACTGCGGGACGCCAATGGTAGCGACTGCGATAATTATCCCATTTTTCAGGAGTGGCGTCAGGTATTTTAAGTTCTATTTTTTCCTCTTCGAACCTTTCTGGAGTTATTCCATACATTGCTAAATGTTTTTTACTAATTTTTTGAAGAATAGCATTGTCCGTAATTAATCTAGCCTGATATCTTCCTAGCTCGATACGCGTAATGCCAAAATTGAGCCATACTACGACCATACCCTTTGGAGCAAAACCAAAAACAAGATTGCTGAAACTGTCATACGATTTTCCGCTAGAAGATTCGTGTCCCCTGCCTAGTCTTTTATATTCCTCTGTTTCTACGTTTTGATCATCTATTCTGGCATAAGCTCTTTCCATATAATCCTTAATAGTATCTATTGGAAAATCAACATTTAAACGATAAAAAACATCTTCGTATCCTGAATAATAAGTGATATCTGCCCCAATAGGAGTGCCGCGTTGTGCTGTCCATGTTTTTCCTGAATCTCCCCATTGACCGGACGAACCTCCATAAGGCAGACCTGCAGAAACGCCTTCAAGTGTCTTTATGGTATCATAAATTGGCTCTATTCTATATTTTGTTGCTGGTGAAGATATTTCTACACCAAACTCGGGTAAGTTTTTTTTCATCTGGCATTGTATTATTTGAATAAACAATAATAAGAACACTATACTGACTGCAATTTTAATTAGTCTATCCATATTGTATGTTACGGGTTCTTTCGGTTGCTTTTTTTATACCTCCTAGTCTGGGGCCCAATCCAAATTTAGTTGCACTGGCAGACCAGTGCAGGTAATCTCTTCTAAGTGTCTTTAAATCATTTGTATGAATAAAATCCTTATAATGTATTTTTTTTACTTCGGCTAAATATTCTTTTTCAACATTTTCACCCACATTAAATCGTTTAACATATTGATTTCTTACATGCGTACAGGTATTGATATAATGCACTAACTGTTTGTCTACTTCCATTAAAAATGGTTCTTGTATTTTATGTCTAATAACTAAAGTTTCAAAATAAAACACATCAAATTGTTTGGAGTAATGAAACATTCGATTGAGTGCGACTTTATCATACGTTCTGTGAACTGCTTTTTTTATACCTACCAAACCATAATATCCTACGGGATTATCATTGTACTCTTCTGGTACTTTTTGGGTAAAATCTTTAGTGTACGAATGAATAATATGCAATTGATCAGGACTATACCAGCCTTCCTCAATCAATATTTGTTTAAATTTTTCGCATTCCCGATTAAAATAAGGTTCATAAAAAAGATCTACTCTTTCAGAATCATTTTCTACATAACAGCCTCCAATATCAGAATGAACTCCCGGTAATGTAATTTCTAATCCGTCTATTCCGGCACTGTCAATGTTCGTTAAATCAAAATTATCGCGATGCTCATCATCGGCCGCAAACTGCAATACAAAAGAAGCATTTTTTACGGCATCTAATCCTAACTGTTTGGTATCGTTATCAATAATGCTGACACCAAAAACTTCTTTGCCTCGATGGTCTACCCCATAAGCGGCAACAGTATCATATAAGCCAACAAATCTGAAAATAATTTCATTAGGAGTAAATCCCTGAGCTGCGAGACAGGCTCCAAAAAAACCATGCTTTTTTACCAGCGCATCTTTTTTTTCTGTTTTAGCATAAGTCGCTCCTTTCAGTCCATATGGAGGCATAACAGTTGCATCATTACTGAACATTGGTGTGTGAGCTTTAGCAGGTGTGGTGGCCACATGTAGAAAATGTCTGGCAGCCGTTGCTCCTCGGCTAAAACCATATACATTTACCTCAAGCACCATCTCCTTTCCGCCATACTTCTGTAATTTTTCACTAGCTAAAAAACAGGCTTTGGTTACTTTGGCTTTAACCCCGCGATCACCTTCACCCAGAGGAATTCCTGAGTTGTCGGGCATATTTCCAAAAAAAGTAGTTTCACTTTCTAAATCTTCTGTACCAATTCCTTCTATATAAATGGATACCTGATTTTCTTTATTTGGGTCTACCGCATCATAACCGCGCGCTACATTAGAATAATCATTGGTATAGCTGTCATCCAGGTGGTTGGAGTTTTCATGTTCTTTTCCTGCTTCTGTATTGGTTTTATTGTTTTGTGTTCCATCAAAAAATAGGTTCAATCGCACGATTTTTTCATCAGACATTGAATCATTAGGATGAAGTGGCTCATAATTATGATAATTCATACCTTCTTCTCCGTACTGTCTGTTATGTTTGGCTGCTGCTATTGTAAGATCTCCTTCAGTAGCATGTATTTCTATATTGCCAGTAGCCGTTTCGGTTAGTGTTCCTTCTATAATACTTATGATACTCATGATTATCCGTTTTTAGAGGTTTCACCACTATAGTTATTTACATTTTTAGCACCAAGCATCGTAATATTTTCTTCGGTACTATTTATAAATATTTCTTTAGCGCGTTTTTTGATATCTTTACTTTCAGTTTCTTTGTTTCCTTTTATCCATTCACGTACGCTTCCCATAACAGTAAGTACGAAATCGATCCCTATTGTAAGGGATTTTGAACCTGTAATTTTTTCTGTAAAGCTTCCTCCAATTGTATTGGTTTTATTAAGCCCAACATTGGTACTCATATTTTTACCTGCATTTAAGATAATATCCTCACCAGCTTCCAATTCTATATTTTTTGGAGCTTTAAACCTAATATTGCCATCACCATGTACGACTGCAATGGTTTGCCCTTTTTGGCTTTCAATTGTAATATCTCCAGTAGCATCGTCATTTATAATTCTGTTTCCGCTTCGGCTATGCATTACTGCCTTTATATCATTATTAGGCGTACTATAACTACTTTTTTCCTTTCTGCTGGTCATAGTTCCCAATACAATCGGCAGTTCGGCATTATTGCCCTGAAAGTCTACAAAAACGGTATCGCCAATTTCAGGTATGATATGAGAGCCTCTGGCATCGCCTCCGTATTTTTGAATTAAAGGAATATAGGGTGTGGTTTCGCCTTTGGCTGCCTGCCACGGCATCTGTACCTGTATACCGCTGAGTCCGTCAGGATCTGCGTTGGCGGTTACAATGGCGGTCTGGCTTTTGCAGAATGGCACTAAATCTGGATCTGTTTCGGGAGAAAACACAGAACCGTTAAAATTTACAGCTGTAAAATGGTTTTCGTAACCGCCTCCGTCATCGCAGATATGTGTTATCTGAGTAACGCGGTAAGAACTTTCTAACTGCATGTCGACACCTGTTACTCTTACTTCATTTCCTATAGTAATTCCTGGAACTTCGCTTGAAGCTTTTATTTCTACTAAACCGCTCAAAACAGATCGCATTTTGTTTTTGGCATATTCTTCTGAAGATCGCCTTCCAGATCCGCCCACAGGAGTCTGGTTTAACTGTATAATGGTTTCTCTATTAAAAACTTCATTAGACCTGTTTAAAAAGTTTTGATGGAAACCATCGGCTTCTTTTCTGTATTTTAAAGTTTCATCAGTTTTATACTGGCCGTCATTGTTATCGTTTTCTATTACTTTAAACAGTGCAGGGATAAGTTTTAGGGTATAATAAAAATCCTGCATGTTTATTCCATACATTAATTTTGGCGTTGCACCCACACCGCCCGGACTTCCAAAAATGGCTGTTCTTCCGTTATAATAGAACCAATGCCCATTTCTTTTGGCCAAACGATTTAGAAAAGCAAAATTGCTTTCGTTATACTGCACAGTGTAAGGCAGGTTGTCTAAATAAAATGGTCTTACATCGATATCAATGTCACAGTCTGATTTTACTTTTTTTACAATATCATTCAGAGACATGTTGGTGAACGAATTGCATTCGGGTCCGTTTTCTAAAAGTATTGTAGTACTCTTTCCTTTTATTACGATGGTTTCTTCTACGTCTTTAATACGGGATTTTTGCAGTTTAACTTCGGTTACTATGCCGTAAAACTGCATGATGTAATCTTTAGAATCTGCTCCAATAATAAGATCTTCCAGACCCTCTATAGGTTTTATTTCTATGCTTATTTTTTCTCCGTATAACTTTTGGGAAAAAGGCATCACACTTTTAAATTCTTCTACTAATAAATCTTGTCTTACTTCGAAGGAAAAAGTGTGGTGGTCGTGAATCGTCTGAAAAACTTCTAATTTGTTGAAATTAGCAATTCTTATTTCGCCAATTTTAATATTCGTAATTGTTTGCAATGCCATACTAGTTGTTTTTTAAAAGAGCTATGAGTTTTTCCAATTGTTTTCAAAAATTGTATTCCCAATTTTTACTTCGTTTGATGAAATCAAAATCTCAGTAACCATAGGAACTGATCCTTCACTTCTAAAACTCTTATGAAACGATATGCAGAAGGCCTTTTTAAAGGTTACATTTTTCATGGTGCTCATAGCGTCTCTGCGATAAAAAATGACTTTTCCGTCTTTTACACTGGTCTGAGATACCATCCAGTCTGAAAACAGATCCGTCTGTGTGGTTTCTATTACAAGTTTTATCTGTCCGCCCTTTGTCTTGTTGGCCGGTTTTCCGTTGTTATCGACATTCTGGGTAAAATGAACATCAAATTCTAAAACATTAAACACTTCATTGTCTAATTCTAATTTTGCTAAAAAACTCATATCTAAAAGGTTATTGATTATTTTACAGGCTTTTGTAGATTTTATAACCTTAATCAATAAATGAGAAGTGGTATTTAAGTAAATAAAATATTACATAATTATATTGTAAATATAATAAGACCGTTTATATAAGTAAGAAAAATATTAAAATTTAACAATGGGTAAAAATTTAAAAAGCATAAAAAAACCCCGAAAACTAAATAATAGCTTCCGAGGTTTATGGTCACTTTTTTTCAGAACAGTGAAATGCAAATATAAGATAATTTTCTTACAAAAAAAGCCTTTCGGGATTTTATTCCCAAAAGGCTTTCTTTCTACAAATTAATTGGCAATATTATTTCCATCCGCCGCCCAAGTCTCTATAGACATGAACCGCAGCATTCAACTGTTCTTTTTTAGTATCAATTAATTCTAATTTCGCTTCTAATGCGTCTCTCTGCGTCATCAAAACCTCAAAATAATCTACTCGAGCCGATTTAAACAAATCGTTTGACACATCAATCGAAGTATTTAAAGCATCAACTTGTTTCGATTTAAGATCGTATCCTTTTTGAAGATTCTCGATCTTAGACATTTGGTTTGAAACTTCTAGATACGCATTTAAAACTGTGCGATCGTAATTGTACAATGCCTGAATCTGTCTTGCATTGGCACTTGCAAACTCTGCTTTGATCGCATTTCTGTTAATCAAAGGCGCTACAAGATCTCCAGCTAATGAGTATAGAAGAGATTCTGGCATAGTAAACAAATAAGAAGGTTTGAAAGCCTGTACTCCTATCGCTGCCGTAATATCCAAAGACGGGTAAAACTCAGCGCGAGCCACTTTTACATCTAATTTTGCCGCTACCAATTCTAATTCTGCTTGTTTAACATCTGGACGATTTTGTAACAATTGAGACGGAATTCCAGAACTTACAGAAGCTGGCAATAAACTTAAGAAATTAGTGCTGTTTGTTCTTTTTACTTCCTGAGGATATCTCCCCAACAAAAAGTTGATTTTATTCTCAGTTTCTTTTATCTGCTGCAAAATATCAAACTCCATACTTTGCGAAGTTAAAACCTCAGCTTCGAATTTCTTAACTCCCAATTCTGTTGCTCTTGCAGCCTGTTTTTGAACTTTTACAATTTCTAAAGCGTTAGTCTGCAATTTGATGGTTTGTTTTACAATATCCAACTGATTGTCTAAAGCTAGTAATTCATAATACGAATCAGCAACTTCGGCGATGAGGTTTGTAATTACAAAGTTTTTACCTTCTACTGTAGCCAAATATCTGTTTAAAGCTGCTTTTTTAGAATTACGCAGTTTTTTCCAAATATCTACTTCCCAGTTTGCATAAGCCGAAATCGTAAAATCTCCAAGCGGATCTGGAGTTTCTACCCCTGGTTTAATCTCTGTAGTAGCATCACCCGCACCTTGACTGGTATATCTACCCACTTTTTCTACTCCAGCTCCGGCACGCAAGCCTGCAGTTGGCAATAAAAGTCCTTTTTTAACGCGAATATCATTTTTTGCTATTTCAATTTCCTGCAAAGTGATATTTAATTCCTGATTGTTTTTAAGAGCCGTATCTATTAAATCAACTAGATTCTGATCTTTAAAATAATCTTTCCAGTTTAATGCTGCCGTATTGCTGTTTGCATCCTGAGTCTGAACTGTTGAGCCAAACGATTCTGGAACTGGTGTACTGGTAGTCACTGCTGCCTCAGGTGCAGGGGTTTTACACCCTGCAACTGCTAGACATACAGCCAAAGCAATACTATATTGATATGATTTAACTTTATACATGATTGTTGTCAATTTCTTCTGTTAATGGATTTTCTTCTTCATGTTTTACCAATTTGTGTTTCTCAGCAATTTTAGCAAATATGAAATACAAGCCTGGAATTACAAATACACCACAAATGGTTCCGATAAGCATACCTCCAGCGGCTGCAGTACCAATGGTTCTGTTTCCAATTTTACCAGGACCCGTTGCAAAAGCAAGCGGTAATAAACCCGCGATAAAAGCAAACGAAGTCATCAAAATCGGACGGAACCTTGCTTTTGCCCCTTCCATTGCAGCATCTAAAACTGACTTACCGACTGCATGTCTTTGGATCGCAAACTCTACAATCAACACGGCATTCTTACCTAATAATCCGATAAGCATTACCATAGCAACCTGTGCATAAATATTGTTTTCTAATCCTGTTAATTTCAATAAAAGGAAAGCTCCAAAAATACCCGCTGGCAAAGAAAGAATTACTGACAATGGCAGAATAAAACTTTCGTACTGTGCCGCTAATACCAAGTAAACGAATCCTAAACAGATTAAGAATACCCAAATTGCCTGATTACCCTGAGCCACCTCATCGGCAGAAATACCAGCCCAGTCAATGTCATATCCTCTTGGTAATTTTTCAGCAGCTACTCGCTGAATTACTTTAATCGCTGTACCAGAACTATAACCCGCAGCTGGCGAACCACTGATTTGTGTTGAGGTATACATATTATGACGTGTGATTTCTGAAAGTCCGTACACTTTTTCTAATTTCATAAAAGCAGAAAAAGGCACCATTTCATCACGATCATTTTTTACGTATAATTTTAAGATATCATCTGGCTGTGCACGATATTCTGGCGAAGCCTGAACGATTACTTTATAGTTGATACCAAATTTGATAAAACTGATCTCATAGTTACTTCCTACAAGAGTTGACAAAGTATTCATCGCGTTTTCGATAGAAACCCCTTTTTGCTGTGCCAAGTCATTGTCGACTTTCATCATGTATTGAGGGAAACTAGAGCTATAGAAACTAAATACGTTTGATAGTTCCGGCTGTTTGTTCAATTCAGCCACAAAATCGTTATTTACCTGTTCCATTCTCTTATAATCAACAGAACCAGTTTTATCTAACAAACGAAGCTCAAATCCTCCGGCAGCACCATAACCAGGTACAGCAGGCGGTTGGAAAAACTCGATATTTGCCCCCGCAATATCTTTACATTTTTCCTCCATTTCGTGCATGATCTCCAAAACAGATTCTTTTCTATCGCTCCAGTCTTTCAAGTTAACCAAACACGTCCCTGAGTTAGCTCCAGTACCTTCAGACAGAATTTCATAACCTGCCAATGAAGAAACCGATTTTACTCCATCAATGTCCTCAGCAATTTTCTGAACTCGTTCTGCAATATTATTTGTTCTTTCTAAAGAAGATCCTGGTGGTGTCTGGATTACCGCGTAAAACATTCCCTGATCTTCATTCGGAATAAATCCTGAAGGAACATTACTACTGATGATCCATGTTCCAGCACAGAAACCAAGAAGCGCTACAATGGTAACTACTCTTCTGTCAACAATTTTGCCTAGTAAGTTCTGATATTTACCTTGCGCTAAATTGAATTTTTCGTTGAAAGCATCAATAAATCTATTGGCTGGTGTTTTCTTTTTAGGCACGCCATGATTGTTTTTTAACATCATTGCACAAAGTGCCGGTGTCAATGTTAAAGCCACAATACCCGAAAGGATAATCGCAGTTGCCATAGTTACAGAGAACTGTCTGTAGAATACTCCCACAGGACCAGACATAAATGCAACAGGAATAAATACCGCGGCCATCAAGAAAGTAATTGCAATAATTGCCCCCGCAATTTCGTGCATTGCTTTTTTAGTCGCTTTAAATGGCGAGAGATGCTCCTCTTCCATCTTGGCGTGAACGGCTTCAATAACCACAATCGCATCATCGACGACGACCCCAATTGCTAATACTAAAGCGAATAACGTAATCAAGTTCAATGATATATCAAAGAATGTCATGAATACAAAAGTTCCTACTAAAGATACTGGTACTGCAATTGCAGGAATAACCGTAGAACGCCAGTCTCCTAAGAAAAGGAATACTACTAAACCTACCAGAATAAAGGCTTCAACCAAAGTATGAATTACTTTTTCGATAGAAGCATCAAGGAATTTAGAAACGTCATACGAAATTTCATAATCCATTCCTTTAGGGAATCTTTGTTTGATTTTTTCCAGTTTTGCTTTTACTTCTTCAATAACCTGATTCGCATTACTTCCAAAAGATTGTTTTAATACAATCGCCGCAGATGGTCTTCCATTCAAATTAGAATAGATATCATACATCGAGCTACCAAATTCAACTTTAGCAACATCTTTCAATCTTAAAAGCTCTCCGTTTGGATTTGCTTTTACTACAATATTCTCGTATTGTTCTTTTGTTGTAAAACGTCCAGAATATTTCAATACATATTCAAATGCTTGAGAACGTTTACCAGAACTTTCTCCCGTTTTACCTGGAGAAGCTTCCAAACTCTGACTAGATAATGCTTCCATTACCTCATCTGCAGAAATTTTATAAGCCAACATACGGTCTGGTTTCAGCCAGATACGCATTGCATATTCACGTGTTCCTAAGATGTCTCCAGAACCAATACCATTTACCCTTTTCAATTCAGAAAGAACGTTGATATCGGCATAGTTGTATAAGAACTTCATGTCGGTATTTTTGTCTGTACTGTAAAGATTCACGTACATCAACATACTTGGTACCTCACGAGTGATTTTAATACCCTCACGAATTACCAAAGGAGGAAGTTTATTGGTAACCGAAGCCACACGGTTTTGAACGTTAATTGCTGCCTGATTAGGATCTGTTCCTAAGTTAAAGACCACTTTGATTGTAGCTTCACCATCGTTTCCGGCATCTGAAGCCATATATTTCATTCCTGGAACTCCGTTTAAGGCTCTTTCCAAAGGAATAACAACAGCCTTAACCATCAATTCACCGTTAGATCCAGGATAATCTGCGGTAACATTCACCATTGGAGGTGAAATTGTAGGGAATTGTGTAATTGGTAAATTTAAAACCGACAATACCCCCAAAAAGACAATAATCAACGATATTACTATCGACAGAACAGGTCTTTGAATAAATTTATTAAACATTTTTATATTTTTTAAATGATTAAACTTATTGAAGTTTAAAATGTTTCAAGTTTCAGGTTTCAAGTTTCAGGTTCAGTATGCAACTTGAAACCTGAAACTTGAAACTATTAAAACAAAAAACTATTCTGCTTTTAAGCGTAAATGATTGATTACTTCTTTAGGAGATTCGTAATCGAATTTAATTTTGTCGTTTTCTTTTACTTTCTGAACACCTTCTAACAAGATCTTATCATTTTCTGTAAGACCGCTTTTGATTACATACAAATCAGGGATTTCGCCAGTAATAGTGATTTCTCTAGAACTTACTTTATTGTCTTTTCCAACTACAAAAACATATTTTTTATCTTGAATTTCGTAAGTCGCTTTTTGCGGAATCACAATAGCATTTTTAAGAGGAACATTCATTTGAACTTGTCCTGTTTCGCCATTTCTAAGTAATTTTCCAGAATTAGGGAATCTTGCTCTAAAAGCAATGTTTCCGGTTTCGTTGTTGAATTCACTTTCGATTACCTCAACATTTCCTTTTTCTTTAAAAATATCTCCGTTAGCCAAAACCAAATTCACTTTGTTATCTGCACGGTCTTTAATATTCGTTTCGTAACTAATGTATTCTGGCTCAGAAACATTGAAATAAGCAAACATCTGACTGTTATCTGAAAGACTTGTCAACAATTCTCCCTCGTCGATTAAACTTCCTAGTTTTAAAGGAATACGGTCGATCGTTCCGTCAAACGGAGCTCTAATTTCTGTGAATGATAAATGAAGTTTTGCCAGCGCAACCTCAGCTTTTGCAGATTGCAATTTTGCTTGAGCGACACTTAATTCGTTTTTAGAAACGATATTTTTATCTGCCAGTAATTTTGAATTTTGCAATTCAATTTCTACAGATTTTTGTTCTGACTGTGCTTTTAATAATTCTGCCTGATACATATTTGGCATAATTTTAAACAACAGCTGTCCTTTTTTTACAAACTGTCCTTCGTCAACATATATATTTTGTAAAAACCCTTTTTCTTGGGCACGAAGTTCGATATTACGAACCGATTTTATTTGTGAAACGTATTCTTTTGTAAATGAAGTATCAATTCTTACTGGATTAGTAACGGTGAATTTTTCTACTTCTTCTTTTTCTTCTTTTTTAGATGTACAGCTCGTTAAGCACACCAAGGCCATTAAGCCTGTGAACACAATGATTTTTTTCATGATTTAGTTTGGAAATTAAGCGATTGAATGCTTTGGAATGAAAATTCCTTTTGGATGTTAAAATGCATCAGTCAGCCTTAGCCCAGACCTTAACTTTATATAAGCAGAAGTAGAAAAAATATACAACAGCAAGATACGCAGAGATCAAAACTCAGGTAACCGATGTATACTTTAAAATCAAATTCTTAATACTCGTTGAGTAATATAGATAGGATTTGAATGCCCGAATATAGGCGTAGAAATTTTTAAACGATTGGAATCATTCGCTGCAGACTGATCTGAAAGTGCCAGATACAAAGCGTCTACCAAACTATACGAAGCAGTAAAATATTTGTTCGTAAGTAAATCAACATCTTCACCTCCAACAAGATCTTCTTCCAAATCAATATCTGTAGCTTCTTCAATTGTTGAAGTCCCGCGATCTTGATTAGTAAACTTAACTCTATGTTTTTGTAGGTGATGGTGAGTATGAGCGCCAAAAGTATTTGCATTCAAATATTGGCCTCCGCCAAACAGAAGCATATTCATGAATACTAAAAATACTATTAACTTTCTCATTTCGGTGCGAAAGTAATAAAAGAATTAAAACAAAAAAAGAATTTTTAACAAGGTTTAACAGTTCCATAAAATGAAAACGTTTTCGGTAACTTTTTAGATGAAGATTAGATGAAGAAAAGTATCATCCGTTTTAAAAAACGCAATATAAACAACTACAAAACAAATATTTATACAAACAAAAAAATTACTTTTTATAGTTTAATTCCCATTATTGTAAATTCCTGACCAGCTTTGACAAATGTTTTATGAGTATCTATAAGTCCCATCTTTTCATAAAAAGACTTTTTGTTGCTTCGGGCATTACACCAAACTTTTTGCAAATCCTTAGTTTTTGCAAATTCTAAAATATATTTTAAGAGATAAGAAGCAATACCTCTTCCTTGATATTCTTCTAAAGTAGCCAGCTTTCTAAACTGCATTTCTTTTCCTTCAATAAAACAGGAAACTATAGAAACTAATTTATCTTCTTCAAAAACTCCAAAATGAACTCCTAAATTATCTTCTTCGAGCTGTACAAACTCAAAAGGCTGGTCTGGCCACATTACTTCGTGTCTTATTGGCCAAGTATCACTTGCGTTTATTTTTTTAACTTCCATTTGAATTTATTTAAGCGTCTCAAAATTAATTCATTTTGATTTAATCGAAAAAAGCAAACCAGAAATATCGATCTAATTAATTATCAAAACTTTACAGAAAAATAAATCAGACAAATCATTCAATTCTAATGTATTATGATTATTTTTATAGTACCAAAATCAAATAAATTCCGTCATGAGAAAATTCCTTTTAACAGCATTTTTATGTATTTGTGCCAATGGATTTGCACAATTAATACAAATCGGGCCGCAGTTTTCTACAAGCATTACTTCTGTCAATGCCAAAAATTTCAGTTCCGATCATACGAATACAGGAATTGGATTTGCCGCATTTGGCCGATTAAACCTTGCACTTTTTTATGCTCAGGGCGAGTTTGGATATGGTCAAACTAATTTTAGCGTATACCAAAACGGTGTTGGAGAAACCGAATTTAAACTATCAGGAACAGATGCTTCATTAATTGCAGGACTTAAAATTATTCCGCTTGGAAAACTCGGAAATGTGAGGCTTTTTGTGGGATACAACTGGAAAAATTATTCAGACATAAGCACCAGCAATAATCTCAATTCTATAGCTATAGAAAAAAATAATCATAGCATTCTTGGAGGTGTGGGAGTCGATGTCTGGAGACTAACTTTTGATGTTAGATATCTTGCTGGACTTAGTGATATAGATGCCTCTAGCAGTGAAATTAAAACTGGAGTTACCAATCTCTCCATTGGATTTAAATTTCTATAAAACTCATAAAAAAAGGGAATCGATTGATTCCCTTTTTTTATATATCATTTACATTTTAACGTAATAATTTTCCTCATTATCACTTTGTATCTTTTTTATTCCCTCTTCTGTTTTAACAGCTACATTAACAACATGCAATACATCTGACTTTTCGTTAAGACTACAGTTCCAAACTGTTCCATCAGAAAGAATAATTTCTGAAAATAATGAGACCGTGCTTTTTGCATCATTATAAACTAAATTTTCAGTTCTGAGAAGTTTCTTTACTTTTGTTTTTTTGTCAACCTCGTAAAACAAGATCTCATTTTCTTTAATTTCGACCACTTCGTCAAAAGTAGATTGACTGGCAGTAACTGTTGTTGCCGCAGACCAAACTGGCTGACTTCCTGTTCTTTTCCAAGTCCCAATTGCTTGACTTAGAATTTCTTTTCTTAAAAGTTCGCGTAAGGTGTCTACCTTTTTAATAGCTTCTTTTCCTATTTCATTTTCAGGTTTAATCTTTGCTACTAAAGAAAATAAATCAATAGCTTTTACAAAATCGGCTTTTTTGTAGTAAGAATTAGCCAATTCATATTTGTTTTTTTGAAATGCAGTCTTTTGATCGTTCTGCGCAAAAAACTGGAGACTGCTTAGCAAAGCAATCAGAACAAAAGTATTCTTCATTAGATTTGGTGGTATTTTTAGTATTTGGCAAACGTAATATTTTTCCCAGAAATATTTATGCTGTTTTTCTGCAACTTGAATATTTTTAATTATTTTAAACAAAAAGCGTCACTTTGCTAAAACAAAGTGACGCTTTAATTTATTTAGTTAAATTTAATTCAATTATTTAACATTTAAAACATTGCTCTCTGGTGTTGCATCCATAAATATTCCACCATCAATCTCAATTTTTTCGATTTTTTTTGCGCTTTTCAAAATTATTCTAGCTGTTTTTTGATTTTTCTCCCAAATCGCTGGCGTTTGATGCAAATTTGTTTTTGACTTATCTGCGTAAGTAATAATAACATCAAAAGGAATTGCAAAACCTCCAATATTTTCTATTGTTATGGTTTTCTTATCGGCAGAAAGACCTTTTATGGCAATATCTATGTAATTGTTAGTAAAGAACCAATTATTAAAAAACCAATTCAAATTCTTTCCTGTTGCTGTATTAAATGAATTAAAATAATCCCACGGAATAGGATGTTTTCCGTTCCAAGTATCCATATAAAAATGAAGCGCTTTTTTGAACATTTCATCTCCTAACATATCTTTTAGAGCCAAATAAGAAAGAGAAGCTTTACCATAAGAATTATTTCCATAACCTGCACCAGAAACCTGTGTAGACATTGTTATAATGGGCTGATCTTCTTCTGAAGATCGATCGTTTATATAATGTTTCACTCTAAATTCTTTATAAAACTTATCGGCAGCTTCTTTACCATGTTCAGCAATTCCGATTAAATATTCAAAAGTAGTTGCCCAACCTTCGTCCATAAAGGCATAACGCGTTTCATTGATTCCCATGTAAAAAGGAAAATAAGTGTGCGCTACTTCGTGATCTTGTACTAACTGTGCAAAAATAGGATCTCCCATTTCAGAATCATTACACATCATTGGATATTCCATATCGGCAAAACCTTGGAAAGCCGTCATTTTAGAAAACGGATACGGAACTCCTGGCCAATTGTTAGAAAACCAATCTAAAGCATATTGATTGTTTTTTACCGAATTTACAAAATCGGTTCCCTTAACATTATAAGCCGCCTGAACGCTTGCTCGACGATTTGTTTTCTTATCGACTACAACACTGCTAGCATCCCATAAATAATGATCACTTAAACCAAAACAAACATCTGTAATGTTTTTAGCTTCAAATTTCCAGACATTCCAATCGTATTGTTTTGTTACGATTCCGCTTTTCATTTCCTGCTCGTTTGCAATGTGCAGAATTTCATCTGTTGTGTATGATTTTTTTAAGCGTGAAGCAAATTCAGGTTGCAAAACCTCATCTGGATTTAATAAATCTCCAGTTGCATACACCACGTAGTTTTTTGGTGCTTTTACAGAAAAAACATAATCGTTGAAATCATTGTAAAATTCTTGGCGATCTGTATGCGGTAATCTATCCCATCCATTGTAATCGTCAAAAACTGAAACGCGAGGATAACTGTACGCTACAAAAAATGTCGTTTCGTCAATCTGGCCTTCTCTACCGCTTTCTTTGGACAAAGGATAATTCCATTGAATATTTATAGTGGTCTTTGAATTGGGTAAAATTGGTTTTTGCAATTTTACATTTCCAACAGTTCCCCAGTTTTTAGCATCTTCTTTATACACTTCATTTTCTACTTTCAATGAAGTAATCGTTAATCCGTCGCTTAAAAAATCGTTGCTTACTTCACTTCCTCTTGGAGAAGAAGGCTTGTGAAGGTTGTTTACAAAACGAATAACTAAGTTTCTTAAAGTATCCTTGCTATTGTTTTCGTAAATAATGGTTTCAGTTCCGCTGACCAATCTCGTTTTCGGATCAACTGAAATTTCCATATTATATTTTCCACGGTTCTGCCAATAGTTTGCGCCTGGTTTTCCGTCTTTAGAACGTGTTCCGTTTTCATAGGCTTTTTTTATATTTCGAGGCATGTAAAGCTCTTGAGCAATAGTATCTTGGGCAAAAAGAACGAATGCTATTAATGCAAATTGCAAAAATCTCTTTTTCATAAATAATTCTTAGGTCTTTAAATTGTTTGATATATAAGACTGCTGTTTTAAAACAATGTTACAAATTTAATTATTAATTGTTAATGTGAATAGTAAAAGGTAAATAGTGAAATGTGAGATGTAGAAAAACTTTATTTTATATTTTACATCAAACTTTTACAAAAAAACTTAGAATCTTAGCATCTCAGAAACTTAGCATCTTTAAAAAGAAAAACCGTCTATCACCAAAAGGAATAGACGGCATCTACAATTAATATATAACCTTGATGACTACAAAATATAATCGGTGTTAATAAAATTCGATTCTTTGCTGTTAAGCAATTCCTGCAGAATCTCATTATTATAATCGATATCTTTTGAAGCTACAAACGTACGAATTGAGAAAGAACGCAAAGCATCTGGAATACTCAAAGTTCCTACGGCAGAATCTTTTCTTCCTGTAAAAGGGAAAGCATCTGGCCCTCTTTGGCAAGAACTGTTGAGGTTTACTCTACAAACTAAGTTAACTAAAGCATCAATTAGCGGCGCAAGAGTTTTTATATCTTTACCAAATAAACTTACCTGCTGCCCGTAGTTTGATTCTGCCATATCTTTCAATGGTTCTTTAATATCTTTGAAAGAAAGTACAGGAACAACTGGCCCAAACTGTTCTTCGTGATATACACGCATTTCTTTGTTTACTGGATATAAAACTGCTGGAAAAATATAGTTATCAGTATGTTTTCCTCCTTTTTCATTAATGACTTTAGCTCCTTTATGAAGAGCATCATCAATTAAACCTTGAATATATTTTGGTTTGTCGGTTTCTGGTAGCGGTGTTAAAGCAACTCCCTTTTCCCACGGATTTCCAAAAAGCAAACTGTCTACTTTTTCAGAAAAACGTTTATTGAATTCTTCAGCAATCGATTCGTGAACATACAACACTTTCAAAGCAGTACAACGTTGTCCGTTAAAAGACAAACTTCCCGTAATACATTCCTGAATAGCCAAATCTAAATCGGCATCTGGAAGAATAATCGCTGGATTTTTAGCTTCTAAACCTAAAATTAAACGCAGTCTATTTTTGTTCGGATGCTGATCTTGTAAAGCAATCGCTGATTTACTGTTTCCAATTAAGGCTAAAACATCAATTTTTCCAGATTTCATAATCGGAGACGCCACTTCGCGTCCTCTTCCGTAAACAATATTGATTACTCCTTTAGGAAAACTGCTTCTGAATGCTTCTAATAATGGCGAAATACATAAAACACCATGTTTAGCTGGTTTAAAGATTACCGTATTCCCCATAATCAAGGCAGGAATCAACAAGGAGAAAGTTTCGTTTAAAGGATAATTGTAAGGTCCAAGACATAGTACAACTCCAAGAGGTCCACGGCGAATCATGGCGTTAACACCTTGCACTTTTTCAAAGTGCGAACTGCGTCCATTTAATTCTTTATAGCTGGCAATAGTATCGTAAATATATTCTACTGTTCTGTCAAATTCTTTTTGCGAATCTCCTAATGACTTTCCAATTTCCCACATTAAGTATTTCACTACTTCTTCACGGGTTTCTTTCATTTGTTTCACAAATTTTTCCATGCATTTAATACGATCAACTACTTTCATAGTCGGCCATAAGCCTTGTCCCATATCGTATGCATTGGTAGCAGCTTCGACAACTTCCGCTGCTTCTTTTTCTCCCATAAAAGGAATAGATCCTAATAAAGTCGGCGAATACTTTTCTGTTGAAGAAATAGTAGAAAACACAGGTGTGGTTTGCCCTGTCCATTGTTTCAATTCTCCATTTACAAGATAGGTATCTTGATTTATCAGACTATTAATCTGATATTCTTCTGGTATAAAACTCATAATTTGGTTTTTAATGGTCTGGTAATTTTATTTTCAAAAGAAAAAAGAGGCTTTTTTATTGCCTCTTCTTCTTTTATGGTTGTACTGTTTCACCTTCCCAATCTAGGATTCCTCCAAGCAGATTGTAGGCGTTTTCGATACCCAACTCGTTCATAATCTGGCATGCTTTTGCGCTTCTAGCGCCAGAACGACAGTATACGTAATAGTTTTTATTTTTGTCTAATTCTTCGATTTCATAGATAAATGCCTGCCCTTTATTGATATCAATATTTAGAGCATTCTCAATGTAGCCGTCATTAAATTCGTCTTCAGTTCTTACATCAAGTATAACTGCATTTTCGTCAGCCTCTAACTGAGCAACCCAATCTTCTTGTGATAAATTCATAATAAAATGTGTTTTTGTAAAATTACGACGTTTCTCTATATAAAAAACGTACCAAATGCGATTTCGATTATTATTCTCAGAAAACGTTTTAGAGAAAGTATTATAATCAGTGAATTACAAATTTAGTTACTATTTTTAAAAATTCAGCCTACAAAATCGATAGAAAATAGGATTTTTTCATTTACATAAAATTAATCTTAAATCTAGTTTTATGATAATTTATCCGAGCTCAAACTATTATCTTTGCAAACAAATACATTTTTTAATTCGATTTTAACAAAAAGCAAGTTAAGATAATTTATATCTTTTAGTTGGAGTCAAGTCGAAAAAAATGAGCATCTCGACTTCGCTCGATGTGACAAAATATTATACAACATGCAGCATTCCCTAAAAACCATCTTTCCTAATTTCTCCAACGAACTTGTTGCCACAATCGAAGAAAACGGAAGCCTTCAAGATTTTGAAGCCGGAACCATTTTAATGCGTACCGGTCAGTATATTAAAAATACAGTTTTGATAACTAAAGGTAAAATCAAAATCTATCGCGAAGGTGAAGACGGCGGAGAGTTTTTAATGTACTACTTGCAACCTGGACAAGCTTGTGCGATATCAATGATTTGTACAGCAAAAAGCGAAAAAAGCCAGATTATGGCAAAAGTGGTTGAGGATGTTACTGTTATGATGATTCCGTTGCAATTAATGGACAAATGGATGATGGAACATAGAAGCTGGTACGAATTTGTAATTGAAACCTACCGAAGCCGTTTTGAAGAAGTTCTCGAAGTGGTAGACAATATCGCTTTCCGTTCTATGGATGAAAGATTAGAATTCTACTTAAAAAGACATTCTGATGCCTGTGGGTGTTCTGAGGTAAATTTATCACATCAGGAAATCGCAACCGAATTAAATACTTCACGCGAAGTTGTTTCCAGATTACTCAAAAAAATGGAGCAACGCGGTCTGGTCAAACTCAACCGAAACCAGATTGAATTGCTAAATTTTAACCATTAAGATATTAAGTTAATTAAGTTGGATCGCTTAATATTACTTAACCTTTAAAAGTTTCATTAAGAAAGCATAGCTTAATTTCCTTAATATCTTAATGGTAAAATTATTTTAGGTCTGTGATAAATGTTACTGTAAGATTCTAAATTCCGAGGCAACTTTGCATTAAAACAAATGCAATGGAATATTTAGGATTTTTTGCCTCAATCATAATCGGAATTTCGCTTGGCTTAATTGGCGGTGGAGGTTCTATTCTTACTATTCCTATTTTAGTTTATTTATTTAGAGTAAATCCCGATCAAGCCACTTCTTATTCTTTATTTATTGTGGGATTAACCGCTTTATTTGGAAGTTACAGCCATTATAAAATGGGAAACCTAAAATTGAAATCGGCTTTGTATTTTGCTGTTCCCTCAGTTATTTCCATTTTAATAATTCGTGAAGTCATATTTCCGCAAATTGCATCGACTTTGTTTTCTGTTGCTTCCTATACTGTTTCAAAAGATTTTCTAATTATGATCATCTTTTCTATACTAATGATTACAGCCGCCATTTCTATGATTAAAAAAAATCAGTCCGAAATTAAATCAACAGATACTAATTATTCGCAACTGAGTTTTATAGGCTTTTTGGTCGGCATCGTAACCGGATTTCTAGGTGCAGGCGGCGGATTCTTAATTATTCCTGCCTTGCTTTTCTTCGCCAATCTACCCATGAAACAAGCCGTAGGAACCTCATTATTAATCATCACTATTAATTCGTCAATAGGTTTTGCTGGCGATCTATACATTGGCACGCCAATAAATTACACTTTCTTATTAAGCGTTTCTGCAATGGCTTTAATCGGAATGTTTATTGGAAGCCAGCTTTCTAAAAAAATGGACGGCGCGAAATTAAAACCTCTTTTTGGTTGGTTTGTGCTCGTGATGGGATTTTATATCATTGCCAAAGAAGTTTTATTCTAAAAAGAATTTCAACGTTTTATTTAGTTTCACTTGTAGAGTAATCTTTGTCAAAGTTTTAAACTTTGACAAAGATGAAACTAAAACCTTCAGATTTCTCCAAATTTATCTTTATATCTTTCAAGCTCGATTTCAGTTCTCGAAAGCAGTTTTTCAAGCAATTGAATTTTATCTTCATAAAGCTCCTTCAAAACCGAAGAATTATCGGCATTAATCAAAATACTGCCGTTATTGTTTCCTGTAATTTTGTTGTAATTATTAAAGTATTTATCATAATCAAAACTAATTATATCCTCTACGCTTACATCCAAAATTCTTCCTATTTCAACCAATTTTTCGTAACTCAAAGAAGTCTTTCCTTTTTCAATTTTACTATAACCAGCTTGGGTTACGCCTAATCTTTCTGCCATGTATTCCTGAGTATAATTTTTTAACTCTCTAATATTTTTGATTTTACTTTTAATTGTTGTGGCCATATTATTTCTGATTTGTGGTCATGTATAGTCAAAACAGCCAGCCGTTAGAATGTAACGGCAAGACTATACTATTATTTTTATTGGGAAATTATAAAACTACTTCATAACTAAAGACTTATGTCGCAGCGTTTTGTTAATTTTTTCTTTGTGTAATGATAAAATAACCGTACATCAAAGCTGCCATTATGAAAAATGCAATCATAACGGGAAATACTGAATATAAACATCTCTGATTTTTTTTAAGCAGTTCTTTTTATACTTCTTTCAAACTGAAGATCTAAGTAAAAATCGATCTGCTTGCCAACCAATATGCGGTCTTTGGTGGCAATTTTAGTTCTTATTTTGTTCTGGTAAATATCTTTTACAAAAACAAAATAGGCAAATTCGGCCTTGTTCCCGAATCTCATAGCTAAAATAAACGAATAGCACAAAATTGCAGGAATAATGTAATACAAGTCCATTAAGTTGGAAAATAGCATGCAATAATATGTTGCAGCGGTTACGGCCAAAAAAGCACCGTTTTCAAGAAAATATTTTTTCTTTTTTTTAAGCAGTCCAATTTCTTTAATTTCATCAAAGTGATACTGCCAATTCTTAGATTTGTAACGAAATCTAACCTTGTCGGAAAAAACTGTTAAAGGCATAATAATTTAGTAGGTAAAAATAGATTTAAGCTTCTAGTGAAAAATCAATTTCTAAAAATTCTTAGGGGGAAAAAATTCTTAGATACGCAATATTAAGCATTAACACTTTTTTTTTCTTACAATTAACATTATAGAATATAACTATCGGTTGTAATTAAATCTTTCGTAAAAGTTATCTTATACTTTATTTACAAAAAAAAATCTCAAGTAAGAAGATTCTTTTGGGCGTTGCCTCCGGCCGGGCTATCCGCTATATCTTTTTGTTTTTAAAGAAAAAACAAAAAGGATACCGCTCCTATCCCTAACGCAGTATAGGGTCAAATGATTTTTTAGGTACTACAGATTTTAATTGCAGAATAGTATTCACAACATTGATAAGTCCTATTGAAGCTTTACCTGTTTCCATTTGAAAGTCATATTTTTTTCCATTAATATCAATTATGTTAAAAATTGATAATTGTGGCTCATCTATTTTTCCTTTAAAATTTCCATAAACAAGATCTCCAATTTCTTCAAAACGAATTGACAATATCACTTCATCATTTTTCTTTTCAATTATTCGACGAGTTGTGATAAGTGTCTTTACATTCAAACTATTAACTTGAAAAATAGGAAGTTCATTTTCTTCAAGATTAAATTCAATTGATTTATTGCCAATATGCACAGAAGAATAAATCCATTCTTCCGGATTCATTACTTTTCTATAAATAGATGCACAAACAATATTCTTAATTGATTTATCTGTTTTCATTTTTGAATTGCCTCCAGCTTTAGCTGGAGGTAAACAAATGTATACAAAAAAGGCTTTAGCCAAACCCCGAAAGTTTGGCTAAAGCCCAATTCAAATTCAAACAAAAAACCTCCAGTTAAAACTGGAGGCAATTCATTTCTTTCTTTATGTTTATCTATTGCTTTTTCAGCAGTTTTTCTAAATATTCTACTTTTTCTTTTTCAGCCTTAACTAATTCTTTTTCAGCTTCAACTAAACGCTCATAAAGTTCAACCATTTTATCTAGAGGATTAAAAGTAAAAATAGGTCCAGATGCACCTTGACCATTACTTGCGCTATTATCATAAAAATTATTAAAGAAATTGAAGACAGATTCTTCTGAAAAATTTTCAATAGCTTCTACGGTCACACCAAGTGCTTTTGCTATTTTTAAAAGCCTTTCCTGATCTAATGTTTCGCTCGATTCAATATTTGAAACCCATTGCTGACTTACACCAATCGCAATTGCCAAAGCTTCTTGCTTCATTCCTTTTAGCTCTCTAATTCGGCTTATGTTTCTTCCTATATGTTTTGGTTTTGCTGTTGTGCTCATAATTCAAAGATATTTAAATTTCTTGAGAAAATTCTGTTTTGCAAATACAAGTGTGAAATTTTGACAAAGATAAAAACCAAAAAATCATTTCTAAAAATAAAAGGATTTCTATATTACTCCATTTATTAAACCTTCTCAGTAAAAGGAAAAAATTTACTCTTTTTAGTAAGAATTTCTTCTTGAACATCAATTATTCTATATGTTTTTCCATCTAACCACTCTACTTCAGTTTTAGAATGTTTAAGTTGCATTAATTCTTCAAATTTCAAATTACTCATAACATTATTTCCACTGTGAAAAGAAATAAATCTTTCATCATTAAAATGAAAACTACTCTTGAAATTAATCTGCATTTCATCATAGAACTTTAAAGCTTGGTCAAAAAGAGATAAATCATAATCGATATGGTAAACTTGAGACTTATCAACAAATCTATTTCTATAGCAATTATACGCTAATAAATATTCGAATATTGATTTATGCGAAAATTTATAATTCCCTTTAGAATCTCTGTTAAGCAAAGACCTACTTTTCATTTCCAATAAATCTAAATTGATATTAAACTCAATTGCCAACCTTTTCATCTCTTCATTTGATATAAATAATCCATTCTTTTCAAAATTCTCATAAATAGTATTAGCGACATGAATAGAAAAATAAAATAAATCATTCTGAAAATCGAATTTATTAGATGTTTGATATTTATTAGATTCACGTTCAATCCACTTTATTATCAAAAGTTCATAAATTTCACAACTTAATTTTACTTTTTTCGAACTCTTCATCACATCTTCAATATAAGATAGCAACATTGGCCTTACCATCAAATCATCTGTATAATTAATGATTTCTTTTGCTTCTCTAATCTTTGAAAAACTTAAAATTCCAAATTTTTTATTCAAATATTTCTTTATATCCTTCTCATCAAAAGGAGAAACGTACAATTTTTTTATTACTTGATATCCATTACCATTTGTATTAAATTTTCTTATTTTTAGTTCATATGGTTCATCATTCTCAGAAGAGAAAAAATGCGTTCTACAAGAAATTATTACAATTCTAAAATCTTTTGCAATAGTTGTTAATTTTTCAACTAATTCATTTGCACTAAAATTTAATATTGGTGATTCATCAAGACCATCTAAAAGTAATATGGTATTTTTTCTATCTTCAAGGCTAATATTGTTTAGATGCAACTCTATTGAATCCAGATTTTCACCAAGAGGCAAAAGCTTAATCCTTGTCTTTTTAAAAATAGAATTCAAATAAGTATTATAAGAATAAAACAAATTTAACATAAACGTTGTTTTCCCCATTCCGGAGTCTCCTAAAACAATATAAAAATTGGTTTCATTTTCTTTTAATTTAAAAACTTTTTTAATGAAGAAATTAAGCATATCTTCTTTTGTAACAAAAGCATAAGAACTTCTAAAATTAATTTCATTTGCCGGATCAATATTCTGACATTTAGTTCTTATGAAAAACTTTCTAGAATTTTTCAAAATGGAATTATCATAAAAAGGAAATAAATCTTTCTCATTTTTACATTTTTCAAAGTATTTATAAAATAATTTTGCCAGATAAACTAGCATACCAAATATACCAAACAAGGTAATATCTGAAAGCTCATCACCAATTTTAGTCTGTAACCACTCAAAAAAAACATCCATTTTCTAAACTCTAATTTTTATTTCCTTATTTCCAGTTTTTTTTTATTCTCAACTATGTTAAAATCAATCTCAAAAATAACAAATATTCATCATCAATGTTCTCCATACCCAATATCATCCATTTTCCCGCTGAAAACGCGATATTGAATAATAAAATAAATAATTACGAGAAACAAAGCGATAAAAAACCAGCTCAAACCAGCGTTTAATCCGTATTCATGAGCTGCAGTATTATAAATCGTTAAAGATGGATTTACTTTATTGGTCGAAGGCAAAACATTCGGAAAAATCGAAACCGCTGTAGACGCAAATCCGCCAACTAAAAATAAGGTCGAAAAAATAAATCCTTGACCGTCTTTTTTGAAAGAACGAACTTTGAATAATCCCGCAATTCCAACAAAAGTCATTAAAGGAAAAAACCAAAGAATCGGATTTTCAATAAAATTATGAAATGGTTTTGGTTCGATAAAATGCCAGATTCCTAAAGAAATAAAGACCAAAATCAGCAAAACAAAGTTCAGTTTAAAAACTACATTTTTCAATTTAGGATTTAGCGCCGAATTCGTTTTGTAAATAATCCAATTTGCACCGTGAATCGTTAAGGCCACAACACTCACAATTCCTAAGAAAAGCGTAAACCAGTCAATAATTCCCAATTCATTTGCTTGCGGACTAAAAGTTGGATTCCACAAAGGCAAAAAGAAATAATGCGCTTCCTGCGTAGAAACTCCATTTTGAACCATTCCGAGATTAACGCCTCGAACAATATTTCCTAAAGCAATTCCGAAAAACAAAGCCAAAAGCAAACTCGCAATTCCGAAAGCTTTATCCCAAATGCTTTCCCACATGTGATTATGAATCTGTCCACGCATTTCTAATCCGATGGCACGAAAAATCAAAAGCCATAAAATCATAATCAGAGGAAGATAAAATCCGCTAAAAGAAGAAGCATATAAAGTTGGAAAAGCAAAAAACAAAACCCCTCCTGCCGCAATTAGCCAAACTTCATTGGCATCCCAAAACGGACCAATGGCGTTGGTAATTGCCTTTTTATCTTTTTCTGTATCGGCAAAAAATAAGTGAATAATTCCTGCACCAAAATCATAGCCATCTAAAACCAGATAAACAGCCAAAATTCCCATTAAAACTACGTACCAAAAAAATTCCATACTTATATTTTTTCTGATGAAAGGTCCACATTGTGAGGGCCTTTATTAATAATTTTTCCAACTAAAAGTAAAAAAAGCATTCCCAATAAAAGGTATAAACCAATAAAACCAAGCAATGTAAACAAGGTATTTCCAGAAGAAACTGTTGGTGAAGCTCCAGCGGCGGTTCGCAATAAATTATAAACCAACCAAGGCTGCCTTCCTAATTCTGCCGTGTACCAGCCTGTTGTATTGGCAATGTACGGAAACGGCATCATGAACATTAAAGACCATAAAATCCATTTGGTTTCAAACAATTTCCCTCTCACTAATTGGAAAAGCGAAAGCACCATTAATCCGATAAACACAGTTCCAAGTCCAACCATGATGTGGTATGCATAATACAAACCAGAAATATTAGTTGGATGCAAATCTTCTTCAAACTGATCTAATCCTTTTATTTCCTGATCCCAATTTCCATAAGTTAAGAAACTCAAAATATTAGGAACGGCGATTTTGTTGTCCAATTTTTTGTCTTTCACATCGGGCTGACCGATTAAAACAATTTCGGAACCTTTTTTCTCGGTGTGAAAAATTCCTTCCATAGCCGCAAAAGTTACCGGTTGATATTTTACTACATTTTTAGCCAATAAATCTCCTGTTGGAACAGCCACAATTACACTCGAAATCAATCCGAAAATAACACCTGTTTTTAAGAACAATTTCCCGAAAGAAACATTTTTATTACTTAAAATATAAAAAGCTCCAATTCCAGCTACAACAAAAGAACTGGTTACCAAAGAAGCGGCTTGATTGTGTAAATAAGAAGGCCAAAGCCAAGGATTTAAGAATAAGGCTTGAAAATTATTCAGAACAAATTTTCCGTTTTCTAAGATTTCGTAACCCACAGGATTCTGCATCCAAGAATGTGTCGCAATAATTAAGTAACCGCTCGCCCACGAACCAATCATGATTAATAATCCCGTTACAAAATGCCATTTATGTCCGAGCAGTTTTTCTCCAAATAAAAATAATCCGAGGAAAGAAGATTCAAGAAAGAAAGAAAACATTCCTTCCATTGCCAATGTCTGCCCGATAATTCCTCCTGTTAATTCGGAGAATTTAGCCCAGTTGGTTCCAAACTGAAACTCCATCGGAATTCCCGTTACAACGCCCATTGCAAAATTGAGAGCGAAGATTTTCATCCAGAAATGGGTGGCGTGATTGTATTGTTCGTCTTTAGTTTTTAAGTATTTCCACTTGAAGTACACAATGATCAAAGAAAGACCCATTGTAAGTTGCGGAAAAAGATAATGAAAAGTAATCGTGAAGGCAAATTGCATTCGATCATAAAAGAGCATTTCTTCCATAATGGTATTTGTTTATGAAGTTCCACAAATTTAACCATTAGAACCCGAATTAACGTCCTTTAAAAAAAGTTTATCGCCCGATATTTGTTAAACTTTTCAACAATTTAAAGGGTAGAAATGACACTTGTTCTTTTTTACAGTTACGTACTATTTGTCATTTCGACCGAAGGGAGAAATCACACTCGTAGCTCTCCAAAGATTGGTGATATTCTTTGCGGAATCCCCGTGTGTGATTTCTCCCTTCGGTCGAAATGACAAGATTGCGTTTAGATTTACGTGATAAAACATAACCCGTGGTTTCAACCACGGGAACACAATGATATTCGATACGTTTCCTGCGGTTGAAACCGCAGGCTATGTTTGATTTTGATTACATGGGTTATGTTTTATTATTTCTCCAAAATCCCTTTTTCAACGCTCTCATTAATCAAACCTTCAGCGTAATTCCATAAAGATGCTGAACCATTTTTAATGACGCTTTTCTTCTCATAAACTTTATCGTATTTCACTCCAAACTCTTTCCATGTTCCACCATTATTTGACGTGTTTTGCAAAAGAGGTTCTAGTCTGTCCATAGATCTTGCAAATTTGGCTTCGTTGGTTTCTCCCGCTTCAAATTCTTCCCAGATTGCAATAAATTCTTCCGCTTGATTTTTAGGCAATAAACCAAAAATTCTATTGGCCGCTAATCTTTCTTCGTCTGTATTATCATGATTCTTGACTGTGTCGTACATAAAAACATCTCCAGCGTCAATTTCGACAATATCGTGTATCAAAACCATTTTAACGACTTTCAAAACATCAATAGGTTCATTGGAATGTTCTGCCAAAACAATTGCCATTAACGCCAAATGCCAGCTGTGTTCGGCATCATTTTCACATCTGTCGCTATTGAATAATTTTGTCTTGCGCTGAATGTATTTTACTTTATCAATTTCTTTTATAAAAGCAATTTGATCCAATAAGTGTTGTGTGTTCATTTTATTTTTTGTTTTGAAATGACATTCGTCATATGCAAAATTAAAGCTTAAAGCGTAATTGCTCAACTTTAAATTTAATTTATCTCAACCGAATATGACAAACGCCACATTTTTTTACACAAAAACCTAATTTCTGTAACATTAGTCACCTATTTTTTTAAAAAACAAAGTTACCTTTGTAACCCATCATTTTATAATACCTATCATGAAAATAGAACAAATTTACACCGGATGCCTTGCTCAAGGTGCATATTATATCACTTCAAATGGCGAAGCGGCCATTATTGATCCGCTTAGAGAAATTCAGCCTTATCTGGATCGTTTAGAGCGTGATGGCGTTAAACTGAAATATATTTTTGAAACGCATTTTCACGCCGATTTCGTTTCAGGTCACGTTGATTTAAGCAAAGAAACCGGAGCTCCAATCGTTTACGGTCCAAATGCTGCTTGCGAATTTGATTGCATTTCTGCGAAAGACGGTCAGGAATTCAAAATCGGAAAAATTACAATTAAGGCACTACATACTCCAGGTCATACCATGGAAAGTACTACTTTTTTACTGATTGATGAAAACGGAAAAGATCACGCTATTTTTTCTGGTGATACTTTATTTATCGGAGATGTTGGCCGTCCTGATTTGGCTCAAAAAGCAGCTGGAATGACACAAGATCAATTGGCTGGAATTTTATATCATTCGTTAAGAGATAAAATCATGACTTTGGCTGATGATGTAATTGTGTATCCTGCGCACGGTGCGGGAAGCGCTTGCGGAAAAAACATGAGCAAAGAAACGGTTTCAACAATCGGAAATCAAAAAGCAACCAATTATGCTTTGCGGGCCAATATGACCGAAGAAGAATTCATCAAAGAAGTAACGGACGGATTATTGCCTCCTCCAGCCTATTTTAGCATGAATGTTGCCATGAATAAACAAGGTTACGAAAGCTTTGAAACGGTTTTACACAACGGAATGAAAGCGATAAATGTAAAAGAATTTGAAGCAGTTGCTGAAGAAACTGGCGCTTTAATTCTAGACACAAGAAGCGCAGCAGATTTCAGTAAAGGATTTATTCCGCAATCTATCAATATCGGAATCAATGGTGATTTTGCGCCGTGGGTTGGAACTTTAATTGCCGATGTAAAACAGCCTATTATTCTGGTTACTGCGGCTGGCATGGAAGAAGAAACTGTAACGCGTTTAAGCCGTGTTGGTTTTGATACAATTATTGGGCATTTGGAAGGCGGTTTTGAAGCTTGGCAAAATGCAGGTTTCGAGATTGATACTGTTAACAGAATTACTGCTGAGCAATTTGCAAATGAGTTTAAATTTGGCGAAGATAAAGTCGTAGATATCCGCAAAGAAACAGAATACGCAGCAGAACATATTGATGACGCTTACAGTAAACCTTTAGCTTACATCAATGATTGGGTAAAAGATATTAACCCAAATGAGCATTTTTATTTACATTGCGCTGGAGGCTACAGGAGTATGATTGCAGCTTCTATCCTTCAAGCAAGAGGTTTCAGAAATTTCTCTGAAGTTGAAGGCGGTTTTGGAGCGATTTCTAAAACAAATATCCCAAAATCAGATTTTGTTTGTCAAAGCAAAACACTATAAAGTGTAATTTTTTCACCATTAAGATATTAAGTTAATTAAGTTTTTGAGCTTAATGAAACTTTTCAAAGAAGGCTAAGAAAAATTAAGCATTCCAACTTAATTAACTTAATATCTTAATGGTTAAAATAAAAAAAATCTAAATTTTAAAAGTAAATGAGTATACTTGAAATCATTAAAGAACCATGGCCTTGGTATATTGCTGGCCCGCTAATTGGATTAACAGTTCCAATTTTATTAATTATTGGAAACAAATCTTTCGGGATTAGTTCTTCATTGCGTCATATTTGCGCTGCTTGTATTCCTGCAAATATTTCGTTTTTTAAATACGACTGGAAAAAAGAAAGCTGGAATTTATTCTTCGTTCTGGGAATATTTTTCGGTGGTTTTATTGCGGCTCACTTTTTATCAAATCCAAATCCTGTAGAAATTGCTCCTGAATTATCGGATAAATTAGCGACTTACGGAATTACAGACCACAGTGGTTTAGTTCCGTCGCAATTATTTTCTTGGGAAAGTCTATTAACGCTTCGCGGATTTATCATGATTGTGGTTGGCGGATTTTTAGTAGGTTTCGGAACACGTTACGCTGGCGGATGCACAAGCGGACACGCGATTATGGGATTATCAAACTTACAATGGCCATCATTGGTAGCAACAATCTGTTTTATGATTGGCGGTTTTGTAATGGCACTTTTGATTTTACCTTATATTCTTTCACTTTAAAATTTCAAAAATGAGTTTAGAAAATAAAAATATAGACGGCGAAGGAATCAACGCAAGTCAGAAAAAAGAAACTGCATTTGCAAACCTAAAATATTTAATCGTTGGAATCTTTTTCGGAATTGTATTCGTAAAAGCAGAAATCATCAGTTGGTTTCGTATTCAGGAAATGTTCAATCTGGAATCGTTTCATATGTATGGCGTAATTGGATGCGCTGTTGCTGTTGGATTAATTTCAGTACAATTGATTAAAAAATTCAATATCAAAACTCTTGATGGCGAAAAAATCGAAATCCAGCCAAAGACTTTCAACAAAGGACAAATCTATGGCGGATTATTATTCGGTTTCGGATGGGCAATTACTGGAGCTTGTCCTGGTCCTCTTTTCGCTCAAATTGGCACGGGTGCAACTGTAATTGTTGTGACTTTAGTAAGTGCAATTGCGGGAACTTGGGTTTATGGTTTGATTAAGGATAAACTGCCACATTAAAAATTTGTTTCAGGTTTAATTTGTTTCAAGTTTCAGGTTGATTTAACCGCAAAGTACACAAAGATATACGCAAAGTTCGCAAAGTTTTATTTACAAAGCTTTGCGAACTTTGCGCTTTATAAAATTCTTGTTCCTAAAAAAACCTTGCGCACTTTGCGGTTAGATATGTTCGATGTTAATCAACTTGAAACCTGAAACTTGAAACAAAGAAAAACCAGAAACCTTTTCTTTATCAATTTTTATTATTCACAAAGCACACTAAAATATACGCAAAGTTCGCAAAGTTTTATTTACAAAGCTTTGCGAACTTTGCGCTTTATAAAAGTCTTGTTCCTAAAAAAACCTTGCGCACTTTGCGGTTAGATATGTTCAATGTTAATCAACTTGAAACCTGAAACCTGAAACAAAACCAAACAAACCAAAAACTTTTTCTTCATCAATTTTTAATTTCATTTCGTTAAGTTTGCTTTCAACAACATTTCCCTAAAAATAAACTTTTAAAGCCAAAACATGAATCGTTCCGAACAATTAGCCAAACTAAAAAATACTGAAAAATGGGACGTAATAATTATAGGAGGTGGAGCAAGCGGACTCGGAACCGCAATTGATGCAGCAAGTCGTGGTTACAAAACCATTTTATTTGAAGCTGTAGATTTTGCAAAAGGAACTTCTAGCAGAAGCACCAAATTGGTTCATGGCGGGGTACGATATTTGGCGCAAGGCGATGTTAATTTGGTTAGAGAAGCATTAAAAGAAAGAGGATTACTGGCGCAAAATGCAAATCATTTAGTTAAAAATCAATCCTTTGTTATTCCAAATTATCATTGGCTTAGTGGTTATTTTTATACCATCGGATTGAAGATTTACGATTTATTGTCTGGTTGCCTGAGTCTAGGAAGTTCTAAATATCTTTCGAAAAAGAGAACTATTGAAATGCTTCCAAACGTAGAAGAAAATGGATTGGTGAATGGTGTTATATATCATGATGGCCAATTTGATGATTCTCGCTTAGCGATTAACCTAGCTCAAACGGCTGTAGAAAACGGAGCTTGTGTTTTGAATTATGTAAAAGTAGTCAATTTGCTAAAAGACGACAAAAACCAAGTTATTGGTGTTCAAATTCAAGATCAGGAAAGCGGAATTAAACAGGATATAAAAGGTACTGCCGTAATTAACGCGACAGGTGTTTTTACAAATGCGATCATGAAAATGAATGATAACGTTTATAAAAAATATATTGTTCCTAGTCAGGGAATACATTTAGTATTTGACAAATCTTTTTTGCCTGGAGATCATGCCTTAATGATTCCAAAAACAAAAGACGGAAGAGTTTTATTTGCTGTTCCATGGCATAATCGTGTTGTAGTTGGTACGACCGATACTTTGATTAAAAAACAAAGCTTAGAGCCCATTGCTTTAGAAAGCGAAATTCAATTTGTTCTCGAAACCGCTCAACGTTTTCTAACCAAGAAACCCACAAGAGCAGATGTTCTTTCTGTTTTTGCAGGATTGCGCCCATTGGCTGCTCCCAAAGAAGAAGGTAAAAGCACCAAAGAAGTTTCTAGAAGTCATAAAATTATAGTTTCAGAAACGGGGCTAATTACTATTACTGGAGGAAAATGGACAACATACAGAAAAATTGCTGAAGATATTATGGATAAAGCAATCAAAACTGGAAAATTATCTCCTAAGGAATGTCAGACAGAACATCTTCCCATTCATGGAAATAAATCTACAAATTCTTTAGATAGAGAAAATCACCTTTATATATATGGTTCTGATATTCCTAAAATAATTGAATTACAAGAAAGCGAGCCAGCATTAAAAGAAAAACTGCATCCTGATCACGAATTTACGATGGCAGAAGTTGTTTGGGCTATTCGTTATGAAATGGCAAGAACTATAGATGATATTTTAGCGAGAAGAGTTCGTTTATTGTTCTTAGATGCAAGAGCTGCTATTGAAGTTTCTGAGAAAACAGCAAGACTAATAGCTAAAGAATTAAAACATGATGAAGCTTGGATCAACACAGAAATTGCCAATTTCAGACAAATTGCAAACGGTTTTCTTCTCTCGGAATTCCAATAAATGGTAAATTCAGTCTATCTTCAATAACTTTTGTTTTAAAATCTTCTTACAAAAAGGCATTTAAAAAATAATATAAATCAAAAATGCTTCTTGATTTTAAAAAATAATTAATTCACAATATATCAGATCGTTATATTAAAAAATTACATTAATTTTAGTATCGAAAAACTATTCTTTTAGTTCTTACTAGAAGCGCACTTAAACACATTAACAAATAATTAACACAACATTTGTATATACAACTATTAAAAGTTATACATTTGTATATACAAATTATACACTTACGACTATGACAATTGAAGAGGTTATTAAGAGTACGGTTAAGATGGATAATGCGAAAAAAGTTATTCTGAATATCATGTACACGCAAAATGTGATTCAGGATCATTTCAACGAGTTGATCAAACCGTATGATTTATCTGGAGAACAGTATAATGTGTTGCGTATATTAAGAGGACAAAAAGGGAAACCTGCTAATATGTGCGTGATACAAGAACGAATGCTTGCTAAAACAAGCAACACAACACGTTTGGTAGACAAATTATTATTAAAGGATTTTGTAACTCGAAATGTCTGTCCAGATAATCGAAGAAAAATTGAAGTTTCGATTACAGAAAAAGGATTAGATGTTTTAAAAGAATTAGATCCGAAAGTAGATGAGCACGAACAAACGTTTGCTAACAATTTACAACCCGAAGAATTAGTTTTCTTAAATCAATTATTAGAAAAATATAGAACCAACAAATAAAATAATAAAAACTATGAGCAATTTCTTAGAAAATCAAAATTGGAGATACGCAGTCAAACAATATGATGCTTCAAAAAAGATATCAGATGCTGATTTAAATACATTAAAAGAAGCAGTAAGATTAAGTGCTTCTTCATACGGATTACAACCTTATAAAGTAGTTATTGTTGAAAATCCAGAATTAAGAGAAAAATTAAAAGGAGCAGCTTGGGGACAAACTCAAATTACAGATGCTTCTCACCTATTCATTTTTGCAAATGATTTAAGCCTTGACGGAGGTTCTGTTGATAAATACATCAACAATATAAGCGAAGTAAGAGGCGTTCCTACTGAAGCTTTAGGCGGATTTAGCGACATGATGAAAGGCGTAATTTCAAATTTATCTGAAGACGCAAAACACATCTGGACGGCAAAACAAACTTATTTAGCTTTAGGAAACTTATTAAATGCAGCTGCCGAATTAAAAATTGATGCTACTCCAATGGAAGGCTTCAGCGCAGCTTCTTTCAACGAAATTTTAGGTTTTGACAAATTAGGTCTAAATGCTTCTGTAATTGCAACTGTAGGTTACAGACATGATGAGGACAAATCTCAACACCAGAAAAAAGTTAGAAAATCACACGAAGAATTATTTATCACTCTATAATTATTTATTAATCAAATTCAAATTTTAATTTTAAAAAACATGAAAAATTTAAAAACTATTGCAATAGCATTATTCGTAGCAGCTGCTAGTATCTCAGTAAATGCTCAAACTAAAAAAATCGACGTAAAAGCATCTACTATTAAATGGGTAGGTAAAAAAGTAACTGGAGAGCACTCTGGAACAGTAAACTTCAAAGAAGGTTCTGTAGTTTTCAAAGGAAAAAAATTAACTGGAGGAAGCTTTACAGTTGACATGACTTCATTAACTTCTACAGATTTAACTGGAGAATACCAAGGAAAATTAAACGGTCACTTAAAAGCTGACGATTTCTTCGGAACTGACAAATTCCCAACTTCAAAATTAGTTTTCAAAACTATCGGTGCAAAATCTGCTGACGTTTATACTGTAACTGCAGACTTAACTATCAAAGGAATTACTAAACCAGTAACTTTTGATATCACTGTAAAAGGAAACACTGCTACAACTGCTTTCAAAGTTGACAGAACTAAATACGATATTAAATACGGTTCAGGTAGCTTCTTCGACGGTTTAGGAGACAAAACTATCAATGACGAATTCGAATTGGCTGTAGCTTTAAAATTCTAATATTTCAAGCTTACTAATTCAGAAATACAATAAACCCCGACAGTTTTTTACTGTTGGGGTTTATTTTTTTAAACTTTTCATAATCTTAACGTTCTTAATAGTATAATAACTCTTTCGTAATAAGTATCAGGACTTTGATTAACATACGGCTTCTATTTTTGGGACAATTAAAAAAATCAAAAACTAGAAATTAAAATCATAGTTATGAAAACAAAATTACATTTTGCATCTATAATCTTCATTATCAGCTTTTTCGCACAAGCTCAACAACAACCAAAAGGAATCGTTGGAACTTCAAACTGGATGACTAACTGGACGAGCTTTAAACCAGCTGGTAATGACTATGGCGAAGCAACCAATATAATTGCGGGAACAATCGACAAAGACACCCGATTGGCAAAACGTAATATTTACCATCTAGTTGGTGTTGTATACGTTACAAATAATGCCACTTTAACAATCGAGCCTGGTACTGTAATACGAGGAGACGATAAAACCTGCGGAACTCTTGTAATTACAAATGGAGCTAAAATTATAGCTGAAGGATTAGAAACCGATCCGATTATTTTTACTTCTGAAAATGAAATAAACAATAGAAAACCAGGTGACTGGGGCGGAATTATTGTTTTAGGAAAAGCTCCAATAAACTCTCTTGGAGGTATACATACATTGCCTTTCGATTTAGATCCAACCTTAAATCACTACGGAGGCCAAGATCCAGAAGATAACTCGGGAATTATTAAATACGTGAGAATCGAATATGCTGGAAGAAAATTAAGCGCTTCTAAAGAATTAAATGGTCTTTCTCTTGCTGGCGTTGGAAGAAAAACAATTGTTAGTCATGTTCAAGTTAGCTTTTCGAATGATGATTCTTTCGAATGTTATGGTGGAGATTTGAATCTGAGCAATTTGATTTCATTTAGAACAACAGATGATGATTTTGATTTTACCCAAGGTGCTCAAATTAATATTAGTAATAGTATTGCTGTTCGCCATCCGTTTTCTTCAGATATTTCAGGTTCAAGATGTTTTGAGGTAGATTCATACGAAAAAGTTGCGGCTACAGACATTACTAAAAAAATGACTAAAATAAATGCCAACAATATTACATTGGTTAATTTAGAAGAAAACAATCAAGGCTTGGTTAGAGAATCTGCCTATATTAAAGAAAACACTTTTTTTAATTTAACAAATAGTGTAGTTTCTGGATTTGCTCCTTTTATTTTATTGGAAGGAAATATCGGAAATGGTGAAGCTAATCTATCAAAAATCACTTTTAAAAATGTTATTGCAAACAATTGTCAAGGAGAAATTGAAAGTGAATCTGGAAGCAATATTCCTGGCATAAAAAATTATTATGGTAACCCAGCTTACGGAATAGAGTATACAAAAATGAAACTTAGCGAGCTATTTGCTATTCCAAATATTAAAGGAAACCCAGATTTTAGACTAAATGTAAATAACACGGTAGCAAGTGGTAACTAAGGAGTTATAGAGATACTTTGAATTAAAATTTAACAAATTTTACAAATTCGAAAAGTTTTTTTTCAAATTTTATGTACTATAATTAAAATTACATTTATATCTTTGTGACATCAAAATAAAGAAATGAGAACAATTTTAAACAATACTTGGTGGTGGAGCAATTTACGTCAGACGTCGTGAACGAAGCTTCCTATGGTATTGTTAAAACTATAAAATATAAAGGGCTTGTCATCACGACAAGCCCTTTTTTTTGGATCAAATTGAAAATAAATTAACAGAACAACATAAAACTATATATTTTGAAACCTTTTATTCTTAATACGCATTACAAACAAATTCTGGCCGATACGGTAACGCCAGTAAGTATTTATTTCAAAATCAGAGATAAATTCCCAAATAGTTTACTACTAGAAAGTAGTGATTATCATGGAAATGACAACAGTTTTTCTTATATCTGCTGCAATCCAATTGCTACAATAAAAATCGAAAACGAAGTTATTTCTAAAACTTTTCCTGACGGAACTTCAGAAAAAATCAATATTGATGCTTCAACAAATATCCCTCAGGTAATTCAGGAATTTTCAAGTCAGTTTAAATCAGAAAAAAACGATTTTAAATTCATCAATAACGGTTTATTCGGATACATTTCTTATGATGCTGTACGTTATTTCGAAAAAGTATCTATTGCAAAAAAAGACAATGCGACTTCTATTCCAGATATTTTTTATGCCGTTTATCAGAACATTATTGCAATCAATCACTTTAAAAATGAAGCTTATATTTTCTGCCATAGTCTTGACGGAAAAAACAATATTTCAGAAATCGAGCAATTATTGCAATCTAGAAATATAGCTTCTTATAAATTTTCTAAAGAAGGTGAAGGTTTCTCTAACTTAACCGATGAGGAATTTAAAACCAATGTGGCTTTAGCCAAAAAACATTGCTATCGTGGAGATGTTTTCCAATTAGTTCTTTCTCGCCGATTTACTCAAGGCTTCAAAGGAGATGAATTTAATGTTTATAGAGCTTTAAGAAGCATCAACCCTTCTCCGTATTTATTTTTCTTTGATTATGGAGATTTCAAAATATTCGGTTCTTCGCCAGAAGCACAAATTATCGTAAAAGATAGAAAAGCCGAAATTCACCCAATTGCAGGAACTTTTAAAAGAACTGGAAATGACGAACGCGATGCTCTTTTAGCAAAAGAACTTTCAGAAGATAAAAAAGAAAATAGCGAGCATGTTATGCTTGTTGATTTGGCAAGAAACGATTTAAGCAGAAATGGTCACGATGTCAATGTAGAAAAATATAGAGAAGTACAGTTTTTCTCTCACGTAATACACTTAGTTTCAAAAGTTACGGGGCATTTGCACGACAAAGCAACTACAATGCAAGTTGTAGCAGACACTTTCCCAGCAGGAACTTTGAGCGGTGCGCCTAAACACAGAGCAATGCAGTTAATTGAAGATTGCGAAAAAACAAATCGTAATTTTTATGGAGGCGCAATTGGAGTTATGGATTTTGAAGGAAACTTTAATCACGCCATTATGATTCGAACTTTCCTTTCTAAAAATCATCAATTGCATTGTCAAGCTGGAGCCGGAATTGTAGCAAGTTCTGACGAAGAAAGCGAAATGCAGGAAGTTTATAATAAATTAAGAGCACTAAATACAGCACTAGAAATGGCAGAGAAAATTTAGTCATTAGTGTTCAGTTTTCAGAGTTTTAGTGTTCAGTCGCAGAAAACTTGAAACTTGAAACCTGAAACAATTAACCATAAAATATAAAACCACAAAATATAAAACCATGAAAAAAGCAGTATCAATTTTAGTTTTAATCATTACGATGACATCTTGTAATTCAGAAAAAAAGCACAATCCGATTGAAGGAACCTGGCGTCTTATATCAGCTGAAACAACTGAGAAAGATTCGACTTTTTCAACTTTCAATACTAAAACAAAAATGATTAAGATTATTAACGATACACATTTTGCTTTTTTTAATCATGATTTGAAAAATGGAAAAGATTCAACAGCAGCATTGTTCTTTGGAGGAGGCGGAAAATATACTTTAAAAGACAGTATATATACAGAAAACTTAGAGTTCTTTAACAACCGCGATTGGGAAAACAACAAATTTGAATTTGTTGTGAAAGTTCAAAACGACACTTTAATTCAAAAAGGTGTAGAAAAAATAGAAAAATTAGGAGTAAATCGTGTTATAATAGAAAAATACGTTCGAGAAAAATAAGAAAATTTTGTTTCAGGTTTTCTTCGTTTCAGGTTTCAAGTTGTTGGAACCTCAAACTTGAAACCTGAAACGTGAAACAAACAACACAATGAAAAAGATTTTAGTTATAGACAATTACGATAGTTTCACTTACAATTTAGTGCACTATTTAGAAGATTTAAACTGCGAAGTTACCGTTTACAGAAACGACGAATTTGATATTGATGAAATTGCATCTTTCGAGAAAATATTACTTTCTCCAGGACCTGGAATTCCGGATGAAGCTGGTTTGTTAAAAGCAGTAATCGAAAAATACAGCCCAACCAAAAGTATTCTTGGCGTTTGTTTAGGACAGCAGGCAATTGGAGAAGTTTTTGGAGGAACGCTTTCTAACCTTGATAAAGTGTACCACGGAGTTGCTACAAATGTAAAAACTTTAGTAGACGACGAAATTTTGTTTGAAGGTTTAGGAAAAGAATTTGAAGTGGGAAGATACCACTCATGGGTCGTAGACAGCAATTTGCCTGAAGATTTAGAAGCAACTTCGGTAGACGAAAACGGACAAATTATGTCTTTAAGACACAAAACTTATGACGTGAGAGGCGTTCAGTTTCACCCAGAAAGCGTTCTTACACCAAACGGAAAAAGGATTTTGGAGAATTGGATTAAGAGTTAGTGATCAGTGTTCAGTAATTAGTGATCAGTGTTCAGAGTTTTAGTGTTCAGTCGCAGAAAACTTGAAACCTTAAACTTGAAACAAAAAACATAATATCTCAGAACCTTAGCAACTTGAAACCTTAAAAAATGGAAATAACAATTTTAGAAACCCGAGATATCAATATTGAAGATGTTTTGGTTTTATATAAAGCAAATGAATGGAGTTCTGCTAGCAAACCAAACGAATTGTACAACGGATTATTAAATTCGGAAACATTAGTAACGGCTTGGGAAGGCAAAAAGCTTGTTGGACTTGGGAATGCGATTTCTGATGGATTCTTGACTGTTTATTACCCACATTTGCTAGTACTTCCCGAATATCAAGGGAAAGGGATTGGAAAATTGATTTTGGATAAAATGCAAGAGAAATACAGTCACTTTCATATGCAAATGCTAACGGCAGATGGGAAATCGGTTGATTTTTATAAAAAAAATGGTTTCGAAAGAGCTGGAAAAACAGAACCCATGTGGATTTATCAAGGAAACGAACATTAAAAGCATTCAATTTCAGTAACAGTAAAAAACTTAGTAGCTCAGAAGCTTAGCAACTTAGAATCTTAAAAAAATGAAAACTATATTAAACAAATTAATCAACCACGAAGTTCTTACTAAAGAAGAAGCAAAAAACGTATTGATTAATATTTCAAGCGGTCAATACAATCCAAGTCAGATTTCGGCTTTTTTGACTGTTTTTATGATGCGAAGCATTACAATTGATGAACTTTCTGGCTTTCGCGAAGCTTTATTAGATCTTTGCATTCGTGTTGATTTATCAGCTTACAATACCATTGATTTATGCGGAACGGGTGGTGACGGAAAAGACACTTTCAATATTTCGACTTTGGCTTCTTTTGTATCAGCAGGAGCTGGAATAAAAGTTGCAAAACACGGAAATTATGGAGTTTCTTCTATTTCTGGTTCAAGCAACGTAATGGAAAAAATGGGAATTAAATTTAGCAATGATCCTTCTTTTTTAGAAAAATGTATCGATCAAGCTGGAATTTGCGTTTTACACGCTCCTCTATTTCACCCAGCAATGAAGAATGTTGGACCAATTAGAAAAGAATTGGCAGTAAAAACATTCTTTAATATGTTGGGACCAATGGTAAATCCTGCATTTCCACAAAATCAATTGGTAGGGGTTTTCAACTTAGAATTGGCAAGAATGTATGCTTATTTATATCAAAATACCGATACCAATTTTACGATCTTACATTCGCTTGACGGATATGACGAAATTTCATTAACTGGTCCAACCAAAACAATTTCCAACCATATGGAGGGAATGTTGAATCCAGAAGATTTTGGTGTTCGTCTTCTCTCTCAAACCGAAATTGAAGGAGGAAAAACAATTGAAGAATCTGCAGAAATTTTTACGAATATCATTTCTGGAAAAGGAAATGAAGCACAGAATAATGTAGTTTGTGCCAATGCTGCAATGGCAATTTCTACCGTTACGAAATGCTCTCCAAAAGAAGGATTTGAACTGGCTAAAGAAAGTTTATTGTCTGGAAAAGGGTTAAAAGCATTAAAGAAATTACAAGAATTAAGCAGGTAAAAAATTGTTTCAAGTTTCAGGTTTCAAGTTATTGGAACGAACCTGAAACTTGAAACCTGAAACAAACAAAATAATGAATATTTTAGATAAAATAATACTTGACAAACAAAGAGAAGTTGTTCTGAAGAAATCGATTATTCCGGTTTCTCAATTGGAAGCTTCAGTGTTTTTTGGAAAAAAGATAATTTCTCTTAGTCAGAAATTAAAAGAAAGCAATTCTGGAATTATCGCAGAACACAAACGTCGTTCTCCTTCAAAATCAATCATCAATAATAATTTTACTGTTGAAGAAGTAGTTAAAGGTTACGAAAATGCTGGTGCATGCGGAATTTCAGTTTTAACCGACGGAAAATATTTTGGCGGATCTTTAGACGATTTACTTTTAGCGCGAGCTTCAGTAAATATTCCGCTTTTGCGAAAAGAATTTATTGTAGACGAATATCAGATTTTAGAAGCAAAAGCACACGGAGCCGATTTGATTTTGTTAATCGCGGCCGTTTTAACTCGCGAAGAAATTAAATCTTTGTCTGAATTTGCAAAAAGTTTAGGTTTAGAAGTTCTTTTAGAAGTTCATAATCAAGAAGAACTAGAAAAATCTATTATGCCGACTTTAGATATGATTGGCGTAAATAACAGAAACTTAAAAACGTTTGAAGTAAGTTTAGATTTCAGCAAAGAATTGGCATCGCAAATTCCGAATGATTTTGTAAAAGTATCCGAAAGCGGCATTTCATCAATTGAAGCCATTCAAGAACTTAAACCTTACGGTTACAAAGGTTTCTTAATTGGAGAAAACTTCATGAAAACCGACAACGCAGGTGCGGCTGCAACAGAATTTATTAACAAGCTAGGCCTATAAACGTTTGCCACAAAGTCACAAAGGCGCAAATTTAATTTGTGCTCATTTGTAAAAAAACTTAGTGTCTTAGCGCCTTCGTGGCAAAAAAAACAAAAAAATGAAACTCAAAATATGCGGCATGAAATATCCCGAAAACATTCTCGAAGTAGGTGCACTCCTACCCGATTATATGGGATTTATTTTCTGGGAAAAATCCGCTAGATATTGCAATGGGAATGTTCCCGAATTGATAAAAACAATCAAAAAAGTGGGCGTTTTTGTTAATCAAAGTCAGGAAGAAATTCTGGAAAAAGTCGAAAAATACAATTTACAAGCAGTTCAATTACATGGCGAAGAATCAGTTGAATTTTGTTCAGTTTTAAAAGAAAAACTTCCAAAAAAAATTGAAATCATAAAAGTATTTTCGGCCGATGAGAATTTCGATTTTGAAATCATAAAACTTTTTGAAAATGTCTGCGATTATTTTTTATTTGACACCAAAGGAAAATTACCAGGCGGAAATGGAACAACTTTCGACTGGAGCATATTAAAAAAATACAATTCGAAAAAGCCTTTCTTTTTAAGCGGCGGAATTGGAATGAATGAATTGAAAGCCATTGAAGAAATTTCAAAAACAAAATTACCTATCTATGCTGTTGATGTAAATAGTAAATTTGAAATCGAACCAGGTCTAAAAAATAAAAATCTATTAAGCAATTTCAAGCGAAAATTTGATGTTGCCAACTTTTAAAATTTAAATAAAATGAGTTTTAACGTTAACGAAAAAGGATATTACGGAGAATTTGGCGGTGCTTACATCCCGGAAATGCTGTATCCAAATGTAGAAGAACTACGTCAGAAATACTTAAGCATAATGGATGAACCTGATTTTAAAGCGGAGTTCAACCAATTGCTGAAAGATTACGTTGGACGCCCTAGTCCGTTGTATTTTGCAAAACGTCTATCTGAGAAATACAACACCAAAGTTTATCTAAAAAGAGAAGACCTAAACCATACTGGAGCACACAAGGTTAACAACACAATTGGACAAATTTTACTTGCAAAACGTTTAGGTAAAAAAAGAATTATTGCCGAAACTGGAGCTGGGCAACATGGCGTAGCAACAGCAACAGTTTGTGCTTTAATGGGAATTGAATGCATCGTTTACATGGGCGAAATTGACATCGCGCGTCAGGCACCAAACGTGGCGCGTATGAAAATGTTAGGCGCAGAAGTTCGTCCGGCGCTTTCAGGTTCAAGAACTTTAAAAGATGCTACAAACGAAGCCATTCGTGACTGGATTAACAATCCTGTAGATACACATTATATTATCGGATCTGCAATTGGGCCTCATCCTTATCCAGACATGGTAACACGTTTTCAAAGCATTATTTCTGAAGAAATCAAATGGCAGTTAAAAGAAAAAGAAGGTCGTGAAAACCCTGATTATGTAGTAGCTTGTATTGGTGGAGGAAGTAACGCTGCAGGAACATATTACCACTTTTTACACGAACCAGAAGTTGGAATTATTGCTGTAGAAGCTGCCGGAAAAGGTGTAGACAGTGGACACAGCGCTGCAACTAGTAAATTAGGAAAAGTTGGGGTTATTCATGGTTGTAAAACGCTTTTAATGCAAACTCCAGACGGACAAATTACAGAACCTTATTCTATTTCTGCAGGTCTAGATTATCCTGGAGTTGGGCCTTTGCACGCCCATTTAGCACAAACAGGAAGAGGAGAATTTTTCTCAGTTACTGATGATGATGCGATGAATGCCGGTCTTCAATTAACAAAATTAGAAGGTATTATTCCAGCAATTGAAAGTGCACACGCTTTTGCAGTTTTAGATCAGAAGAAATTCAAGCCTACAGATGTTGTTGTAATAAGTCTTTCTGGTCGTGGCGATAAAGATTTAGATAATTATATAGATTACTTTAAATTGTAATAAAAATTGTAATTTGGGCGTTCAAATCCCGAAAGTTATCGGGAGTCTGTACGCTAACAAATAAAGAGAAAATCATAATTATGGAACTATTATTCTCCTACGGAACATTAAGATCGAAACAAATTCAGATGCAGATTTTTAATAAAGTTTTAAGCGGCAGTCCAGATCAAATACTGGGCTTCAAACTTAAAAGTTTACAAATTGAAGAAGAATTTGGAATGGCAGATTATGTTGTGGCTGTACCAAGTGAAAGCTTGGACGACATTATACACGGTGTTGCTTTTGAAGTTTCTAATCAAGAATTGTTAAAAGTAGATCAATTCGAGTCTAATTCATACAAAAGAGTTCAGGTCAAACTTCAATCAGGAAGAGTAGCTTGGGTTTATACAGAAAATAAATAATATAAAATGATTTTAGCGGCTGCGCAGACCAAACCAAAACGTGGAGACATATCTTCTAATTTATTGAATCATTATAATCTTATTGAATTGGCTGCTCAAAATGGCGCTAATTTAATTGCGTTTCCTGAATTGTCTATTACAGGTTATGAAAGAGAAAATGCAGAAGCTTTAGTTTTTACAGAAGACGATTATAGAATTGATCATTTAAAAGAATTGTCGGTTAGGAATAACATTGTCATTATAGCTGGAGCGCCAATTAGAATAGATTCAAAGCTGTTTATTGGCGAGTTTATTATAGCTCCAGATGATTCTGTTTCTATTTATACAAAGCAGTTTTTACATGAAGGCGAAGATGATTTTTTCGATTCTTCATTTGATTACAACCCTATGTTAACTATTGAGGATCAAAATATTTCTTTTGCAATTTGCGCTGACATTGACAATCCGCTACATCCTGAAAACGCAGCTAAAAATGATACCGATATTTATATCGCAAGTATTTTCTTTTCGCCAAACGGAATTCCGAATGCGTACAGAGATTTGCAAAATTATGCTGAAAAACATAAAATGAATGTTTTGATGTCGAATTTCAGCGGAGAATCTTGGGGTTCACCTTCTGCGGGACAAAGTGCTTTTTGGAACAACAAAGGAGAATTAGTCGGCCAAATGAATGATTCGGATTCTGGATTATTATTGGTTGAAAAAAAAGGTAATGATTGGGAAAGCCAAATCGTAAAATTTTAAAATATATTGCCACAGGTTTAACAGATTATCAAAGATTTTCTCTCGCAGATCTAGCAGATTAATAGAGATTTTTATTAAAAGTATCTAAAAAAATCTGCGCAGATCAGCTTAAATCAATATAAATCTGCGTGAAATAAACTTTTAATCTTTGGCAAAAAAGAAAACATAAACATACCTACAAGGTTTTGAAAACCTTGCAGGAGAAAAAATATAAAAATGAACAGAATAACTCAAAAATTACAAGAAGATAAAAAGATCCTTTCGATCTATTTTTCTGCCGGATATCCGAATTTAAATGATACTGTGCAGATTATTCAGGATTTAGAAAAAAACGGAGTTGATTTAATTGAAATTGGACTTCCTTTTAGCGATCCTTTAGCAGACGGACCAACTATTCAAGCGAGTTCGACAAAGGCGCTTCATAACGGAATGACAACTCAAATTCTTTTTGATCAGCTGAAGAATATCCGCGAAAGCGTAAAAATTCCGTTGATTATCATGGGATATTTTAATCCGATGTTACAATATGGAGTTGAAGCTTTTTGCCAGAAATGTGCTGAAATCGGAATTGACGGTTTAATTATTCCGGATCTTCCAGTTGATGTTTATGCTGATGAATACAAAGCGATTTTTGAAAAATACGGATTGATTAATGTTTTCTTAATTACGCCTCAAACTTCAGACGAACGCATTCGCTTTATTGACAGCGTTTCAAACGGATTTATCTACATGGTAAGTTCTGCAAGCGTTACAGGTTCTCAATCTGGATTTGGAGATGTTCAGGAAAGTTATTTTGAAAGAATCTCTAATCTGAATTTGAAAAACCCACAAATTGTTGGTTTCGGAATTTCGAATAAAGAAACTTTCAACCAAGCGACTAAATATGCAAAAGGCGCTATTATTGGAAGTGCCTTTATCAAACATTTGAGTGAAAAAGGAAGCGGAAAAATTGAAGAATTTGTTGGAGAGATTCGATAAATACATCTTTCATGACTAAGAAAACTAAACAGCTGATAAACTCAATTACTGCGGGATTATTTTCTATATTATTTTTCTTTTTAGCTTATATAGGTTACGAAAAAAGAAATATTGACTTATCAAAGCAAGATAAGTTTGAAAGTATAATAATCGACAAAGGGATTAATATTCATTATGGAAGTAAAGGACAAAAATCAGATGTCTTTTTTATATCTTTAAAAAATCTAGATAAAGATTTAGGGGTTTACAGGATGTCACAGAACTATAATGATTTACTGCAAAAAGTAAATATTGGAGACAAGGTTAAAGTCTATTATCAAGCAAATTCTAATAAAGATGAAAATATAAATATTAATCTAATTCAACTTGAGAAAGATGGAAAGATTATAATTAATAAAAATGAATACGAACAGAAAGAAGGCAGTCTTTTATATATTGGATTAATTGCTGGATTTTTTATTCTTTATCTCTCATATCGAAATTACAAAAGATAATTTGAGAGCATAAAAACTAGATAAAAGCTGAAATACTAAGGTGTTTCAGCTTTTTTATTTTAAACTAATTAAGGCACGATTTAACATAAATTATCGAAAACGCTTTATGTTAATATTGTGTTAAAATAAAATTAAACAAGCGTTTAAATTAAACAAGTGTTTAATTTTGCATCCGATTAGAAACAATACCATGTCACACATCGAATTGAACGATAAAAAAATTCAGATTCTCAATGTTGCGGAAAAGCTATTTTCTGAGAAAGGATTTGAAGGTACATCGATACGGGATATCTCCAAAGAGGCCAAAATTAACATTGCAATGGTCTCTTATTATTTTGGTTCGAAAGAAAGGCTACTGGAAGCTCTTATATTTCACAAGACCGTTGATTTAAAACTACAACTCGAAAATTTATTACAAGAAGACATAGAACCTCTTGAAAAAGTCAATAAATTAATCGAAATTTACATCAACAGAATTTGCCTTAACAAAGGGATTTACAGGGTTTTACATTTTGAACTTTATAACAAAAAGAGAGAAAAAAGCCTTCAAGCTTTTACTGAACTCAAAAAAGGAAATTTAAAATCGGTTGAAAGCATTATTAAGCAAGGCCAGGCTCTTGGGGTTTTTAGAAAAGATGTAAATATCCAGCTCATTACACCAACAATTATCGGAACCTTTTTTCACTTTCACATGAATCGCTCTTTCTTCGAAGAAATATTTGATTTAAAAACCGAAGAAATGTTTAACAATTACATTAAAAACGATCTTACAAAGCACATTCAACAAACTATAAAAGCGCTACTTGTTTATGAAAATTAGTCAATTAATGCTCTTTGGAGTTTTCTTTATTGGAATCTCTTCAATAGAAGCACAAGAAAAAACAAGTTTAACCTTGGGCGAGGCCGTACAAATGGCTTGGGAAAAGAGTAACGAAGTTACACTTGCCAATACTAAGGTAAACACAAAAAAATACGAGTTAAAATCCGTAAAAAACAATCAATACCCAGATCTTAAAATTTCTGGTCAATATCAGCGTCTTACAAAAGCATCGATTGATCTTCCCAATCAAGGCGAAAGTGCTGAATTAGGATCGCCAGACAGAGCAATGCTTGGAATGGCAAATTTAAGTCTTCCTATTTTTGCTGGATTTAAAATTCAAAACAGCATTGATGCATACGACAACTTATATGAAGCAGAAAGCGCAAATGCAGCTAAAACAAAAGAAGATGTCGCTTTAAAAGCAATCACTTATTACACAGCATTATACAAAGCGCAAAAAACTTTAGATGTTTTAAACGAAAACCAAAAAAGTGCAAAACAGCGTGTTACTGATTTTACAGAATTAGAAAAAAACGGAATCATTCCTAGAAATGATTTATTGAAAGCGCAATTATTAGTTTCAAAAACGCAATTGTCAATTGATGAAGCTAACAATAACATCAATAATATCAACTTTTATCTAACTACTTTATTGAAATTAGATCCTTCAGTAAAAATTGAGGTAAACGAGGAGGATTTCTTTAGTCTAAAAACAAGCAATTCTATAGCATCTGATGCTGTAGCACTTGAAAGCAGAAAAGATTTACAAGCAATACGATTACAAGGTAAAGCTTCAGAGGCTAATGTTAAAATTGCAAAAGCTGGTTACTATCCTTCAATTTCACTTTTAGGTGGCTATACAGCGCTTGACCTTAAAGATATTATAACTGTAAAATATGCGATGAACTTTGGAATCGGATTATCTTATGATTTATCAGGAATTCTAAAAAATAATGTTCACGTAAAAGAAGCAGAAAGCAGAGCTTTGGAGGTAAAAAACACTGAAGCAATTATGACAGACCGCATTAAAGTAGAGGTTCAAAAATCTATTGAAGATTATGACCTAGCAATTAATCAAAGTGTGGTGTATGAAGAAGCATTACAGCAAGCAGCAGAAAACTACAGATTAGTAAAAGATAAATTTGACAATGGTTTATCTGACACTAATGATTTAGTAGAAGCAGATGTAGAGCATTTAAATGCCAAAATTCAAACTGCTTTATCTAAAGCAACCATTATTCAAAAATATTACGAATTACTTTCAGTATCAGGACAATTATCACAATCATTCAATCTTTCTAAAATATAATCGATAGCTCTCATGGAAAAGAAAAAAACAAATAAAAAATTCATCATCATACTTGCAGTTCTGATTTTAGGAGGCGGAACTTACGGAATATCTAAATACCTACACGGTCAAGCTCACGAAGAAACGGATGATGCTCAAATCGAGAAAAAAATGAACCCGATTATCCCGAGAGTTTCAGGATATATCAGCAAAGTTTATGTGAAAGATAATGATTATGTAAAAAAAGGAGATACTTTATTTACTATTGACAAGAGAGATTATCAATTAAAGATTGATGAAGCTAATGCTGCTTTATTAGGTGCTGAAGGTCAATACGAAGCTGCAAAAGCTGATATTGGAAGTGCTTATGCAAGTATTTCTGTTTCAGATGCTCAAATGAGATCTGCAAGCGGTTCTATCGAAAGTGCAAGAATTAGATTGAGACAGCTTACAAACGATTATAACCGTTACAACAACTTGTACAAAACTCATACGATTACAAAACAACAATATGAGCAGGCTTTAACAGCAAAAGAAGAAGCTGAAAACCAAGTACGTGTTTTAGAGCAACAACAAAAAGCGACTTCTTTCCAAAAATCTGTTATTCAGTCAAAATCTAAAGTTTCAGACAAACAAACAGAAGTTGCTGCAGCAAACATCAAAAAAGCAAAAACAATGTTAGATGTTGCGCATTTAAACTTAAGCTATACAGTAGTTACAGCTGCTATTGACGGTCAGGTTTCTAAAGTTGATATTCAGCCGGGACAATTAGTACAGCCGGGACAATCTTTATTCTACATCATTAACAACAACGAAGCTTGGGTTGTAGCAAACTTTAAAGAAACACAATTAAATAAAATGGTTGTGGGACAAAAAGTAAGTTTAAAAGTAGATGCGTATCCAAACTATGAGTTTAAAGGTACTGTAACTTCTTTCTCACCTGCTACAGGATCTCGTTTTTCATTGTTACCTCCTGACAACGCAACAGGAAACTTCGTAAAAACAATTCAGAGATTACCAGTAAAAATTAGTATAGATGAATCAAACGATCCTGAGAAAGTAAAACTTTTAAGACCAGGAATGAATGTTGATGTAGATGTACATTTGAAATAAAATAAATGGCAACAGCAGTACAAGATGACGATTTAGTAGAATACGGTTTCAGACGTGTTGTCATTACGATTACAGCAGTACTTTGTGCACTGTTGGAAATTGTAGATACTACGATTGTAAACGTAGCGCTAACTGACATGCGCGGAAGTCTTGGTGCTACCTTGACCGATGTGGCATGGGTAATTACAGCATACGCTATTGCGAATGTTATTGTAATTCCGATGACGAGCTGGCTATCGCAGCAATTTGGAAGACGTAACTATTTTGTGGCTTCCATTATAATATTTACAGTCTGTTCTTTTTTGTGTGGTAATGCCACAAATATTTGGGAGCTTGTAGCTTTCCGTTTCGTACAAGGTATGGGTGGAGGAGCTTTACTAGTAACAGCCCAAACCATTATTACAGAAAGTTACCCAGTAGCAAAACGTGGAATGGCACAGGCTATTTACGGTATGGGTGTAATTGTTGGTCCAACTCTAGGTCCGCCTTTGGGAGGATATTTAGTAGATAATTATTCTTGGCCTTATATTTTCTATATCAATATTCCGTTGGGAATTATTGCAACTATTTTGGCTTTAACATTTGTCAGAAGTCCGAAATATGGGGAAAAACTAAAAGCCAATCAGGTTGACTGGTGGGGAATCATTCTGTTGAGTGCCTTTATTGGTTCTTTACAATTCGTATTAGAGCACGGACAGCAAGACGACTGGTTTAATGATTCACTTATTGTAACCTTAAGTGTTGTGACAGTTTTAGGATTGGTTCTTTTTATTTGGAGAGAGCTTACCTACAAACATCCGATCGTAAACTTAAGCGTTTTAAAAGATGGTAACCTTAGAATTGGAACTATAATGTGTTTTATTCTTGGTTTTGGTCTTTATGGTTCAACATTAATCATTCCGATTTATACACAGTCTATTTTAGGATGGACAGCAACTGATGCAGGTTTATTACTGATTCCAGGTTCTATCACAACGGCAATTATGATGCCTTTTGTAGGTAACATGATTCAGAAAGGTGTACCGCAAGGTTATATGGTTGGAGTAGGATTTTTAGTTTTCTTCTTCTTTACTTTTATGATGTATAGCCGAATGACACCAGATACAGGAGTTGAACATATGTATTGGCCTTTAATTTTAAGAGGAATTGGTTTAGGACTACTTTTCGTACCTATTACAACACTTTCTCTTTCTACTTTGAAAGGAAAACAAATTGGTGAAGGAGCAGCATTTACAGGAATGATGCGTCAGTTAGGCGGGTCTTTTGGTATCGCGATCATTACTACTTTCATCACACGTTTCAGCCAGTCGCACCGAGTAGATTTAATTAATAACCTAGATCCTGCCAAGTTTGAAGTACAGCAGCGAATTGCAGGAATGCAGCACGCGTTCATGGCAAAAGGATATAGCGCAGATGTTGCTTTGAAAAAAGCGTATCAGGCTATTGAATATTCTGTCATGAAGCAAAGTACTGTAATGGCATACATGGATATTTTCATGTATCTCGGAATCATGTTTTTATGTTGCATACCGATTATTCTCTTTATTAAAAAAGGGAAGAACAAAATTAGTGCAGCCGACGCAATGCATTAATGATAATAATAATTTTATAATACGCATAAACGCCGAATTCTTAATTGAATTCGGCGTTGTTTTTTATTTTTATTTTAACCGCAAAGGACGCAAAGATTATATTTTTAAGAGGCCAAAAAACGCAAAGTTCGCAAAGCTTTATTATAAAAAACTTTGCGAACTTTGTGCGGTTAAAAAAACTTAGAACCTCAGCCTCTCAGAACCTTAGTATCTTTAAAAATCATCTTGTAAAAACTAAATGATTCCCTTTAGAAAGATTCGCATCAAACTGATATCCATCGTAATTAAAACCTTTTAAATCATCAATAGTTTCAGCATTAGTATCGATAATATAACGAACCATCATACCTCTCGCCTTTTTCGCAAAGAAACTGATCATCTTTAGTTTTCCGTCTTTATAATCTTTAAAATCTGGAGTAATTACTGGCACTTTTAAAGCTTTTACATCAACAGCCGAAAAATATTCATTGCTCGCTAAATTGACGAATAATTCATCTTTTTTCAATTCTTTGTTCAGCGCTTTAGTTACTGTTGGTTTCCAGAATTCGTGAAGGTTTTTAGATTCACCAACCGGCATTTTGGTTCCCATTTCTAAACGGTACGCCTGCATTAAATCAAGCGGTTTCAAAAGACCGTAAAGACCTGATAGAATTCGAAGTTTATCTTGTAAAACATCTAATTTTTCTAACGGAATTGTATATGCATCCAATCCTGTATAAACGTCACCATCAAATGTATAAACCGCAGGACGAGCATTTTCTGGTGTGAAAGGCGTTTTCCAGTCCTGATTTCTCTTCCAGTTTAAATCGGCTAGTTTGTCTGAGATCGACATTAATTCTGACAATTCCGAAGGCTTTTTTTCTTTTACTACTTTATGAACCACTCGCGCTTCTTTTAAAAACGAAGGTTCTGTATATTGAGATGTTGGTAATTCTTTTTCGAAATTCAGTGATTTCGCTGGAGATATAACAATTTTCATGTGTGCATTTTTCTGTGATTCAAAAATACAAATTGCATTTCTAAAAATTATCGTTTACAATTGATTTGTTCTATTGTTGTATTTTTTTTAGCCACAGATTAAAAAGATTCACACAGATTTTTTTAATCCTTTTAATCCTGTAATCTGTGGCAGAAAAAAACAATTCGTGGAAATGAGTGCAATTCGTGGCAAACCTTTCCCAATTCATAAAAATCGACGCTACAAAATGTGAAATTGTTCAAAAAAGTGAGCTCTAGATTATAATAGGCATTTTCTATGTTGTAAATTTGCATGCATTTTATTTCTACTGGAATTAAATAATGCTTTTACTCAAAAAATCAGTGAATTCGTGGCGATACAAACAAATTATAAAACTACTTTACAAAACAAAATCTTCGATGTTATTTCGAAAGCTTCTCAGGAATTAAAAATCGACTCTTATGTGATAGGAGGATTTGTTCGTGATTTGCTTTTAAATCGAGGTTCTAAAAAAGATATTGATGTAGTTGCTGTTGGAAGCGGCATCGAATTAGCGCTTAAAGTTTCCGATTTACTTCCGAATAAACCAAAAGTTCAGGTTTTTAAAACTTACGGAACTGCCATGCTTCGTTTTGAAGATACGGATATTGAATTTGTTGGCGCCCGAAAAGAATCATATAATCGTGATAGCCGAAATCCGATTGTGGAAAACGGAACTTTGCAGGATGATCAAAACCGTCGAGATTTTACAATCAATGCTTTTGCTTTATCTTTAAATAAAAACAATTTTGGAGATCTTTTAGACCCTTTTGATGGTTTAACCGATTTAGAAAATAAAACCATAAAAACGCCTTTGGATCCAGATATTACTTATTCTGATGATCCTTTGCGAATGCTTCGTGCGATTCGTTTTGCAACGCAATTGAATTTCGAAATCGAAGAAAATTCTTTGAATGCAATTACAAAAAATGCAGATCGGATTAAAATTATTTCTGGCGAAAGAATCGTTGATGAGTTAAACAAAATTCTTATGACGGATAAACCTTCAACAGGGTTTTTACTGTTATACAAAACAGGACTTCTAGATTTAATTTTACCTGAATTAACTGCTTTAAATCAGGTTGAAGAAATTGAAGGTCATACGCATAAAAACAATTTTTACCATACGCTGGAAGTTGTCGACAATATTTGTCCAAACACAGATGATGTTTGGTTACGCTGGTCGGCATTATTACACGATATTGGAAAAGCGCCCACTAAACGTTTCACTAAAAAACAAGGTTGGACTTTTCACGGACACGAATTCTTGGGTGGAAAAATGGCTAAAAAAATCTTCGAACGTTTGCACATGCCATTGAACCATAAAATGAAATTTGTACAGAAAATGGTTATTATGAGTTCACGTCCGATTGTTTTGGCTCAGGATATTGTGACTGACAGTGCGGTTCGCCGTTTGGTTTTTGATGCTGGCGAAGATGTTGAAAACTTAATGACTTTATGTGAGGCAGATATCACAACCAAAAATCCATCAAAATTTAAGAAATATCATAAAAATTTCGAACTCGTACGCAAGAAGATCGTTGAAGTAGAAGAACGAGATCATGTACGTAATTTTCAGCCGCCAATTACTGGAGAAGAAATTATGGAAATATTCGATTTAAAACCTTCACGAGAAATAGGAGTTTTAAAAGAAGCGGTGAAAGAGGCTATTTTAGAAGGTATTATTCCAAATGAATATCAGGCGGCTTATGATTTTGTAATTAAAAGAGCGGAGAAATTGGGCTTAAAAAAAGTTGAGAAATAAGTATTATTTAATAAAATGAAAAAAGAGAATAAATCAGTAATCATTTGGTTACTATCAGGCTGTGTTTTATTATTTTTAATGGTTGTCGTGGGAGGAATTACACGTTTAACCAATTCAGGTTTATCCATGACCGACTGGCATTTGGTAACCGATACCTTTCCGCCTTTAACAGACGCCAAATGGCAGGCAGCATTTGACGAGTACAAAAAATTTCCAGAGTATCAAAAAATCAATATTCACAACGATTTCCAATTAGCTGATTATAAATTTATTTATTTCTGGGAATGGTTTCACCGTTTTATAGGTCGTATTATTGGTTTGGTGTTCTTTGTTCCGTTTGTTTATTTTTTAGCCAAAAAGAAATTAGATACAGACACGATTAAAAAATGTATCGTTCTTTTGGCAATGGGGGCTTTCCAAGGATTTTTAGGCTGGTTTATGGTAAGAAGCGGATTAATTGACAATCCAGATGTAAGCCACTTCAGACTTTCATTACACTTAACTTTTGCATTCATTACTTTCGCATACACACTTTGGGTTGCGCTTGATTTGATTTATCCGGAAAGAAATATCAACAAAATTCTACCGCTTAGAAATATTGCTCGTTATGCATTGGTTGCTCTTCTAATTCAAATCATTTACGGCGGATTTGTAGCAGGTTTAAATGCAGGATTAATTCACAATCACTGGCCTTTAATGAGCGATGGAGAGTTTATTCACGAATCGGTTTTTATTGAGCAATCTTCTTTAGTAAAAAACTTAATTGAAGGAAAAAGTGGTGTTCAGTTTGTACACAGAACTTTTGCTTATGTAGTAGTCGCGATTATTCTTTTCCTTTTCTTCAAAAGCAAAAAATATACGCTTACACATACACAAGCAAACGGAATCAAAACTTTAGTCGTTTTTGTTTTCATTCAGTTTTTATTGGGCGTTTTCACTTTATTATATAGCGTGCCATTGGCTTTAGGATTAATTCACCAGATTATGGCATTTTTCCTTTTGAGTGCAATGACGTATACATTGCATAGATTGAGCAAATAAAATAGAATATATTAAAACATAAAAAAGCTGTCTCAAAAGGACAGCTTTTTTATGAGCTTCGGAGAAGCGAAATATTTATAGCAAAAGATAAAAGTTTACAGTATAAAGCTCCAGCGGAGCGACACATTTATTTTTTTTCAGTTTTAATATATGCCGCTCCTCCGGAGCTTATTTTAATTGTTTATTGTAATTCTATAAATATTTCACCCCTCTGGGGTTTTATTGAATTAAAATCTGTTGAATCTTTAATTTTAGTAAACGCTTCTATCCCAACCAAGTCTTAAAATCTTGTACTTTTTCTCGGCTTACAATGACCTCATCTTCCTTATAAGTTGGAAGAATCACTTTAAGTCGAGAATTAGTATAAACCTGAATTTCTTTAATTGCTTTTAACGGAACAATAAATTTTCTGCTTACGCGAAAGAAATCCTTCTTATCGAGTTCTTGTTCTAAAATCTCCAAAGTCGAATCGATCAAATAATCGCGATTGTCATAGGTATGAATGTAAGTTCCTTTGTTTTCACTAAAAAAACATTCGATTTCTTCTGTAGTAATGACTTTTAAATGCTGGCCAATTTTAACCGTAAACCTCTTTTTGTATGTCTTTTCAAAAGGATTAGATAACATCTGTCGAATCTGCTCAAAGTCCAATTGCAAATTTGAAGTTTCTGCTGTTTTTGGAAGGCGAGATTTATATTTTGAAACCGCTGTTTCTAGATCGTCTTCATCAATAGGTTTGAGAAGATAATCTATGCTATTTAATTTAAAAGCTTTTAAAGCGTACTCATCATACGCAGTTGTAAAAATGATAGCGCTTTTGATATCTATTTTTTCAAAAATCTCAAATGATAAACCATCAGACAGCTGGATATCCAAAAAAATCAAATCTGGATGCGGATTATTTTCAAACCAATGAACCGATTCTTCAACAGAGTGAAGCATTGTTTCTACGGTTACATCTAACTTTTCAAGTTTTCTTTGCAACAATCTCGCAGCTGGTTTTTCGTCTTCTATAATTAATGTGATCATTTACTATAATGTGAAATTTGAAAAAATTATGAAGTCAAAGTTACTCCCATTTATTTTTATTTGCGGTATCTTTTTCCATGTATTTTTGGATTTTTCTTTTCTCCCAATCTGATCCAAAAAACCAATCAGTACCAAATACAGATAATCCGTGAGCTAGTAAACCAATTCCCCAGAAAAGTGCAGTAGAGTACGTGTGCCATTCCGTCAAACCGCTAAAGTCCAATCCTTCATTAGAATTATCTCGGGTTAAACTGGATACAATGATGATAATATTTACAATAATGTAAACTTTAAGGTGTGAGTAAAATCCTTTCAGTTTTTTTACTCTTCTATAAGCGGCATTATAATTTTCATCCTGACTATACTCTTTCCCATAATGCTTTTCATATTCTCTTCCTAATTCATCATAGAATTGTCTTCTTAAACGTCCCATAACTATATTTTAATTATTTCCACTTGTTTTTATTCTGTTTTTCCTTCTCCATAAACTCTCTGATTTTTCTTTCTTCCCATTCTTTACCCATTCCTGGAAAAACCTCAAATACTTTTAATCCGTGAAAAACTACTCCAACTCCCCACCATAATAATGGCCAAAAAAACCATAGATATTGAGGTGATGTATAAAGATTTATAAAAATCAAAATTGCATTTACCAAGATATAAGCAACTAGATTTCCGTAAAATCCTTTTAAGTTTTCAACTTTTTTTCTTGCCTGAATATATCTTTCTTCCTCGCTTAAATTCGTTTCCATGATTATTCCCATTTTTGTTTTTTATATTTTTTTTCTAAAATGCTTCTCAATTTTCGTTCTTCCCATTCGTGCCCGAAAATTTTATACGATGCAAACAAATCAATTGCAGAACCCACTATAACAGCCGACCAAATAATTACAACTACCCAATTGAGATATTTTATCGGAAAAAATTGCAATGGCAGATTGGTATATTCTTTTAAAAGAAAAAGGATCATTGCAATGGCATAAACAAATAAGTGTTTGTAAAAATATTTTAACTGAATCACTTTTTTTGTTGCCAAATCTTTCAAGATAACTTCTTCTTGATCGTTACTCAAATTTGTTTCCATGACTATTTTCTAATCGTTGTTTATTTTCTTTTTCTAGAATTTCCTGAATCTTTTTCTGTTCCCATTTCTTATTAAAGAAAGGCGGAAGACTAAAAACTTTCAGCCCGTGCAAGATTATGGCTATTCCCCAGCCCATTACAGACCAAATCCACCAAAGGTATTCTGGAGAAGTCATATAATTTACAACAACCACAATTGGATTACATAAAGCGTATACAGTCAAATGCTCGTAAAATACTCTTATCTCTTTTACTTTTTTCTGAGCATCATAATAACGAACTGTTTCTGTGAAATTATTTTCCATTACTTCCACGTTTTTTGTTTGTTATCTTTCTCTAAAATCTCGCGAATTTTTCTTTCTTCCCAATCTGAGCTGTATCCAAAAACTTTAAAAGCATGCATTGCAACTCCAAATCCCCAGCCTAAAGCTGAAAACCAAAACCACTGAAATCCTGGTGAAAATTTTAGATTAATAAAAACCAAGAACGGAATCACACAGCAATATGAAATTATGTTTCCGTAAAATCCTTTCAATTCTTCTACTCGTTTTTTGGCTCTATAGTAAGCTTTTGCTTCGTCTGTATATTCTGCACTCATTTCCATAACCGCAATTTGTTTGGTTAAAATTGGAATTCTAACAGTGAAATTCTTCTCATCCTGATCAACTTTCACTTTTCTATCTGTTATAATTCCGTATCTGTTTACAATATTTTGCAATCCGACACCTTGCCTGTCCTGCAAAACTTCTTTTTTCTGAAGATCATTCTGAATCGCCAGATAATCTTTATCAATAAAAATTCTAATATGAAGCGGTTTCTGTTCACTTACAACATTGTGTTTTACAGTATTCTCCAGCAAGAGCTGTAAAGAAAGTGGCACCACCTTGGCTTCTGGATTGATGTTTTCTGTTGGCAATTCGTAAAACAAACTATTCTCGAAACGCATTTTCAGTAAATTCATATAGGTTTTTGCAAATGACAATTCGTCTTCAACCGAAACCAACTCTTTGTCCTTTTGTTCCAAAACATATCTATAAATTTTAGAAAGAGAAGTTGTAAAACGCTGCGCATTATCTGGGTTTTCTTCTATTAAAGAACTCAGAACATTTAAGCTGTTAAAAAGAAAATGCGGATCGATCTGATTTTTTAAGCTTTCGAATTTGGCATTTGCCGTTCCTGCAATAATTTTCTGCTGCGTTACTTTATTTTCCTGATAGAGTTTATAAAAATTAAGTCCATGAAAAAACAAAAGCACAATAAAAGTCATTACCGCAGATTCGATATAATTTTCTGCTTTTTCATTGGCAAGAAAACCTATAATTGTTTTATTCTCGATTATTACACTTGTAAACAAACGCAATACTCCAATTACAATCATCGATATTAAAAACGAACTTGCAAAACCAATTAAAATTCTCTTTAGCGAATATGGATTTTCTCGAAAAACCCTATCTAAAAACTCAAAAAGAACAACGTTTACGATATACAAAACCACACTGTAAAGCATGCAGTACAAGAAATAAATGTAAAGATTCTTGGTAAAAACTGCTGTTCCTAAAGAGACGAACCGAATTAGAAAAGAAAATAAAAATACTATTCCTCCAACTAAGCATGCTTTTAACAAATTAGGTTTTAATATCATAATGTTTTATAAACTATTGAATTATTTACAAGTTTTTTGAATTTCTAAAGCTCTATCCAATCCCCATTTTGGAGCATAAGGTGTAGCTGGTTTAAAAGTATTAAAAAGTTCAATAGATTTATCAACTTGCGCGCATAAAGGTTTTGTATCTACTCCTGTCCATTTTGCACCTCCTAATTGGTAATCTGCTTCACCAAAAACCGCTCTCGGATTGTTTGGATCTAACGCTTTTGCTTTTGCATAAGCTTCCATCACTTTACCAGAATATTTCATCCCGTTTGTCATTGGATCGGCTACAACGTATCCTGTATAAATTAACGCTTGCATTACATACAATTCTGAATTGGCTTGATCCTTTATCAATTCGATATCTAATGCATCTTGCGCTTTTGTCAATAATAAATCGATTTTAGTTTTGTCTTTTTCTGTAAATACAGCTGTCGCATTGATCAAAGCTACATAGTAATTGGGCAGATAACTGTTTTTTTCAGCCGCCGCAATTCTTTCGAATAAAGCAGAAGCTTCTGTATTTTTTCCTTCTTTCCAAAGTCCGAATGCTTTATTCATTCCTTGTTCAAATTGTGTCTGGGCTGAACTTATTACTACTACAAATAGTGCGATTAAAGTGATGATTTTTTTCATTTTATAAATTATTAATGGTTTTGTTTATATAGATTAGTTATTTGTTTTTTAGAATACAATTTCAATTTTTGAATCTTTACTGACATTAAATTTAGCATCTTGATACGAAGGAGGTCCCATAAATCCTTTTGCATTGTTTGAAGCTGCATATTCTTCCGATGGAGCTCCCATGGCATTTCTGTCAAGCTTTCCGTTGCTATTTTCATCATGATACGTTGAGATTGCATATTCTCCCGCAGGAAGATTATCAAAAGTTACAACTGCTTTATTGTTTTTAATTTCGGACGCCAAACTTTTGTAAGTTGCTTTAAGAAATGTTCCGTCTGAATTATATAATCCTACTTTAACAACTCCTGTATCATTTTTTAAACCTGAAACAGCAACAGTTAATTTTACATTTTGTGCAGACATTAAGCTGCAGATAAATAAGATGGTTATTGTGATAATTTTGGTCATGGTTTTTTTTTTTAAGTTACTAAGGTTCTAAGATTCTGAGATTCTAAGTTTTTTTTCTGAGGTTCTGAGTTGCTAAGGTTCTAAGTTTTTTTTCTTAGTGTCTTAACAACTTACTCTCTCCAATTTTATTGATGATTAAAAACTCTTTATTTTTCAAGTCTATAAGTTTTTAAGAAATCTCAGTTTCTAAGCTTTTTTACTTAGCACCTTAGAGTCTTAGCCTCTTAGCGACTTTTTTAATTTATAATTCAAAAGTATGCTGGTTTTTAGTCTTTTAAAATTAAATGCTACTGAGTTGTTGATTTTGGTTACTGAATTGTTTCTTTTTGAGTGACAAAGGTTCTGAGTCACAAAGTGACAAAGGTATTTCCCGTAAACTATTAAGGCTTTGTCCCTTTGTTACTTTGTTACTTTGTTACTTTGTCACTTTGTTACTTTGTCATTTTGTCACTTTGTCACTTTGCAGCTTATAAGTTTTTCAACTGATTCTCATTTTTATTCTGGCTAATCGTCCAGAAGAAACCTACGAAGAAGAATCTATCTGCTGTTGGAACCACGGCTTGTCTTTGATACACTCCACTTGGATCTGGATTTCTAGCATAATCGTAACCGAAAACATTTTGTGTTCCTAAGACATTTGAAACCGAGAAATAAAGGATTTTTTGTGTCGTTAATAAATACGCCCAGTTAAAACTCAAACTATTGTATGATTTTGTTTTTCCGTTCATAAATTGAGTCTGATTCGGATCATTGTACGGACGTCCTGTACTGAAACTGTTTGTAAAACCAACTTGCGATTTCCAATCTGTAATGAAATATTTCGTTACAACAGATAAATTATGATTTGCAATAAAACTTGGAGTTGCCATGTAAGGAAAGTTTTTATATTGTCTTTCTGAATCGATATAAGAGTAGGAAATCCAATATTCTAAGTTTTTGTACAAATTGCTATCTCTCCAAAAAATATCCAATCCTTTTGCATAACCCGATCCGTTGTTATTGAAAACCGAATTGTATTGAATATCTCTTGTATCATACTGCACCAAATTGCTATAATCTTTGTAATAAGCCTCTGCTCTAAGGGTTTGCCCAGGTCTTGTAAACGTATAATTCAAAATATAATGGCTTGCCTTCTCGCTTTCAAACTGATGGTATTTAGAAAACTTAATATAATCTACAACTGGTGTCTGAGTAAAATCTCCGTAAGCAAAAGAAAACTGGCTGCTTTTCGAAGCTTTATATCCTAGTGAAGCTCTTGGGGCAATATTGTTTTCGTTTAACAAACTGTTATTAGAAAATCTCAAACCTACTTTTAAGGCTAGTTTTTTAGAAAACATAACATCACCTTCTGTATATGCTGCAAAAATGTTCGAATCGTAACCATTTGTAACATCAAGCGCAATATTATCGGCTACATTTTCATTGTATTTTGTAATGAAATAATCCGTTCCGAAAGACAATTTAAAATAGTTTGAAAATTTCTTGCTTAACTTCAATTTCAACTGAGCTGCATTTTCCTGACTATCAACTCCCGTGATATCATATTTAAGTTTGTTTTTGCTGTAACCGTAACTAACTCCGGAAGTAATCTGCCATCCTGTTCCGAAACTTCCTTTGTATGAAGAATTCAAATAGAAGTTGTTATTGTTCATATCGGTTCGAATCGGGTTTTCGAAATTGACGTTTTTCTGATTTAAATCGAATTTTTCAGAATCGAATGAAGCATACAATTTAAAAATTCCATTTGTGAAATTATATCTGTAAACCGTTTCGCCTCCAAGTGATTGATAAGGATTGTTCCAATCTACATTTTGCGGAATCACGGCCTGATAAGGAGCCAAGTTGATATAAGCCATATTTACGCTTAAAGAACTTTTTTTGAATTTCTGTGTATTACCCAGACTCAAACCAACCGTCATTAATCCGATATCTGTTTTTTCATGATCTTCCTCGTCCTGAGTATTTAAAAGTAAAACACTTGACAAAGCTTCTCCATATTCTGCAGAATAACCACCCGTAGAAAATGCAATTCCGCTAAACAAGAAAGGAGAAAAACGGCTTCTTGTTGGTAAATTGTTCGTTGTTGCACCGTAAGGCTGTGCTACACGAATTCCGTCAACAAAAGTCTGAGTTTCGCTTGCCTCACCTCCACGTACAAACAAACGTCCGTCTTCCCCAACTGACTGCGTTCCTGGCAAAGTCTGTAATGCCGCCACAATATTTCCAGCAGACCCGGCTGTTGTAACAATGTCCAGAGGTTTTAAAACAGAAACTCTTGCCTTGTCTCCAGATTCTAAAGTTCCCGCTGTAATCACAACCGCATCTAGAGCATTAACATTTTCTCTTAATTTTACCGTTTGGTCTTTATAATTGGCAACATCAATTTCTTGTTTGAAAGTTTCAAAAAGCAAAAAGCTAACTACTAAAAATTTGTTTCCTGTTTCTGTCGTTTCAAAAGAGAAATCTCCAGTTTCAGAACTTGTTGCTCCATCATAAGTTCCGTCAATATATATGTTTGCACCTGCAACTGGTTTTCCTTTTTGATCTACTACTTTTCCTGAAATTGTATTTTGAGCAAAAATTACTGCAGTAAAAAATAAAAAACTAACGGTAAAAAATAATTTGGTTTTCATGTCATCTTTGGTTTTTGATGAAGCAAATGTATTTTAACATTAAACGTTAAAAAATATATAATAACCCAATTGTAGATTTTCGAGGATGAGTTGTAAAATACTAATTTGTATCTTAGCTAGGAAAACCAAAATCATTATTTTATGTCAGAAAGTAAACGAATTTCAAATCTATATCAGTCTATTTATAATGGAAATCCTTGGCTTGAAGTTAATTTAGACAATACTTTAAAAAATGTTACAGCTGAGCAAGCTTACAGAAAAATAAACCCAAACCTGAATACAATCTGGGAAATTGTAAATCATTTGATTCAATGGAGAAGAAATATTTTAGAACGCATGCAGGGCGAAGTAATTATTACTCCAGATCATAATTATTTTGTTCCTGTTTTAGATCCTTCTGAAGCTGCATGGGAACAATCTCTTCAAACCTTAGCAAAATCTCAAGACTCTTGGAATGCTTTTTTTGAAAATTTTAATGACGAAGATTTATCGAAGATTTATGTTAATAACGGTCATACATATTACGAACACATTCACGGGATTATTCAGCATGATGTTTATCATTTGGGACAGATCGTTATTTTGAAGAAATTGCTTTAATTTAATTCTAACACATAGAAACATAGGTTCTATACCTCAAAGAGAGAGAATTTGAAAAATCTAGATTTAACACATAGTTCTATGTGGAAATCTTAAAATGAAATGCCTTTACCACGTTTTAAAAGCTATGTTTCTATGTGTTGAAATAAAAAATCATTGATATGAAAAATTCACTAATTGTTCTCGCATTTTTGGTTTTTAATGCAATCGGTTTTTCGCAAGAAACTGAAGTGAAATATGATGAAAACCTCGCAAAATCTCTTCATGCCGACGAATACGGAATGAAGAAATATGTTTTTTGTCTTTTAAAATCTGGAAGCAACAAAATCGCTTCTAAAGAAGAAACCAAAAAACTTTTTGAAGGTCACATGGAAAACATTGGTAAATTAGCCAAAGAAGGAAAACTGGTTGTTGCAGGACCATTCATGAAAAATGACAGAAATTATCGTGGTATTTACATCTTTAATGTAGAAACCATAGAAGAAGCCAAAGCTCTTGTCGCCACCGATCCAGCCATAAAGGCCAATTTACTCGAAGCCGAATTAACGCCTTGGTACTGCACCGCAGCTTTGCAGGAAACTGTAAAAATACACGAGAAAATTGCCAAGACGAAAATGTAAAATATGAAAACAGAAAAAGAAAAAATGATCTCTGGCGAATATTATAATGCCTTTGATCCAGAATTAGTAAAAGGACGCCGAAATGCCAAAAATCTTTTACACACTTTAAACGTAAAAGAATACCGAGTTACCAAAAAAGCTAAAGAGATCTTAAAAGAATTAATTCCAAATACTGGAGCTGGTTTTTATATTGAACCTCCTTTTCATTGTGATTATGGCTATAATATTTTTGCTGGCGAAAATGTTTATTTTAATGTGAATTGTGTGGTTTTGGACTGCGCACCAGTAAATATCGGATCAAATGTGTTCATTGCGCCAAATGTTCAAATTTATACCGCTTCGCATCCGCTTGACGCTGAATTAAGAAAAACATTAGAAAATGCTTATCCTGTTACAATTGGAGACGATTGCTGGATTGGCGGAAATTCTGTTATCTGCCCAGGCGTAACAATAGGAAAAGGTTGTGTTATTGGCGCTGGATCTGTTGTTACAAAAGATATTCCAGACAATTCACTAGCGGTTGGAAATCCAGCAAAAGTAATTCGAAAATTAAATCAAGAACCTGAATCAAAATCATAATGCTTACCCTTAATAAAGTTCATCATATTGCTATTTTATGTTCCGATTACGAAAAATCGAAACACTTCTATACCCAGATTTTAGGTTTAACCATAATTAGAGAAATCTATCGCGAAGAACGCCAGTCTTATAAATTAGATTTAGCTTTAAATGGTTCGTATGTTGTTGAATTATTTTCATTTCCAGATCCACCGAAAAGACCTTCTAGACCAGAGGCTGTTGGTTTAAGACATCTGGCTTTTGAAGTTATTAATCTAGAAGAAACTATTGCTTTTTTAACTTCAAAAAACATAGAATCAGAACCCATTAGAATTGATGAAACGACTGAAAAACGTTTTACTTTTATTGCAGATCCTGATTTATTGCCGATTGAGTTTTATGAGCGTTAGGCTTTTTTGCCACGAAGGCGCTAAGGCACAAAGTTTTTTTCTCATTTTTGTCATTTCGACGAAGGAGAAATCACACTAGAAACTCCGTAAAGCATGTCGCCAATCTTTGTCGAATCCCGAGTGTGATTTCTCCTTCGTCGAAATGACAAACTGCGTTTCTAATCCTTGCTTTAAATAAAAAACTTTGCGTCTTAGCGCCTTCGTGGCAAAACCATAAACCGAAAGAATTTTCCTGTTTATATCGATTTTAACACACTAAAATGAATATTTTCTAGAAAAAACCGAATTTGATGCTTAATTTTGTAATCCGCAGAAAAAAAATGCGGAATTCTCAAACTTATAATGATGAACAAAACGGCGCAAATCAAAAAAAATCATCAATTAATTAAACTCCGAAAATTAGTTATTGTTTCTATCTTAATTGGCTTTCTTTCTGCCTTTCTCGGAATTTCACTAAAAAAAATAACAGAATACTACGAAGAAATCTTCTTTCACGAAGTATCGGTTCACCCTATTTTTTATATCGTATTTCCAGTTTTCGGATTATCGGTAATTTATTTTTTAAGGCAATATCTTTTTAAGAAAAAAGAAAATAAAGGAATCAAAGAAGTTTTTGAAAGCACAGCATCAAAATCTAAAAATCTTCCGTCTTATAAAATTCCGTCGCATTTCATAAACGGATTACTAACGGTTATTTTTGGAGGTTCTACAGGAATCGAAGTTTCTACCGTTGTCGCTACAGCAACTATTGGGTCTGTTGCGCATGAAAAAGAAAATGTTTTCCGTCAATACAAAACAGAATTAATCTGTGCTGGAGTTGCAGCAGGTGTTACAGCACTTTTCAGCAGTCCGATTGCGGGAGTTTTATTTGCTTTCGAAGTAATTTCTAGAAAAGTAAGTCGCGCTTTCATCATTTCAAATTTAATCGCGGTTTCTATTGCATTTGGTTTATTAACGATTTTAAAAGAAGAACCTTTATTTGCAGTTTCAATTGCAACTTGGAATTTAAAAGCAATTCCGTACTTCATTCTTTTAGGAATTTTAGCTGGAATGAATTCGGTTTACCTAACACGTTGTGTCTTATTCTTCAAATCGCAATTTGGTAAAATCGACACCCATTATTACAAAATCATTTTAGGTTCAGCGGTTTTAAGTATTTCCTTATTCTTTTTCCCTCAATTATACGGGGAAGGTTATCACGCCATTAAAGGAATTTTTGGAAATGCACCTCAAACCCAATTGACTATAACTTTGGCTTTAACATTTATCGGAATTTTAATTCTAAAACCAATTGTTACCTCAATAACATTGGCTTCAGGAGGTGATGGCGGTGTTTTTGCTCCAAGTTTATTCATAGGAGCTTTTTTAGGATTATTATTGGCTTCGATCTTAAACAGCTTTTTCCATGTAAATGTAATTCCGGTTAACTTTATGATTATCGGAATGGCGGCGGTTCTTAGTGCAAGTATTCATGCGCCTTTTACAGCAATATTCTTGGTTTGCGGATTAACAAATGATTATACTTTGTTTTTCCCAATTCTTGTAGTTTGTTTAATTTCAAAATACACTGCAAAAACAATTTATCCGTATACCGTTTATAGTTATTCTCCAAGTTTAGTTAAATAATTTCAGATTACTAATAATCTGGAATTAAAAACGTACAGCAAAGTATATTTAAAAGCATAACGAGTAAAATATAATACCACAATAATGCCAACTGAAAAAATAAAAAGAAGCTATCGCAAAACACGTTACATTCTTTACAAAGAAACTTTAATAGATTATAAGGAACACTTTTGGTCATTTTTAGGTTCTTTCGTCGGAATCGGAATTTTAGCTTATGTACAATCCATACATTTTTCTGGGCCTGATGCAGTTTATTTAATTGGTTCTTTTGGAGCATCGAGTGTTTTAGTTTACGGAATTATTCAGAGTCCGTTCTCTCAACCGCGAAATTTAGTTGGCGGACACGTAATTTCTGCTCTTGTAGGCGTTACGGTCCATAAACTAGTTCCAGACATTATGTGGATTGCAGCACCTTTAGCGGTTTCAATAGCCATTATTTTAATGCAGATTACCAAAACGCTTCACCCACCTGGAGGAGCAACAGCTTTAATTGCAGTTATCGGAACAGAAAAAGTAAAAGCTTTAGGTTATATGTATGTGCTTTCTCCCGTTTTTACAGGAGTTATGATATTGCTTTTCACGGCTTTGATTTTTAATAATATGACTTCAAGCAGAAGTTATCCAAGCCACAACACTTATCACAAACATTATCATAAAATTAGAAAAAGACTGGCGAGAAAATAGTTTTATGCTATTGTATGTCACCCTGAGCGAAGTCGAAGGGCGTTCCAATTGGGAAAGAGCTTCGACTTCGCTCAGCCTGACAAACTATTGACAATCAATTTTCTAAAATCTTTTCAACAAATCGTAATTCACAATTCGTATTTCGTTTTTTATATTTTACCTTTGACCTCTCAATAAAAACAAAGATTATGGTTTATAAATTTAGAGTTATTCTAGACGCCGAAGAAGATATTTTTAGAGACATTGCTATTCTTGAGGAAGATACTCTTGAGGATTTACACAATGCAATCTTCAACTCTTTTGGCTTTGACGGATCAGAAGTGGCTTCATTTTATACTTGTGATGATACTTGGAATCAAGAAGATGAAATTCCGCTTTTCGATACAGGAGATGTTCCTGGCGAAATAAGAACCATGAACGATTATCCGTTATCTAGTATTTTAGACAAAGAAAATACTAAAATTATCTACGTTTATGACTTCATCAGTATGTGGACTTTCTTAGTTGAATTGGCTGCCGTTGAAGATGAACAAGTTGGAGTTACTTACCCAGAAACTTTGTTTTCTCACGGTGAAATGCCAGCAGATGCTATCGAAAAAAACTTTGAAGCCGATGACATGCATGATGACATCTACGGAGAATTTGAAGACGACCTAGACGAAGACGATCTTGACATGTTCGAAGGCGATGACAGCTTCGAAGATTATGGATTTGAGGAAAATTGGAACTAACGTTAAGTTGCTAAGATGCTGAGACTCTAAGATCCTGAGTTTTTTATTTGAAAGATTTTTCTTATTTTTAATGTTAATTAAAAAATAAGAAAATGAGTCATTTTAGAAAAATTTTGGTCTGGCAGAAATCAATTTCCTTAGTTACAAAAATTTATAAAGTAACAAGAACTTTTCCAAAAGAAGAAACTTTTGGATTAACTTCACAAATACGTCGAAGTTCAGTATCAATCCCAAGTAATATTGCAGAAGGATCTGGAAGAGAAAGCAATAAAGATTTTTTACGGTTTTTATATATTTCTCTAGGCTCCTTATTTGAAATGCAGACCCAACTTGAAATTGCAAAAAATATAATTTATATAAACGAAGAAGAATTTAACCTTTTATATGAGGATAGTCGAGAGATCGAAAGAATGTTAGCGTCATTAATTAGAAAATTAAAAGACAGCAATTAAAAACTTAGTATCTTAGAAACTTAGAATCTCAGCAACTCAAAAATATGATCAACTTATTCAATACCCACATCGACACCCTTTCCATACACCGCGTTGGAAACAAAAGTCGTAACGAAGCTATTTTTTTATCAGAGCAACCATTCAACTTAAATGATGAAATTGTTCCTTTGATTAAAGAATTCTTTTTTAAGCCTTTTAGAGAAAAAGAAGAAAACTATTATCAGTTTGCACACGAAGTGGACTTGGACTACAACGACATGTTTAAGTATGCAACTGAGATTTTTGCAAATCCGTCAAATGTTCATGAGGTTTCTAAAAACATCACAAAACATTTATACGAGCAGTCAAATCACCCGCACATTAAAAACGGAGAGGTTTATGTAACCTATTTGACAAACTTAAGTATTGATAACAATGTTGTTGATGCAATCGGAATTTTTAAAAGTGAGTTACAAGCAGACTTTTTACAGTTTGAAGAAAATAACAGTAACCTTGAGATGATTTTACAACAGGGAATCAACCTGAATAAATTAGATAAAGGATGCTTGATCTTCAACTACAAAAAAGAAGAAGGATACAAAATCCTGACTGTAGACAGCAACCGTTATGATGCACGTTACTGGTTAGAGCACTTTTTATCTGTAGATGCTTTTGAAGATGAAAATTTCATCACTAAAAAATATTTGAAATTCTGTCAAAACTTCGCAAAAGACGTGGTTTTGCCAGCAGAAGACAAGAAAGAGGAAGTAATGTTTATGAACCGATCTGTGAATTATTTCGCTAAAAATGATCAGTTTGAAGAACAGAATTTCTTGAATGAAGTAATTGATAATCCTGATTTGATCCCTGAATTTAAAAACTATAAAGTTGATAAAGGAGAAAAATACAGCATCGAAGATGTTACCTCATTCCCTATTGCCAACGCAGCAGTTTCTGACGCTAGAAAATCGATTAAAAATGTAATTAATTTGGATACTCATATTCAGATTAAAATGGATTTTATTAATCCTGAAAGTGCAGAAAAATTTGTTGAAAAAGGCTGGGATGAAGAAAAACAAATGTATTACTACTTAGTTTACTTCAACAAAGAAGAAAAAAGCTAAGAAGTTTTCATTTTCTATTACTTACTTATTAATACAGAAAACGGCAGTTACAAATGTAACTGCCGTTTTTTTTTGTCTTAAATTTTAATGTTATAAAACCGAAAATACAGCTTTTACAATATCATCGTAAACTTGTTTGTTTCTTTCTCCAGCACGAGCCAAAACTCGAATTCCGGAATAATTATTAAAGATAAATCGAGCCAAAACTTTTGCATCCAACTGTGTGGAAATATGTCCAGCCTCCTGCCCTTTTTTAACGGCATTTGTAAAAACTTCTTCCATCGTTTGGCTGTTGCTTTTTACAATTTTGGCAATTTCTTCATCGTGCATAGCCAATTCTACAGACGAGTTAACCATAAAACAGCCTTTTGTAATTCGGTCTTCCAAACTTTCGATTACAGCTTGCTTAAAAATAGCCTGTAATGTTTCTTTAACATTTTCAGATTTTTCTAAAAGCTCTTTGACAGTATCTTGCGATTGTTGCTGATAACGCTGTAAAGACTTTGCAAACAATTGCTGCTTATCGCCAAAAGTATCATACAAACTAGAACGGCTCAAACCTAAGTGAGTTACCAAATCCTGAGCCGAAGTTCCGTTGTAACCTTTGTGCCAAAAAATTTCTATTGCTTTATCTAAAGCCTGATCTTCATTAAATTCTTTCGTTCTAGCCATGACATTCAAATTAAATTCATCTACAAAGATATAAAAATACGGAACAATCGTTCCCGAATTAGTCAAAAAAAATTATAATACGCTATTTACGATCAGTCCACCATCAACCACAATTTCAGATCCAGTTATAAACGAAGCATCCTCTGAAGCTAGGAAACTAACTGTTTTTGCAACTTCTGCAGCTTGTCCAAAACGTTTTAATAAAATTTTCTCACCTAAAGCAGCTCCTAATCCTTCTACTTCTTCTTTTTCTAAACCAACTTTTCCGTACAATGGTGTTTCAATCGGGCCAGGAGAAACTGCATTTACTCTAATTTTTCTTGAGGCCAATTCTACAGCAAAAACTTTATTTAAAGATAATACCGCTGCCTTACTTGCTGCATAAACACTAGAATTTGGCATTCCAACGTGAGCATTTACGGAAGTATTAAAGATAATTGAACCTCCATCGTTTAAAATTGGCAATACTTTTTGAACTGTAAAATAAACTCCTTTTACATTAACGTTCATGATACTATCGTAATGATCTTCTGAAGCTGAATCTAGAGGCGCAAAAGCTGCTATTCCTGCATTCAAGAATAAAATATCCACTTTTCCGAATTTTGCTTTTACTTCTTCAACCAAATTGTCAATTGATTTTAAATCAGATTGATCGGCTACAATTCCAGTGACATTCAATTCTGTTTCTGCTTTTGTTAAAGCTTCTTTGTTTCTTCCCGTTACAATTACTTTTGCTCCTTTTGATACAAAATCGGCTGCAGCTGCATATCCAATTCCGCTATTACCACCTGTCACGATTGCTACTTTGTTTTCTAAACTTTTCATTTTTATTTGTTTTTAAGTTATTGATTATTCAATTATTACAGTACAAAGATACAATAACGGAACGATCGTTCCGTTATTAATAATGTTAATTTTTAGTTAAAATAAAAAAGAGCTTCTTGAAACCCTTTAATTCTAAGGGAAACAACTATTTAACTATAGAGGAAAGAAATCGAAAAATGTCGAGTATTCTTAATTTATCCTTAATTTTGCATTAAAAAATTACTCAGATGGATATTCAATTTTTTAAAGAAAGTCCTTTTACCACTATAATTTCATTTCATAAGCTAATTGAATCTTTTGAAGAAATTGCACAATCAGACATTGATTACAGATCAAACTATGCCAAAGCGATTTTAGAACAGATTGAATTAATTCCGGAACTTAGGACTGGAATCCAAGATTATTCGGTTATCAAAAACAATGAAGCTTTAATTAAAAATATATTAGCCGATTTATTTCCGACTGCATTGACGCAGAACGAAATAAAAGCGGTAACGATTCCGTTTCAAAATATCTCTTTCAATTATACGGAGCGTTTCAAGAAAATTTTGAAAAATGCGGGAGATGAATTTTATATGGAAATTCGTGATTTTAGCGAACATCAATTTTACATCAATAACTGCTGTTTAATTTTAAGCAATTATTACAAACAGCATATCGATTTCAATCAGCCCTTTTTTTATGACATTCCAGATGAAAATGGTATTGAAAAGCATTATAGAATTTTGTACAATGCTGATTTCATGGAAATTATTCCAACTGAAAATTCTATACCATTAACTCAAGAAGATATCGATCAATTGATTGATAATTATAATGATATTAATTTGTGGAAATCTAAGTTCCCGAAAGGAAGTTGGATTTTAAGAGGTTTCGGAATTGTTTCTTTGTTTGATGCCACAACAGAAAGTGCTATTTCTATTTTGAAAAGTAATTTGCTAAAGCCTGGACCAAAAACAGTTGCTACAGATCAGGAAGTTTCTAATATTTTTCAGTCCATTTTTAATCTTCCTAATTTAAAAGTCGGATTTATTATTTACAACCCAGAGGAAGAGAAATTTATCAGACCAGCAAAATACGAAAATCAAATGAAAAGCTTCTTACTTTCTTCTGATCAGGAAGTAGATTGCAAAAATGCTTTTTTTGGATGTTCTTTTGAAAATTTACTGGACAATAGAGAGCCTTTCGTTATTTCTAATGTCAGCAAATTCACTGAAGAACAAACCAATAAAAGACTTGGCGAACATTTACTACAACAAGGAATTCAGAGTTGCATATTTGCTCCCGTTATCAAAAGCGGACATTTATTGGGTGTTGTCGAATTGGTTTCTGAAAATCCGAGAGATTTAAACAGCGTAAATGCTACAAAACTAGACTTGGTTCTTCCCTATTTAACTGACACAATTGATCGCTACAATACTGATATGCAACATCAGATCGAGGCGATAATTCAGCGAGAATATACTACAATTCACCCTAGCGTTTATTGGAAATTTAAAAGGGAATCGCAGAATTACTTTCAGAATATGAACCATACTAAAGATTATATTTTTAAAGAAATTGTCTTTAAAAATGTATATCCGCTGTATGGCCAAATAGATATTAAAGGTTCGTCTGAACACCGAAATGAAACGGTAAAAATTGATTTAAAAAGTCAGCTTACAGCTCTTTTGGAGATCTTTGATAATCAAGAATCTAATTCGAATCTTGTTCTTTTGGAACAGAGAAAATTTGAACTGGAATCACTTAGAAGCGAATTGGATTTTCCGTTAAAAGCAGATACAGAACAACATGTTCAGCGTTATATTGAAGAAGAAATTCATCCGATCTTAAAAAATACCAAAAGCAATGCAAAAAGCGAAAAACTGGAAAAATTGTACTTTGAAAAACTGGATGAAAAAACCGGAATGTTTTACCACGAAAGAAAAAAGTTCGACAATGCAATGTCAATTATCAATAAAAGATTGGCAACTGTTTTAGACAGAAAACAAGTTGAAGCGCAACAGATTTATCCGCATTATTACGAACGTTTTAAAACAGATGGTGTAGAACATAATTTATATATTGGAGCTTCAATTTCGCCAACAAAACCATTCGATATCATGTATCTGCACAATCTTCGATTATGGCAATTGCAGACTTTATGCGAAATGGAATTAGAGCATCATGATCTTAAAGAATCTCTGCCTTACGAATTGGATGTTACTTCGTTGATTTTGGTTTTCAGTTCTGCCCTTTCAATCCGTTTTAGAATGGATGAAAAGCGTTTTGACGTTGATGGAACTTATAATGCAAGATATGAAGTCGTTAAAAAACGAATTGACAAATCGCATATTAAAGGAACAAACGAAAGAATTACGGAGAAAGAGAAAATCACAATTGTATACTCTCAAAATAGCGAAGAAGCAGAATATTTAAAATACATTAAATATTTACAGCACAAGAAAATTCTTGAGCCTTCTATTGAACAATTTGAAGTTGAAGATCTTCAAGGAGTTTCAGGTTTGAGAGCGATTCGTGTCAAAGTAATCAACAATAATTCAAACCCAGAAATTAAGAAAATAACTTATCAGGATTTATTAGATGAGCTCAACTAAATAGTTGGGCTTTTTTTGTTGGCGATGATGTATTGAACACGGATAAAACGGATTCGCTATCGCGAAAACGCGGATGAACACAGATTTTTTTATTTGTTTTTAGATTAAAAATCCGTTTTTTTTCCGCGTTTTCGCGATAGCGAATCCGTAAAATCTGCGTCTAATTTTAAATGGATTTAAAAGCAATCACAAATGCGATTACGGTTATGATGATTCCGAACATAAAAAAGTTATAGGCAATTCGGAGTAAATTATATTTTCGCTGTAAAACCAATCCTAGATAATACAAATCTTTGATCATGGTTGAGTACAAATAATCACGGTCTTTCATCATTTCATTCATTGCCCAATCGTAATCTTCAAGAGGCATTTTATAGAAATTTCCAAAAAACATTAAATTCACTTTTTTAGCTTCCACATCGTCTCTTGTAAAAAATCCAGAAGTTACTTTTGGACGCGTAGAAAGAATCGCAAAAATAATGGTGATTACACTAGACATCAGCATAATAAAAGTAGGAACAACTAAATGTGCATTTTTTGGACTGTCTAATTTTGGAATAATAGAAGATAAGGCAATCGAAATAATAATCGCATTTACCGACAATAATATATTGGCTTTACTATCTGCAATACCGCTTAGACGAGTATGATTTCCGAGAGTGACACGAAACAGAGTATCAATTCCGCGGTCTGGTTTTTCAGCTTTTTCAGCTTTTTCTTTCTTTTTATTTTCTTCCTCAAGTGCAGCAGCGGCTTTCAATTCCTGCTTATTGATTTTTTTCTGAATCATTAAGAGATTTTTTTCCTTCAAAGGTTGCCATTTTCTTAAAGCGTAATCGGTATAAAATCTATGTTTATTCAACAAGAAATTCAAATTTTCTCTTGTCCATTCGGCATTAGAAAAACTAACTATTCCTGCATTTTTCAATTCCAGACGCAATAATTCACAAGTTGTAGCATATTCCGCTCCCATTAAATGCGCATAATCGGCATCTCTTATAATTTTTTCAAGATGCGTTTTAGGTTCATATTCTTTAACTGTAGCCAAAATTAAACTTGAAACAAGCGCAATAAATTCTTCCGATTTTCCTTTTTTACGCAAAAAATCTGCTGCAATTTCAGTACTTTTCTGCTCATGATTTTCATATCCTTCTATATATCCAGTGTCGTGAAACCATGCAGCAACCAAAAGTGCCTCTTTGTCCTCGCCTTCTACATCCTCTTTTTTACAAAGTTCTTTTACCGCTGTAACCACCGTAAAAGTATGATTAAAATTATGGTAAGAATATAGATTAGAAAGTTTATCTTTGAGTAAATTACCGACAAAATCTTCGGATTGTTCTATTAGATTCATAAAGAATATTTTTATACCACTAAATTATGAAATTGTTTTTGGATAATCATTTTATTGCCAAGATTAAAAACTTTTCTTTGGCAATTATGGCCCTATTTATCGTTTACTCTTGTTCTACGCGCAAACCGCAGTACGGGAAAAACGTTAGTGCCAACGAAACAGAAAACGCAACTGACACTATAAAAATTGCACATACATTTTTTCTTGTTGGAGATGCTGGAAATGCTGACGAAGAACAAGCGCAACAAACGCTAGAACTTTTGCACCAAAAGCTGAAGAAAGCAAATAAAAAATCGACACTTCTTTTCTTGGGGGATAACATTTACCCTAAAGGTTTTCCAGGTAACAAAAAACCTGAAGACAAGGCTTTAGCAGAAACAAAACTGACGAATCAATTAAAATTAACGGAAGGTTTTAAAGGAAGAACCATTGTAATTCCTGGAAATCATGATTGGTACAGCGGAATTAAAGGTTTAGAACGTCAAGCCGATTTTGTAACGAAATATTTGAACGACAAAAAAGGATTTCTTCCGAGAAAATCATGCCCGATTGAAGATGTAAAAATTGATAGCGTTACTACTTTGATAGCTGTTGATAGTGAATGGTTTTTGGAGGATTGGAACGATCACCCAACCATAAATGATAATTGTGAAATAAAAACTAGAGAAGCATTTTTTGAAGAATTAGAAAGCCTTTTAAATAAAAATCAAGAAAAGACAGTTGTCTTAGCCATTCATCATCCATTATTAAGCAACGGAACCCACGGCGGACAATTTTCGTTAGAAAAACAATTATTCCCTCTAGAACAAAAAATTCCGCTTCCGGTAATTGGCTCTTTTATTAATTTAGTTCGAAAAACATCTGGCGTTAGTCCGCAGGATATTCAAAATAAGCAATATACTATTTATGCTAAAAGAATAAAAACACTTTTGCAAAAGCAGAAAAATGTCATTGTAGTTTCTGGACACGATCACAATCTGCAATATATCAGTAAAGAAAACATTCAGCAGATTATTAGTGGTGCAGGATCAAAATCTGAAGCCGCAAGAGCCATTAATCCTTATGATTTTTCATATGGCGGAAATGGTTATGCTGTCTTAACAATGTTTAAAAGCGGTGATGCTAAAGTTTCGTACTATGGAAATGAAAACAACAAAGAGAAACTTCTTTTTGAACGTGAAATTATAAAAGCTAAAGAAATTAACTGGGCTTCAGATATTCCGAATAAATTTCCTGCTACAGTGACCACTTCTATTTATTCTCCAAAAATGACTCAAAAAGGTGCGTTTCACAGATTTTTATTTGGGCAACATTACAGAAAATATTACAGTATGCCAATTGAAGCTACAACAGCAACGGTTGATACTTTAAAAGGTGGCTTGAAACCAATTCGCGAAGGCGGCGGACATCAATCGGTTTCCTTAAGAATGTCTGATCCTCAAGGACGTGAATATGTAATGCGTGCAATGAAAAAAAGTGCCACTGTATTTTTACAATCAGTAGCTTTTAAAGATCAATATGTGGTAAATGATTTTCAAAAAACATATGCAGAAGATTTCTTATTTGATTTTTATACGACTTCTCACCCCTATTCTTCTTTTGCAATTGGGAGCATGTCTGATCAAATTGGTTTGAGACATACCAATCCGATTTTATATTATATTCCGAAACAAAATGGTTTGGGCGAATTTAATGCCAGTTTTGGAGATCAACTATATATGGTAGAAGAAAGACCGGCTGATAATCATTTGGATGGTAAAAATTTCGGTAAGCCAAGCAACATCATCGGAACTGATGATATGATGCTAAATCTTCATAAAGATGAGAAATATGGGGTTGATGAAAAAGAATATATAAAAGCACGTTTATTTGATATCCTTCTAGGAGATTGGGACAGACACAGCGATCAATGGCGTTGGGCTGAATACAAAGAAGATGGAAAAGTAATTTATAGACCAATTCCGAGAGATCGTGATCAGGCTTTTGTAAAATACGATGGCGCTTTGCTTTCCCTTTTAATGAATATGCCACCGCTTCGTCATATGCGTTCTTTTAAAGGCGACAGAATCAATGTAAAATGGCTAGGAAGAGAACCTTACCCGATGGATTTGGCATTTTTAAAAACTGCTCAAGAAAAAGATTGGGTTGAACAGGCTAAATATATTCAGGAAAGCTTGACAGATGCTGATATTGATGCGGCTTTCAAAAATATGCCTAAAGAAGTTCAGGATGAAACGGTCGATGAAATAAAAGCAAAACTAAAAAGCAGAAAAAGAGATCTTCAAAAGTATGCTCGCAGATATTCTGATGTTCTACGCAAAACAGTTATGATTGCTGGAACAGACAAAAAAGACAAATTTGTTTTAAACCATAATGTAAAAAAAGGAATTGAAATTCAGGTTTTCAGAATTAAAAAAGAAGGAGATGAATTGCTTTACACTAAAAATGTAACGGATGATAAAACCAAAAATCTTTGGATTTACGGACTAGACGATAATGATGTTTTTGAAGTAAAAGGGGAAGAAAAATCAAGCATTAAAATTCGTTTGATTGGAGGTCAAAACAATGACACTTATAACATTGAAAACGGAAGAAAAGTGATTGTTTACGACTTCAAATCAAAAGAAAACACTTATAACTTAGATTCAAAGGCACAAACGCAACTGACAGATGACTATGATGTTAATTTGTATAACTACGAAAAACCTAAATACAACGTAATTGCTGGACTTCCGAACATTGGATATAATCCTGATGATGGTGTAAAAATGGGCGTTAACTTAAATTATACCGTTAATAATTTTAAACAAAATCCTTACACGCAAAGACATATTTTTAATGCTTTTTACTATTTCGCTACCGGTGGTTTAGAATTTAATTATGCAGCACATTTCCCAGGCTTATTAGGAAAATGGGTTATTGATGTGGAATCTTTATATACGACTCCAAACTTTGCCATGAACTATTTTGGTTATGGAAATGAATCGCAGTATGATGATGATTTAGGATTGGATTATAATCGTGTTCGTATTAGAAAATTTAATGCCTCGGGTGCTGTGAGACACGTTGGAAGATATGGAAGTGAATTTAGCATACAGCCTATTTTTCAGAGAATGACAGTTGAAGAAACCGAAAACCGATATATTAATATTCCTGGAATCGTAAATCCTGATGTATTTAATAGCCAGAATTTTGGAAGTCTAAAGATAAAATATCTCTTTAAAAATTCAGATTTCGCTGCAAAACCAACTTTAGGTATGGCTTTTATGGTTGCTGCCACTTGGACAACGAATTTGGATGATACTAAGAAAAATTTCCCTACTCTAGAGAGCTTCTTAGGTTTTACACACAAGATTGATCATAACGGAAAATTGATATTGGCTACTTACGTAAAAGGAAAGGCTATTTTCAACAATAATTACGAATTCTATCAAGGTGCTTCTCTTGGTGGCGATACCGATTTACGAGGTTTTAGAAATGAGCGTTTCTTAGGAAGTTCGTACTTTTCTCAAAGTTCAGATTTACGTTTAAGCATTGGAAAAATCCGCAAAACGATTGTTCCTTTTACATACGGAATTTTAGGTGGTTTCGACTACGGAAGAGTTTGGCTTGATGGCGAAGATTCTAAAAAATGGCACCACGATTACGGCGGCGGGCTTTGGTTGAATGCCATAAATGTTATCACAGCCAGAATTTCTTATTTCAAATCTCCTGACGAAATTGGAAGGGTGATTTTTGGAGCGGCATATAGCTTTTAAAAAAGATGCTGAGATTCTGAGATACTAAGGCTCTAAGTTTTTTTTAGCTCTGAGTTTAAAAAAACAGCCACGAATTCGTGAATTCGTGGCTGTTTTTTTTTCTTAAAAACTTAGAACCTTAGCAACTTAGAATCTTAGAATCTAAACTCATAAACCTTTCCTCCTATTTTATTTGTTTTTTCGTCGGCGATTAGTAAAGTATTGTTGTCTTTAAAAACGATAGCTTCTTTTTGTGAGAAGTGATTTAGATTTAGTTCTGTATGCGTTCCTTTATGGAATAAATCTCCTTTAAAATCTTTAAATAAAAGTACTTTATCATGACTTAATAAAGCCACTTTTTTCCCGTCTGGACTTATTGTTGCACTTGTTAATACGCAATGGTTGTAATTGCTGCACGTTTTAAATTCGCCAATTTTTACTGCTTTTTGAGTTCCTGTGGCATTTTTGATTTTGTAGATAAAAGCTGTTCCATCAAAGCCTTTACTTCTGTTTTTGGTAAAGAGATAAAAATAACCTCCATGTTCAAAGAAACCTTCAACGTCGTAGAACATTTCTTTTTTCTTTGGCGGAAATTCTTTTTGTTCTGGATACGAAAATGAAATTTTATATTCGGCTTTGGCCAAATCATTATTCAATTGATTTTTTGCAACTTTATAAATGCATAGATCTTTTCTTTCATTATCATTATTTCCGAAATCTCCGATATAAATATTTCCAGATTTGTCTTTTGTAATATCTTCCCAATCGACATTTGTAGCATTTGAAATCGTGATTGTTTTATCCAATTTTCCTTGAGAATTGATAGCGTAAATAGCATTTTTATTTCCGCTATCTTCTAAAGTGTAAAGCAAATTCGTTTCAGGAAAATAGGCAATTCCCGAAACTTCTTTTAATTTTTTAGGAAGGGAATAAAGTTCTTTTAATTTGCTATCTGACTGCTGTTGACACGCCAATAAAACTATAGAAACGGCTACTAAAAAAGATTTTTTCATAAATATTATTTTTTATTTTTTTGTCATCCTGAGGAACGAAGGATCACACTAGAGACTCCACATAGTAATTCTCCAATCTTTGTAGAGTTACTTGTGTGATCCTTCGTCCCTCAGGATGACAATAATTCTAAACTAAGTTAGTGTTTTTAAAATTACGTGTAATAAATTCAAATGCGGCTTGCATAACATGCCCCATCGATTTTGCGTTTTTAAATTTCATATCGTTTGTATAACGATACAATTCCATTTTTAACTGCGTCAGATGTTCATGCGTAGAAATGGTATCGTGACACATTATATTCAGTAATTTTTTTATTCTGGTTTCGGCAGAATGAATACGTTTTGCTAAAATCGCTCTTTCCTCATCTTTATACTGAATAATGGAACGTTCTTCTAATTTCTCTTTAATTAGCTGAATCATTGGGAAATTTTCCTTGAAGAACTGCGGGCGATATACTTTAAAATTCCCTTCGTAACATTGCTGGTCAAAATCGATTGGACGAATTTTATAAACAACCTGATCAAAATCGTGAATTGGAACAATTACATAATTGTAAGCGCGCATATCTCCCAAAAGACGAATCATACAGCGTTCGTTAAATTTTACAAATTCTTTTGCAATCTGCGCTTTCTCCATTTCGCTGCATTTATCAAGAAGTGTGTCCATAAAAACATCGCCTGGAATTCCGATAATATGCTCTTCGATCAAGGTATCTTTATAAACCAAAAAGTTGATTTTATCTGGCGAAAGAATATCTTCCAATTCTAATCCGTAAATACGGGAAGCATCTGCTTTTTTAATGTAAAAATGAACATAGTTGTCATTGAGAATATTTCGAACTTTGATTCTAAAAGGCTTCGAATTTCCGAAAGTACAATAATCAATAGCGTCGACATTCAGAAATTGAATGATTTCGCTATTTCCATCAGAATGCAGAAGCGAATATATTTTTTTTAGATTTAAATCAATTTCATTGCGCTCAAATTCACCGTAATACACCCGAATCCAGAGCGTATCGTTATCGTGTTTATCATAAACATTTATAGAACCCGAAAAACGAAGCAAGTCATCATAAAACACAGAAACTTTAGAAATACGTTCGTATCTTTCTAAATAGCTTAAAAGTGGCTGTGTTAAAGGGTAAGACGGTTTTTTTAAAACCATTAAAGGCTCGCTCATTTTGAATATCTTTATTACAAATTTACATCAATACGATTTAAAGTTAGAATTTAAAGTAACAAAAATCAACTTGGCTCGTCATACTAAAAACTAAAACCAGAAAAATTTGGAAACCATATTAACCATTGAGAATTTAAGTAAAAGATACGGCCGAATTCAGGCTTTGAAAAATGTATCTTTTCAAATACAAAAAGGTCGCGTTTATGGCATTCTAGGGCCAAACGGCAGCGGAAAATCGACTACATTAGGAATTGTTTTGAATGTTGTTAATAAATCGTCTGGCAATTATCGCTGGTTTGATGGCAATGTAGAAACGCATGATGCCTTAAAAAAAGTGGGTGCGATTATAGAAAGACCCAATTTCTATCCGTACATGACAGCCGAGCAAAACCTCCAATTGGTTTGCAAAATCAAAAATATAAACTATTCTAAAGTTAACGAAAAACTGGAATTGGTGGGTTTAATCGAAAGAAAAGACAGCAAATTCAGCACTTTTTCTTTAGGAATGAAACAGCGTCTGGCAATAGCATCGGCCCTTTTAAACGATCCTGAAATTTTAATTTTAGATGAACCAACCAACGGATTAGATCCACAGGGAATTCATCAAATTCGAGATATCATTAAAAAAATTGCATCGCAAGGAACTACTATTTTATTGGCTTCCCATTTATTGGATGAAGTAGAAAAAGTTTGCTCGCAAGTAATTGTTTTAAGAAAAGGCGAAGTTTTGTATTCTGGTCCTGTTGACGGAATGTCTTCTAACGAAGGTTTCTTTGAGTTGCAAGCCGTGGATAATTTAGTTTTAAAAACAGTTTTATCAGAACATCCTGCTGTTGATAGAATTGCTGAAGAAGATGGAAAAGTTTTAGTTTACCTAAATTCCGACTTATCTGCCTCAGAGATAAACCAATTTTTATTTTCTAAAAATATTGTTTTAAGCCATTTAGTAAAACGTAAAAACAGTTTAGAAGCTCAATTTTTAGAATTAACCAAAAACGCCATCGCTCAAAAAAACTAAACCATGAAAAGACTTCTCTCTATAGAATTACAAAAAATCTGGATGAACAAAGCCAGCCGCATATTAACCTTAACTTATTTTGTATTACTTTCTTTTATTGCTTTAATCGCTGCAATAAAATTTGATATAGGACCTTTCAAATTTCATTTGGCAGAAATGGGAATCTTCAATTTTCCTTTTATCTGGCATTTCAATACATATGTTGCTGCTTGGCTTAAATTCTTTTTGGCTATTGTAATTGTTTCTATGATGGCGAATGAATACAGCTACGGAACTTTAAAACAGAACTTAATTGATGGTTTAAGCAAAAAAGAATTTATTCTATCTAAATTCTTAACTGTAGTTTTATTTGCTTTTGGATCTACTGTTTTTGTTTTTATCATGAGCTTGCTTCTAGGATTGTCTTTTTCATCTTATACCGAGTTTGGAATTATTTTTTCTGACTTAGATTATCTTTTAGCCTTTTTTGTAAAGTTAACAGGATTCTTTTCGTTCTGTTTGTTTTTAGGAATTTTAGTAAAACGTTCTGCCTTTGCGCTTGGTTTTCTTTTAGTTTGGAGCATTATTGAAGCAATCATAAGAGGTACTTTGGCTTTTAAAATTTTCCCAAACAGCGATACTGAGGAAAAAATCACACAGTTTTTACCTTTAGAATCAATGTCAAATCTAATTGCTAATCCTGGACCAAGATTATCGGTAATTAAAAATATTGGCACTCAAATGGGAATCGAAACAGAAGGCAATTTCAGTGTAGATTATACTGCTGTATTAATCGTTTTAGTTTGGACTTTTGTGTTTATATATTTTTCTTACAAACTATTAAAAAATAGAGATTTGTAGTATATTTGCTACTATGAGTCAAATAAGAACATTTCTAATTCTAATTTTGTGCTGTTTTTTCCATAAAATCAGTGCGCAGAATATTTCTGTTACCGACACAGCAACACCAACAGATTTAATTCAAAATGTTTTAATAAACAGTTCTTGTATTGATGTACAAAGTGTAACGGCATCAGGAAACCCGAATCTAAGTGGACAGAGTTACGGTTCCTTTACAGCTGGTGCCAATTTTCCTTTTTCAGGAGGAATTGTTTTAGCTACTTCGCCTAGCAAAAATGCAGAAGGACCGTTTTACAAACAAGATTCCAAAGGAGTAAGGATTTTAGGTTGGAATGGTGACGCAGATCTTAATAAAGCTTTAGGAATTACGAATAGCACGCAAGCAACACTTATAGAATTTGATTTTACAGCGCAGACCAATTCAATAAGCTTCAATTATATTTTTGCTTCGAATGAATATCAAACTAATTTTCCTTGCACATATTCAGATGGATTTGCTTTCTTAATTAAAGAAGTCGGAAGTTCTGAAGAATATAAAAATCTTGCCGTTCTACCTAATTCAACTACGGCAGTTTCAGCTACAACGGTTCATCCTAAAATTGAAACCGTAAATGACAATTATGGCCAGCCTTTAGAAGGATGTGAAGCTTTAAACGAAAACTATTTTAATGGTTATAATGCAAATGGAAGCCCGATCTATTATGCAGGGCAAACTATTGTAATGAATGCCTCTACAAGTGTGATTCCGAACAGAACATACCATCTAAAATTGGTCGTTGCCGATGATGCAACCAGACAATACAACTCTGCTGTTTTTATAGAAGCGGGCAGTTTTGTAACTAAAATAAATTTTGGAGAAAACAGAACTGTAGCCGATAACAATCCTGTCTGTTATGGCGAAACTTATGTTTTAAACACCAACTTGAGTGCTACAGGTTATACTTTTAAATGGTTTAAAAAAGATGCGTCTAACACTTATTCTGAACTTCCAGGCGTGACATCTCCTTCTTACAACGTAACATCATCGGGAACGTATAAAGTGGAGGCAACCTTGGGCAATACAACTTGTGTTTCTGTTGGAGAAATCACTGTTGAATTTGCTCCCGAAATCCCATCTACGAATACTTCTTTGCTTCAATGTGATGATGATACTGATGGTATTTCAATTTTTGATTTGACTAAAGCTGGCAATTTCATCAAAAACAATGATCCTCAATTTGTTAACCAGGGATATTATGAAACTTTGGCAGATGCTCAAGCAAAAACAAATCCAATTTTAAATCCGGAACGATATACCAATAAAGGTGCAGATCAAATTATTTTTGCCCGAATTGAAAACACCTTTGGCTGTAGTAAAATAGCTGAAATTACACTAAACATCTCTAATTCTAATATTCCAAATCAATCTCCCGTAGCAACTTGCGATGGAGACGCTGTGCAAGATGGTTTGTATCAATTTGATTTAAATGCAGAAGTGACTCCTCAAATTTTAACAGGTCTGCCTGCAGGTTTAGCAATCAATTATTTTTTAACCGCTACTGATGCCCTTACCGAAACCAATCAGCTACCTAATATTTTTAAAAATACAACTCCAAACAGCCAGACGATTTATGCTCGCGTTGTAAATGGTCCAAGTTGTTACGATATTACTTCAATAGAATTAATTGTAAACACATTTGACCCTCCTAATTTTACAGACGAAGCACATTATTTATGTAAAGGAGATGAAATGACGCTAAACGTTGCAGCTGGCTTTAGCAGCTATGCATGGTCTAATGGAAGCAGTACAAATTCTTCTGTAATTAATAGTCCTGGTGACTACTCCGTAACTGTAAAAGATGCAAATGGTTGCGAAAAAACTAAAACTTTTAAAATAATTTTATCCGAACCAGCTTCAATTACTGGAGCAGATGTAAAAGATTTTTCTGGAACTGATAATACAATTCAAGTTCAGTATACAGGTGTTGGAAATTATGAATTTTCTCTCGACGGAACTGTTTTTCAAGATAGCCCTACTTTCACACAAGTAAACCCGGGCATATACAATGTAAAAGCTCGAGACAAAAATGGTTGTGGTTTATCTAATTCGTTTTTAGTATATGTTTTGGATTATCCGCGTTTCTTTACTCCAAACGGAGACGGATTCAATGATTTATGGGTTATTAAAAATATTGATCAAATGCCAGATTACACCATTTCTATTTTTGATCGTTACGGAAATCTGTTAAAACAAATGAATCAAAATGGAGCTGGCTGGAACGGAATTTTTAACGGGAGACAAATGCCTTCAGACGATTATTGGTTTACGCTCTTTTTTGCTAATGGAAAAAATGTCAAAGGTCATTTTAGTTTAAAAAGATAACTTTTAATAAATCCCATTTTTTTTTAAATTCCAAATTCCAATAAGAACATTATACATAAAAAAGAATCCCAAACTCCAGAATTGGAATTTGGGATTTTTTATATTGAAAATTAAATCGAATTAGATTTTATATCTTTTTCTATCTGTTTCGCTTAAGTAGATTTTTCTTAAACGTAAAGATTTTGGAGTAACCTCAACATACTCATCTTTTTGGATGTACTCTAAAGCTTCTTCTAATGAGAATTTGATAGCTGGAATAATTCTAGCTTTATCATCAGCTCCAGAAGAACGTACGTTAGAAAGTTTTTTCGTTTTAGTAACGTTAACCGTCATATCGTCGCTACGAGTGTTTTCTCCAATTACCTGACCTTCATAGATATCCTCGTTAGGGTCAACGAAGAATTTACCACGATCCTGTAATTTATCGATAGAATAAGGAATAGCTTTTCCGTTTTCCATAGAGATTAATGAACCATTGTTACGTCCAGGAATTTCTCCTTTGTATGGTTCGTACCCGATGAAACGGTGTGCCATAATAGCCTCACCAGCAGTAGCTGTAAGCAATTGATTTCTTAAACCAATGATTCCACGAGATGGAATATTAAATTTAACAATCATACGCTCTCCTTTACCTTCCATAGAAAGCATTTCTCCTTTACGGATAGTTACGAACTCAACCGCTCTACCTGAAAGGTTTTCTGGTAAGTCGATAGTTAATTCCTCAATTGGTTCACATTTCACACCATCAACTTCTTTGATGATAACTTGTGGCTGACCAATTTGAAGCTCGTACCCTTCTCTTCTCATTGTTTCAATAAGAACAGATAAGTGAAGTACACCACGACCAAAAACCATGAATTTATCAGCAGAATCCGTTTCTCCAACTTTCATCGCTAAGTTTTTCTCAAGCTCTTTTGTCAATCTTTCACGAATATGTCTAGAAGTAACAAATTTACCTTCTTTACCAAAGAAAGGAGAATCGTTAATTGTAAACAACATACTCATAGTTGGCTCGTCGATAGCGATTGTTTGCAAAGCTTCTGGATTTTCAAAATCAGCAATAGTATCACCAATTTCAAAACCTTCAATACCTACAACAGCACAAATATCTCCAGCCACAACCTCTTCTACTTTTCTACGGCCTAAACCTTCAAAAGTGTGTAATTCTTTAATTCTAGATTTGATGATTTTACCATCTCTTTTTACCAAAGAAATTGGCATTCCTTCTTTTAAAGTTCCTCTTTCAAGACGTCCAATAGCGATACGACCTGTAAATGAAGAGAAGTCTAAAGATGTGATCAACATTTGAGGAGTTCCTTCAGAAACTTTAGGAGCTGGAACATTAGCAATAACCATGTCTAATAATGGCTCAATGTTTTCTGTTTGATTTTTCCAATCATCAGACATCCAGTTGTTTTTAGCAGAACCGTAAACCGCTGGGAAATCCAACTGCTCTTCAGTAGCACCTAATTCAAACATTAAATCAAAAACTTTCTCGTGAACTTCTTCTGGAGTACAGTTTTCTTTATCTACTTTATTGATAACTACACAAGGTTTCAATCCTAAATCGATCGCTTTTTGCAAAACGAAACGAGTTTGAGGCATTGGACCTTCGAAAGCATCAACTAGCAAACAAACACCATCGGCCATGTTCAATACACGTTCTACTTCACCTCCAAAATCGGCGTGGCCAGGAGTGTCGATAATATTGATTTTTGTTCCTTTATATTGAACCGATACGTTTTTAGAAGTAATTGTAATACCTCTCTCACGCTCTAAATCATTATTATCTAAGATTAAATCACCTGTGTTCTCGTTCTCACGAAATAACTGACAGTGATACATAATTTTATCAACCAAAGTTGTTTTACCGTGATCGACGTGGGCAATAATTGCAATGTTTCTAATAGATTCCATCTGTGATTTTTAATGGGCGCAAAGGTACACTTTATTTTTTAAAAAAAAATGTTTCTGTCATAGTTTGCGTATATACAATCAATTAGTTAATATAAATCCTAAAAATATCGGTTCCAAAATGACATTAACATACGTTTAGTTATAGTTAAATTAACTATATTTGAAGTGATGAAAAGTAAAACTCTCCAAATTACTCTTATTTATACCATCATCTCGATAATTATGGCGGTCTTATGTCATAAATTACTCATAACCTACTTTTCTTCATCAGAATACCTATACCTATCCTTAGTAAAAGACGTTATATTTATTCTAATTACAGTATTGGTTTTTAGCTTTATCCTTTCAAAAAACGAAAAAAGAAACATAACCATTTTTGAAAAGTTAAACAAAACCAACGAAGAAATAAAAGAATCTAATGAGAAATATGACATTGTAGCAAAAGCGACAAGCGATACTATTTGGGATTGGAAAATTCAAGAGGACAGTATTAATTGGAATAAAGGAATTGAAGGTGTTTTTGGTTATGACCCAAAAGAAGTAGGAAAAACTTCTAAATGGTGGTTTGACAAAATTCACCCAGAAGACAGTATCCGAATGTCAATAAAACTATATTCTTTTATAGAACAAAAAACTGAAAAATGGCAAGATCAATACCGTTTTAGATGCGCTGATGGATCGTACAAATATGTTTTGGATAGAGGTTTTTTATTAAAAGATGAAAACGGAAGAGCCATCAGAATGATTGGAGCCATTCAAGATATTACAAAACAAAAGGAAGAAGAACAGCGATTAAAACTTTTAGAAACCGTAATTACACAATCTAAAGATTCTATTTTAATTACCGAAGCCAATTCTTCTGAAAGAAAAATACCGAAAATAGTTTATGTGAATCCAGCATTTTCTCAAATGTCGGGTTATCAGTCAAACGAAATCATCGGAAAATCGCCGAACATTTTTAAAGGACCAAAATCGGATTCTGATGAATTAAAAAAACTTCTGAGAGCCATAAAAAATGAAGAGGAATGTTTAATTGAAACCATTACATATACTAAAAGCAAAGAAGAATATTGGGTACGCTTTTCTATGATTCCTATTTTTAATAATGAAGGCGTTATTTCGCATTGGATTTCGATACAAAGAGATATTACTGATGAGAAAAAACTAGAAACAGAAAAAGAACATCTTATTCGAGAATTAACACAAAACAATAAAGATTTAAAACAGTTTTCTTACATCACATCGCACAACCTTAGAGCTCCACTTTCTAACTTAATCGGACTATTAAATTTAATAGAAGATATTCCGATCGAAAATGAAGAACTAGAAGAAATATTAGCCGGATTTACGAAATCGACTCATTTACTAAACGAAACCATCAATGATCTAGTAAAAGTTATCATTATAAAAGACAATCCTTCGATGCAAAAAGAGGAAGTTTCTCTAAAAGAAGTTTTTGAAAATGTATTCAGCCAGCTTTCATTTCAGATTGAATTACACAAACCTATAATTAAGCTTAAATTTGATAAAGTCCCTGAACTTATTACCAATAAAGCCTACATAGAAAGCATTCTATTAAACCTACTTACAAATTCTATAAAATACAAATCGGAAAATAGAAAATTAAAAATATCAATAACAGCAGAACAAATAGAACAAAAAACAATCTTAACCTTTAAAGACAACGGAATCGGAATTGACTTAGAAAGAAATCGCGACAAAGTATTTGGACTTTATCAAAGATTCCACAATTATCCCGACAGCAAAGGTTTAGGATTATACCTTGTAAAATCGCAGGTAGAAACCATGGGAGGAACAATCTCTATCGAGAGCGAAGTCAATAAAGGAACCACATTTACAATAACATTTAAAAATTAATTATTATGCTTGAGCAGATTTTATGCATCGATGATGACCCTATCACACTGATGCTATGCAAAAAGGTAATTTCAAAATCTTCATTTTCACATGAAGTTATTACAGCTCAAAACGGCGAAGAGGCTCTTCATCACTTCAATACCTTAAAATATACCAACGATCAAGCTAAAAAAAGGCCTGAATTAATTTTTTTAGATTTAAATATGCCAATCATGGGAGGATGGGAATTTCTAGATCATTTCACTTCTTCAGATTACAAAGAATTTAATACCGTTCCAGTAATTGTATTATCTTCCACTATTGATCCCGAAGATCTTGCTAAAGCAAAAAAATATCCTATTATAATAGATTTCCTTTCCAAACCTATTACACAGCCAATGCTGGAATATCTTAAAAAGAAAATTGATTTAGAGTGAAAAATTCCAAAAATTAAATTCCAAATACCAAAACCTTCAGCACAAAATTAGATTAAGGTTTATAAAATTCCGAATCTCACAAATAACAAAATTCCAAATTCCAACTATTCATAAAGATTGGAATTTGGAATTTATTTTTTATTGGAATTTCATTTACATGTGGAGTTAAAACAAAAAAAAGTCCTCTGAGAAGAGGACTTTTATATATCTTATAAATTGTATTAATTACAATTTAGCAACATGTTTCGTTAATTTAGACTTCAAGTTAGAAGCTTTATTATCGTGAATGATGTTCTTTTTAGCTAATTTATCAATCATAGAGATTACAGTTGATAATTTTGCAGTAGCATCAGCTTTATCAGTAGCTAATCTTAACGCTTTAATAGCATTACGAGTAGTTTTATGCTGGTATCTGTTAAGAACTCTTCTTTTTTCGTTACTTCTGATTCTTTTTAATGCTGACTTATGATTTGCCATTTTCTTTTAATTTTAGATGTAATAATTATTATAAATACTAGTTAAAAAAGAAAAACCTCCCACAATCGTAAAACAATCACTTTGGTTTTAACTAATAAAACAAAAACCGAGACACCAATTTTTGTTTTACAAAACTTATTTACAACTAATTTGTAGTCCGTAGGGGAATCGAACCCCTGTTACCAGGATGAAAACCTGGCGTCCTAACCCCTAGACGAACGGACCAATATTCTCCTAAGTTGGAAACTTTTCAATATGTAATATAACTTGTAGTCCGTGGGGGAATCGAACCCCCCTTACCAGGATGAAAACCTGGCGTCCTAACCGATAGACGAACGGACCGCGCTTCTGTATTGCGGATGCAAAGATACATCTATTTTTTATTTGCGCAATACCTAATGCAAAAAAATCTATATTTTTTTAATACGCCTTAGCAAAAAGCACTCTTTTAGAAGAAGGTTTGCCAGTAAATACGCAGGTTCCCGCCTCTTCTACAGCATCCAAAGGAATGCATCGAATTGTCGCTTTTGTCAATTCTTTTATCTTCTCTTCTGTCTCAGCAGTTCCATCCCAATGAGCAGATAAAAAGCCTCCTTTTCCTTCTAAAACTTCCTTAAATTCCTCAAAATTATTTACTTCCGTAATATGAGTATTACGATAATCTAATGCTCTTGTAAATAAGTCCGTTTGAATCTGTTCTAAAAGATCATTTACGTGTTCAACGATTTTTTCGTTAGAAACCACTTCTTTTGTCAAATTATCACGTCTTGCCACCTCAAAAGTTCCGTTCTCAAGATCTTTTGGACCAACTGCAATTCTAACAGGCACTCCTTTAAGTTCCCATTCTGCAAATTTAAATCCTGGCTTTTGCGTTGTTCTATCGTCAAATTTGACAGTGATTTTCAATTTTCTCAATTTAGCAGTCAAATCCTTAACCGCCTCTGTAATCTGAGCCAATTGTTCATCTGTCTTATATATAGGAACAATTACTACTTGAATTGGAGCCAAATTAGGAGGCAACACCAATCCTTGATCGTCAGAATGCGTCATAATTAACGCCCCCATTAAACGAGTAGATACTCCCCAAGAAGTTCCCCAAACATGCTCTTGCTTTCCTTCCGCATTAGCAAACTTAACATCAAATGCTTTCGCAAAGTTCTGCCCTAAGAAGTGAGATGTTCCTGCTTGCAATGCTTTTCCGTCTTGCATTAATGCTTCAATACAGTACGTTTCATCTGCTCCGGCAAAACGTTCTGTTTCAGTTTTAAAACCTTTTACAACCGGAATCGCCATGAAGCTTTCTGCAAAATCAGCATAAACATTCATCATTTTCTCTGATTCCTCAATTGCTTCATCTTTTGTAGCGTGAGCTGTATGCCCTTCCTGCCATAAAAACTCAGCAGTTCTTAGAAATAAACGTGTACGCATTTCCCATCGAACCACATTAGCCCATTGATTAATTAACAAAGGTAAATCTCTATAAGATTGCACCCATCCTTTATATGTAGACCAAATAATAGCTTCACTTGTAGGTCGAACAATAAGTTCTTCCTCTAATTTTGCATTTGGATCAACCATTAGTTTCCCAGGTCTATCCTCATCATTTTTCAACCTATAATGCGTTACAACAGCGCATTCTTTAGCAAATCCCTCAGCATTCTTCTCCTCCGCCTCAAACATGCTTTTCGGTACAAACAAAGGAAAATACGCGTTTTGATGTCCAGTTTCTTTGAACATACGATCCAACTCAGCTTGCATTTTTTCCCAAATAGCATATCCGTATGGTTTTATTACCATACATCCTCTAACTCCTGAATTTTCAGCTAGATCTGCTTTTACAACCAGTTCGTTATACCATTTCGAATAATCTTCTGATCTTGTAGTAAGGTTCTTACTCATATTATATTTTTTGGCACAAATTTTGTTTTATACAATTTTAACTAAATAGTTTGACAAAACTAACTAATTTTGTAATGTGCAACAATAAAAAACACCACAGATATGAAAACTTACCTTTCACTCCGCCAAAACTCTAATCATTTTTACTTAATCGGATTACTGAGTTTACTGCTTGCATCATGTGGTTCTTACCAAAATTCATCTTATTACGATAATGATGGAGTATATGGTGGTTCATCAGTTAAATATGTACAAACAGGTACAAACAACCAATACAAAGAATATTTCAGATCATTACAAGATGACAATCAGCCGACTGAGATATTTACAGATGTTGACAATTACACTAATTACTCAGACAGCACCCAAACTGCCTCTGTAGCTTATCCTGCATGGGGAAGCAGCAGCTCTGATGTTTCTGTAAATTTTTACTCTAGTCCATCATGGTCATTCGGATTTGGATGGGGCTACCCTTATTACGGCTACGGTTATGGATATGGATGGGGTTACCCTTATTACGGATGGGGCTACCCTGGCTGGGGATATCCAGGTTGGGGCTACCCAAGTTGGGGATATCCATACTACGGCTACAATTACTCTTATAACTATGGAAGAAGAGGCTCTGCAGGCTATTATGGCGATAGAAACTATGCTTATAACAGAAATTACAGCACTAATAGAGGCTATAACACTAGCAGAAACTACACTACAAATAGAGGAAACTACACAACAAATAGAAATTATACCACAAACAGATCAAACGGATACACTGACTTTAGACGTTCTAATATGAACGGAAGAACAAGCAGCCCTACGTTTACAAACAGAAGATCTTACGACAATAGCTCAAACTACAACAATAGCAATTATAGCAATAGAAGATCTTATAATAATAGCGGAAATACCACGACAAATAGAACTTACGCACCTAGCAACAACAGTGGCTCATCAAGAACCTATGCTCCTAGCAATAGTGGTTCATCAAGAAGCTACGCCCCTAGCAATAGCGGTGGAGGCTCTAGATCATACAGCGGCGGCGGTGGCGGCGGTGGCGGAATGAGATCTGGTGGCGGTGGCGGTGGAGGCAGAAGATAATTCTTCCTCAACCCTCTCAATTTCTAACTCAAACTTATCAAAATGAAAAAAATATTTTTCCTATTTATAACAGGACTAACTGTCAGCGCGTCATATTCACAAGAAGTTTCAGATGCTTTACGTTATTCTCAAGAGAACCTTACCGGAACTGCACGCTATAGAGCCATGAGCGGTGCCTTTGGAGCAGTTGGAGGAGACATTTCTTCTTTAAGTGTTAACCCAGCTGGATCTGCAATTTTTAACAGCAATCAAGTTGGAGTAACATTTAGCAATCAGAATATTAAAAACAATTCTAATTACTTCGGAACTGAAACATCAGATAAAGAGAACTCTTTTATCTTAAATCAAGCAGGAGGTGTTTTTGTATTTAAAAACAATAATCCAAATGTTGGATGGAACAAGATTGCGATTGGTGCAACTTATGAAAACACCAATAATTTCAATAATGAAGTTTTTTCTGCAGGAACAAATCCAACAAATTCAATAGATGGCTATTTTTTAGACTATGCAAACGGACTTGAATTGGGCAATATCACTAAAATCCCATTCAGAAACCTTACATATTCTGAACAACAAGCTTTTTTTGGTCTTGAAGGATACGTGATCAACCCAGTTACAGGCAATGACAACAATACACAATACTACACAAATGTGCCTGCCGGAGGAAATTATCACCAAGAAAATGATGTTTATACTAGAGGATATAATAGCAAAATAAGCTTTAACATTGCAACTTCATACAAAGACAGACTCTATTTTGGAGCCAATTTAAATGCTCATATAACCGATTATAGAAGATCTTCAAGCTTTTACGAATACAATAACAACCCTTTAGAGACATACGAAACAATATCTAATGTGCGTTTCAACAATGAACTTTACACATACGGAAATGGTTTTTCTTTCCAGCTTGGAGCAATTGGAAAAGTAACAGACAATTTCAGACTGGGGATAGCTTACGAATCAAATACATGGTACGAACTTTACGATGAACTTTCACAAAGTTTATATTCCACTACCGAAACTAGCTCTGGTGAAACTTTTAGTAACCCAGTAAACCCAAACATCATAAACGTATACGAATCGTACACTTTACAAACTCCAGACAAATGGACTTTTAGTGCTGCTTATGTTTTTGGCAAATCTGGTTTATTAAGCGTTGATTACGGCATAAGAAATTATGGCAACAGCAAATTTAAACCTACAAATGATCCTGGTTTTAGAGGAATCAACAATGACATCAGCAATACTTTAACTAGCACTGGCGAACTTCGTATTGGTGCAGAATATAAAATCAAACAGTTAAGCCTAAGAGGCGGATATCGTTATGAAGGAAGCCCTTATAAAAACGGAATTACAGTTGGTGAATTAAACAGCTATTCTGCCGGTTTAGGTTATAATTTCGGATCTACAAAACTTGACTTAGCTTACTCTTATTTAGAAAGAGAGTCAAATCAAGGTTTCTTTACAAGAGGATTCACAGATGGAGCTAACATTACATCTAAACTTAACAATGTTACTATGACTTTATTATTTGAATTGTAATTAAAAATCAAAATAGATGATTGAAATTTCCGTCAGGTTTTTATCTGGCGGATTTTTTTTATCCTTTTAAAAACCCTTTAATTTAAATCTAACTCAAAAAGCACAAGCAACCAGAAGAGTTAACTTCATAAAAAACAGCTAAAACAAACTGAAAACTAGTGTTGTTTGAATAAAAAAAGTGTAATTTTGCACTCCAATTTATAAAAGTATGAGAACCAAGTCTTTAAAAAAGAACAAAATTAACGTAATCACTCTTGGGTGTTCAAAAAATGTTTATGACAGTGAAGTCCTAATGGGACAGCTGCGTGCAAATGGAAAAGAAGTTGAACATGAAGCTCCTGCAGAAAAAGAAGGAAACATTATTGTAATCAATACTTGCGGATTTATTGATAATGCAAAAGCAGAATCGGTAAATATGATTTTGGAATATGCAGACAAAAAAGATAGAGGACTTGTAGACAAAGTTTTCGTAACAGGATGTTTATCTGAGCGTTATAGACCAGATTTAGAAAAAGAAATTCCGAACGTTGACCAGTATTTTGGAACAACAGAATTGCCTCAATTGCTAAAAGCTTTAGGCGCAGATTATAAACATGAATTACTTGGAGAGCGTTTAACTACAACTCCTAAAAATTACGCTTATTTAAAAATTGCTGAAGGATGCGACAGACCTTGTAGTTTTTGCGCAATTCCGTTAATGAGAGGTTCTCATGTTTCCCAACCAATTGAAAAATTAGTAAAAGAAGCTCAAGGTCTTGCTAAAAATGGGGTTAAAGAATTAATATTAATTGCTCAAGATTTAACTTATTACGGACTTGATCTTTATAAAAAAAGAAATTTAGCAGAACTATTAGAAGCTCTAGCAGCTGTTGAAGGAATCGAATGGATTCGTTTACACTATGCTTACCCTACTGGTTTCCCTATGGACGTTTTAGAATTAATGAAACGTGAGCCAAAAATCTGTAACTATATAGATATCCCATTGCAACACATTTCAGATTCTATTCTAAAATCGATGCGACGTGGTACAACTCAAGCTAAAACTACTCAGTTATTAAAAGATTTCCGTGCAGCAGTTCCTGGAATGGCAATTAGAACTACTCTTATTGTTGGTTATCCAGGCGAAACTCAGGAAGATTTTGAAATTTTGAAAGATTTCGTTCAGGAAATGAAATTTGACAGAATGGGATGTTTTGCTTATTCTCACGAAGAAAATACTCATGCTTATTTACTCGAAGACAATGTTCCAGATGATGTAAAACAAGCTAGAGCAAACGAAATTATGGAACTTCAATCTCAAATTTCTTGGGATTTGAATCAGGAGAAAGTTGGTCAAGTTTTCAGATGTATTATTGACAGAAAAGAAGGCGCTCATTTTGTGGGACGTACAGAGTTTGACAGTCCAGATGTTGATAACGAAGTTCTAATTGATGCTTCTAAACATTATGTAAAAACTGGAGAATTTGTTAATATCAAGATAATTGAAGCAACAGAATTTGATTTATACGGAGAACCTGCTTAAATTTACACATAACTATTGCTAACATTAGACAAAATACTTTTATGAAACCTACTCTCAACTTAATTATTTTTGTTTTCACTTTATTCTGTTTCAGTACTGTTTCTGCTCAATACGGAAACGGATACTACAATAATGGCTATGGCAACGGTTATGGTCGAGGTAGCGGAATGGGCATGGATAGAAGTATGATGGCTGGTCCGCAAAGCACGCCAAGCAAACCTAAGGAAACTCCTCCTGAGCAAACGGCAGCATTGATTGTAGATCAGATGAAACAGCAGATCAACTTAGATGAGTTGCAGTCAATTGCAATTTCAAATGTTTTGGCTGACAGTATACGCGAACAAGGTATTTTATTAAAAAACGAAAGTAGTAATCAAGATCAAAAAATTGAGCAGATAAAAGCTTTACGCGAAAGTACCGATAAAAAAATTAGCGCTTTTTTAAATCCAGACCAAGTTGAAAAATATAAAACTTTTATGGATTCTTTAAAAGAAGTAAAAAAGACCAAATCAAAAAAGAAAAAAGATAAAGATTCTAAAGAAGACTCCAAAGAAGTAAAAGACGCACCAGATACGAAAATTTCAGAATAATCGTTATTAACTATAAAACAACGAATTATGACAAAAAAGCATTTTTGTTATCTCATTTTAGCTATTATAATTAGCTCTTGCTCTACAAATCCGTACAAGACTACTGAAAAAGCTTATGATCAGCAACTGAAAACTTTAGAAAACCAGATTACAAGCAAAGAATCCAAAACAATTCCCGCGGTTCCACCTTTGGCAATTGACACTTCTTATGCACAACAACTGGGAATCGTAAAAGACACTTTATCTAAAACCGGCTCTACTTATTTGGTAAACGGAATAAATACGGAATGGGTTGGTACTGTAAATTTTAATTTAAGAAAACCAAGTTTTGTTATTATTCATCATACTGCGCAAGATTCGCTGCAACAGACTATTAATACTTTTACAAAGACCAAAACTCAGGTAAGTGCTCATTATATCATTTCTGAAAACGGAAAAGTAGTCCAAATGCTTAATGATTATCTAAGAGCTTGGCATGCTGGAAATTCTACTTGGGGAAAAACAACAGATTTAAACTCTTGTTCAATTGGTATTGAATTAGACAATAATGGCTTTAAACCTTTTACCGAGGCGCAAATTAACAGCTTACTGGCTTTATTAACTAAACTAAAAAAGGATTACAACATTCCTACCCAAAACTTTTTAGGTCATGCCGATATTGCACCAGGAAGAAAACAAGATCCGAGCGCATTGTTTCCGTGGAAAATTTTAGCAGAAAAAGGATTCGGAATTTGGCCAGACGAAGTCTTAGAACCTGCTCCTTTTGATTTTAAAATTGAACCAGCGCTTAGAATAATAGGCTACAATACTAAAAATTTGAGTGCCGCAATTCAAGCTTTTAAACTGCACTATATTCAAACTGATGCAACCTCAGTTTTAGACAGAAAAACAATAGATACTATTTATTCGATTTACAAAAAACAAATCCAATAAATAAAAATTAATTTTAAAAATATACAACGCATTTCTAGATTTTAGAAATGCGTTTTTTTATTCCATAACAATATACTCATAATACAGTTGACGATTCATATTGCAAAAAAAAACGTGCTGCGGCGTGTCTCTACAATCCTATTAATCGATGCACTATTTACGATTTGCAAAAAGACGTTCTGCGATGCGTTTCCACAATATAAATCATATTAATATTCACCATTTACGATTCGCAAAAAGACGCACTGCGGTGCGTCTCTACAATCATATAAATAAAACACACAGCAATTTTAAACAATGATTAAACAGCATTCATAACTAATAACTCATAACTAATAACTCATAACTAAAATAACTCATAACTCATAACTTAAAACTCATAACAATGTAAAAAAGCTGCCAAAACATTAGAATGTTTCGACAGCTCCAAAAAAAAAAAAAATATCAATCTTTATCTCTAGAAAGAGTATGTTGTTGCAATTAAACCATAGAAGCTTCCACCTGTTGGCAATGCGTTTTTGTCTAAAAATATATCCTCAGAAGCGGCATCGTATCTTAACTCAGGAATTATGGTAAGTTTACCAACTTTGTAATTTAAAGAAACTGTGTTGGCAAATACACTTGATCCTGCTAAAGTTCCTAAACTTGGAGCGGCATCTTTAGCATCAAAATATTCTATTCTGTAAGCCAAAAGTAATGCTGGATTGAAAGTATAATTAGCATAACCGACTACAGAAAACCAATCTCCATCTAAATTACTATCAAAATCATTTGTTGTTTTTGCATAAGTTGCATTTAATCCAAGAGCGAAACTATCACTAATTGTTTTAGATGCTGTTAAATCAAACTGCGTTTTATTTTCGTCTGAAACTGGAATTGGACTTCCTGGAATTGGATTACTACTTCCTGTTGTAAAATTCAAATAAGCACTTCCTGTATCTCCTATATACCCTACTTGTCCGATGAATGTTTTTTGGTAAGAACCTGCGTCCATAGCCGATTTAAAGTCTGTCGGGTTGGTTAATCCTAACATCGCAGTAAAGTGACCTGAAGTATATTGTGCCTTAACCCCAGTATTAAAAAATGGCCCATAAGAAAACGCATACGACATACTGTAATTTTTATTATCTACAGCATCTAACACTTCATATCCGATGTGGGTTCCGAAACTACCCGCCACTACCTTAAACTCTTCAGTTAAATTGTATGTAAAAAATAATTGTTTAATCATAAATTTTGCGCTTGCATCTTTATCTGGCGTTTCATTATATGAAAATTCTGCTGCTCTTTTTCCGAAACCTAAGTCTACAAAAACAGAAGCTTTTCCAAAAGTATGACCTGCTTCAATCGACGCCATTCCTAATTCGAATGAATTCTGTGAGTTGGTAAAGCTCGTTAATCCATTCATTTGTTTTGAAAAATCATATTTATAGTACGCATCTGCAGAACCTCCCCATGTGGTTGCTGGAGCGGTAGCGGCTGCTTCCTCTTCTTGGGCAAAGGCAAAAGAACTTGTTAACATCGCGGCTAAAATGTGAAATGCTTTTTTCATGTTTTAATTTGGTTTTTAGTTATTAATTGATTCTGGTTAGTTAATCTTTTTATATATCTATTTTAATAGTATAAGTCATTTCTAAAACCTTTCATGCGCCCTTCAAATCATCATCATTTTCATTAGCGAATTTATTAACTTTTGTATGAGTAGAATAATTCGAAACTGCTTTTTTGACGTTTTAGGCGAAGAATTACGGATTACAAAAATTAAATCTCCAATAATCGTGATTTGATATTTATCGATAATTGTTTTTGAAAATTCAACAACACATTTTAGCCGATATTTTAATTTTAAAAAGGGTATTTAAAAAATAAAACAGATAAAAACTACAAAAAACCATTATAAAAAACATTCAAAGCGACATACACCCCTAAAATTTTAGGGGTGTACCTCAAAATAAAAAAACAAAACTTTAAAAACAAAAACAGCTAAGCTAAAAAAACACAATTACAATCATGAAAATTATTCCTACAAAAACAACATCAAATTATATTACCTTTTAAACACTAATTACCTCTGTATTTTTAGCAAAAAACAGAAGTTTAAAAAACAAAAAAGTCTGCTCTAACACGAGCAGACTTTCTTTATTTAAACTATAAAAAAAAAGATTATTCTTCTTTATTGTATTTCTTTAAATATTCTCGGACTTTGATTCCTGAATCTTTCAAATCTTCATCTTTCCACTTTCCTTCCGATTTTGCCGATTTTTTCAAAATAGAACATGTTTCATCTTTATCTGAAACAGACCACGTAATCCAGCTTAATTTCCGAGCTTCCATCCAATCAATATAATCTTGCCAAGCACTATAGTTTAGAGGTCCATCGCCAGAAGCTTCCATTCCTGCCGATTCCGAAATAAAAACTGGTAAACCACTTTTTATCGCCCTATCGGTTCTATCTCTTAATTCCTTACCGTGCGTTGCCGCATAAAAGTGCATTGTATACATTATATTAGTATAACCTCTTATCGGATCTTCTGCAGGAAGATCAATATCTTGATCCCAATGCGGACAGCCTACTAATATTATATTATTAGGATCGTTCTCCCTAATAACTTTAATAACTTCTTCTGCATAGTTTTTCACTTCCCACCAAGTCTCATAATCCGGTTCGTTGAATACTTCATATATTATATTGGGATACTTGGCATACTTTTTTGATATCTCTGCAAAAAATTCTTTTGCTTCTTTCAAATTTACATTATGACTGTGCCAATCTATAATGACATATATATCAGACTTTATAGCTCCATTTATAACAGCCTCTATCTTCTCTTTAGAAAACTGCGGATCTTTTATATAGGAGTAGTCTCCTAATTCGATTCCCATTGCAGCGCGGACTACATTACAATTAAAATCTTTTTTTAACCAACTTACTGCTTTTTCATTATAAAATCTCGGCCACATACTATGCCATCCAAAACTTAAGCCGCGTAGCACAATCGGATTATTTTCCTTATCCACAAGCTGAGTACCTAGAACGCTCAATTGCCCGTGTTTTTTCACAAATTGTGCTTTTGAAAGATTTACAAATAATAAAAGAAAAAAAGCAGCATACCAAACCTTCGATTTCATACTATATAATTTTAAGGAATTAACTTTAAAGCAATTACGTCATGAGAAGCTATTTCAGCAACAAAAGCCTTTTTCGTATTTCCAATTTCTTTGTTTTCCCAAAGATCTTTTATTTTGAAGATTGTTTTGCTAAAATCGGCTTCATAACCAAAATCAGCATCTTTTATATTGTTTTTCTTCCAATCGAAATTTACTTTTTTTGAAGTTTCGGTTCTATTGACAAAGCTTACTGCCCAAGCTCCATCTGAAAGCGGTTTTACCCATACTTCTACTCCATCTAAAATTGCAGATTTAAAACCTTGAATTCCCAATTTATCTTGATTTACAGAAAGCAATTCTTTGTTGGTTAAAATTGCCAAAGTTTCTTTAGACATTTTACGATAATCGTTTCCTGTAAATAAAGGAGAGGAAAGCATACACCACATTGCAAAATGCGTTTTATCTTCGGTATCGTTCATTTCATTTCCAACCTCCATCATATCAAAATCGTTCCAATGATCTGGACCTGAATATTTACGAATATCTTTTCGCATATCGGCGATTTTCATGAATCCCCAAGACGACCAATTTTCTGGGTGTTTGAATTCGCAATCAAAACACGGATAGATATCTCCAGAAATTCTCCAAAGATTTCCTATTGGTTTTCCCCACTCCCACGGCTGATTGTCTCCCCATTCGCAAAGACTAAAAACAATTGGTCTACCAGCTGTTTTTAAGGCATTACTCATTGTGGCGTAAGCTTCTTTTGCTGTGATCCCTTCCGTATTACACCAGTCGTATTTTAAAAAATCGATTCCGAGTTTTGCATAAAACCTCGCATCTTGATATTCGTAACCTCTTGTTCCAGGATAACCTGCGCAAGTTTTTGTTCCTGCACAATTATACAATCCGAACTTTAAACCTTTATTATGCACATAATCTATAAGTGCTTTCATTCCGCTTGGAAATTTTTCTGGATCAGGCACCAAATCACCGTTTGCATCACGCTCGTGCGTCATCCATCCGTCGTCTAAAACAATATAATTATAACCTGCCGCTGCCAAACCGGAAGAAACCATGATATCTGCCGTTTCTTTTACTAACTTTTCGTCAATATTAGTTGCAAACGTATTCCATGAATTCCAGCCCATTGGAGGTGTCATTGCCAATCCTTCAAATTTTCCGCCCTGCTGTTTATGTGTGTTGCCCTGACTGAAAGCAAAACTCGAAATACTCAGAAGAAATCCTAAAATTATTTTTTTCATTCTTTATTCATTTAAAAAAGATCTATAAAAAGATATTCCCTAATTTTTCAATTAGGGAACACCTCAAACTAACTCATAACATATTATTTTTTTTTATAAAAATCCGATATCGTCTATATAAAATGCGCTAGAAGGAGTAATTGTTCCTCCAGAAAATTCTTGAATAAACACACTATCAAAATTTCCATCTGTTAAAAGCTCAGGATGTAGAGCCGAAATAGGAATTGAAATATTGTTCCATTGTCCTGGCACTAAAACAACTGTCGTACCTTTAGCAGAATCGCCCGTGTCGCTGTTTATGGTCACCATAATTTTAGTGCTTTCTGTTGGGAATATTGACATTTTAACAAATTGATAATCTGTAGCTTTTAGAAGAAGATCAGAGTGCATGAAAAGTCCGCTCCAAGCTTCTGCAACTTTTTTGATTGCATGTGTACCTCTGCTTACTTTTTCTGTGCTTTCCCAGGTAATGTCTCCTCCCCAGCCCCAGCCCCATCCTTTCAATGAGTCTTCGTATAATAAATATTTAAGTCCGATTCCGCTTGGAGCAGAAACCCCAAACTCCGTTTCTACAACAATAAGCGCATATGAATCAAAATCAGCTGGAACAGTTGCTTTTATTTCTGTTTTAGAAACCGCAGTAAATGTCGCTTCAGTAGATCCGAATTTTACGCTTTTAACTTTTACAAAATTTTGTCCCGTAATTGTAATAACATCTCCCGCAGAAGCTAACACTTGCGATAATCCTGAAATTACCGGAGCTGGCGGAGTTAACTCAATAACATTACTCAAAACATTCACAAAACCATTTGTTCCGTAATAATCTAATCCTGGAGCTTCTTTATCAGATCCGTTTACCTTCAAAACGCCGTTGGTTACGTTAATGCTTAACAAGTATAAATCTGAATTTACACCATTTGCCATTGTAGCATAATCTCCCGTTTCTAAATAATCGGCTTCAACCCCTGCAAGTTTGCCCACTCTTTTTTTAACACCTTTAATAACATGACTTAAAACAAGTTGTTTTAAATCTTCTACAGGAACAAGTGTTATATCTGGATATCCCAGATCATTTACATATCCATTGGCTACCAAATAAGCATCGAAAGTGGCATCGTTAGGAACAAAATACGTGTAATTATCAGCTGTATTTAATGTCGATTCTAAACCCGCTAATTTTATTGCTTTTGTAAACGAAGTTAAATTACTATTTGCCTGAATTAGGCCATATGCTGTATTATAATTTTGCTCTGCTCCACCAATATCTTCAATTTCGTTATCGCAGGAAGAAGCTGCAACAACCAAAAAGACACTTAGAGCAATATGTTTTATTTTACTATATATATTTTTCATAAATTCTCTTTTAGTTTTTTAATTATGGATTCTGATTAATAGACCGAACTTTTGTCGAAATCTTTATTTGAATCCTAACAATTATTTTAACACCAATCCGATATCATCTAGATAGATCACATTTCCTCCGAAACCTCCAAATTCTTGATATCCAATTTGAGATAATTCAGTTGGATTACCTAGCGAACTATATGGCACCTCAACATAAGTCCAAGAAGTTCTGACATCTACTACCATAATGTTTTTCTCAGCATCTCCATTAGCAAAAAACTTTACTTTTCCTGCTTTTTCACCTTTAACCCAAAATCTTACCGCTTTGAATTTATCTGTATCATGATAAGACCAGTTGTTAATACCAATAACATATCCATCCCATTCACCTGCTTTCCATTGAATACATTTAGTCCCTTGATAAACATCTTTAGCATAAGAAGCATCAAACTCATTTGTTCCATCCCACAGCGATTGCCAGCCCCAAATATTAGTGAAAGCATCATCATATATTTCAGAACCTATTACTTGTGGAGCTACTGTTGTGCCAGACACATTTGTTACCGATAAATTTTTCAAATAACTTCCTTCAGGAACTTTAACTACAATTTCTGTTAAAGTAGAAGATACTGGCTCAACTTGGATATCTCCAAAATTAACTACAGGACGCAAGAAATATTCTCCTGTAATGGTAATGACATCTCCTGGATTTGCATTGACAGGAAACCCTTTAATATTAGGACTTGGGGGTCTGATCGCCACTTTATAGTTCAGAGTACCTAAGTTGGTCACGATCTTCATTTCGTCCATTTCATTATAGTATGGCGTTTTTGAATCTACCATAACCACAATTGCATTGTCTGTTACGAATGTTGGATTAAAATAAGACTCTAATCCGTTAAACGAAATTGATTGCAATGTCGCAAAACCAGATCCTCTAATGATATAGTAATTTCCTGCATTAATAACATCTGTAGGAACATCAACTTTTCTATCTCCTTCAACCAAAGGGTCATCAACAACAGATCTGCTAATTCCAGTTACTTCAAGCTTTCCAGATGAACCACCTGCCGAATCATCATTGGAACAAGAAGCGAATAGGAAAATTGAAATCGAAGCTAAAAAATACAACTTCAATAACATTCTATTTTTTATATTTTTCATAGTGATTTACTTTTAAAAAATTATTTGAAAGTGTAAGGAACCGGTGCCTCTTTCAATTTTGGATTTTTTCTAACTTCGACATCTGGTTTTGGATAAATAAAATCAGTTGGCGTTGGCGTATAATGTATTACCCCTTGCGAATCGAAACCTCTATCTTGCTGAGAAATTATATTGATTGCTTCCTGACGTGGCAACCTTCCTAAATCGAACCAAAATTCTCCTTCAAAAGCAAATTCAACTCTACGCTCACGAAACAAAGCCGCTTTTGTTAAAGGCACATTATTCCCTAAAGTTGCAAGACCCGCTCTAAGTCTCACTTTGTTATATGATTCTTTTGCTGCTGCATTAGTAGTTTCATCAGCTCCAGCCATAGTTGCCTCAGCATGTATTAATAAAAGATCGGCATAACGCATAATATAATTACAGTTATTCATTCCGCCCCATCCATCAGCTGGACCTGTCTCGCTAGTAACTTGCCCTACAACATATTTCTTAACAGCTGCTCCTGTATTGGCTAATACATCTGGATATTTCGTTTTATCCATAACAAAACCTACAACACCATCTCCTTTAATGTTAGGATAAGAATCTCCATAAATCATAAAAGATTCTTTTCTTCTTAAATCGCCAATTTCAAAAGCATCTTGAACGTCATTACTTGGCACATAAGTAGCACCGTATGAAGCATTATCATTCAAGATATCTAGACCATATTGAATATTAGAGAAATTTCCTCCTCCATAAGTATTGATAGCGCCAGACCATTGCCAAGAATAAATAGATTCTTCGTTGTTATTTTTACTTGTCAAAAACAAATCTGCAAAATTTGGCAGTAATCCAAATTCGCCTGAGTTAATCACTTTTTCTGCCATTAATTTAGAATCTGCATATTTCTTCTCATATAAATATACTTTGGCTAAAAATGCTTCAGCAGAACCTTGCGTCACAAAAATATTCTCGCTGCCAGGAGTTCTAGATCTAATTTTTGATTTTAGATTGGCTGCAGCGAATTTTAAGTCGTTTTCGATGAATGTGTAAACATCTTCAATTCTATTGGTATTCACCATCGGATCTTTGGCCAAAGCCAAATTATCTTCAATAATAGGCACTGGCCCATACAAACGAACCAAATAAAAATAAGCTATTGATCTAAAAAAATGTGCTTCAGCAATCGTATTTTTAATTACCGCTTTATTCACCTCTGCAGTAGCATTTTTTTCAATATTATTAATCAAGTTATTAGCTTGTGCTATAATTGCAAAACAAGCTCTCCACGGATCTAACAATATTGGACTATCAGAAGTCAATTTAAACTGAATCAGCTCTGGTCCATCGGCATAAGCCAAACAATTCCCTGATGACAGTTCTGACAATGCGTAAAAGTTTTTAGTATAATAAGGCGCCCACATTGCACCATACATTCCGTAAGTAGTTCTTGCTACCTGCTCATCGGTATTATAAAACTGATCACTGCTGTAACTATCTTCAGAAGGGCGATCTAAGAAATCTTCGCTGCAAGAAGTAGTTGCCAAACCTAGCGTTAAGAATAAAACTAAGGTCTTTATATTGATATATTTTTTCATAAGAGTAGTAATTAAAATTCTAAATTCATTCCAAAAGTGAAACTACGATTGGTTGGGTAACGCCCTGAATCGATTCCTGATAATAATGGATCTTGGTTATATGATCCAATTTCAGGATCATAGCCTGTATATTTGGTAAATGTGTAAAGATTTTGAATACCAAAATAAAATCTTAACTTACTAATGCTTGCTTTTGAGAGCACATCTGAAGGCATATTATACCCTAAAGTAACTTGCTGAATTCTTAAATACGAACCATCTTCTACATAACGATCTGAGATTGCAATATTTGGATGTCCGTCTCCGCCATCAGGTCTTGGATATTTTGCATCCGTATTTTCTGGTGTCCAAAAATCCGCAGCTTCTGCCAATTGATTTTCATACAGACGCTGGTTTTTAGTACCAGCACGTCTTGTTAAGTTCATTACTTTGTTACCATAAGATCCTTGTAAGAAAACACCTAAATCAATGTTTTTATACTTAAAAGTATTATTGAAACCGTAAGTGAATTTTGGTGCTGGATTACCAATATAGGTTAAGTCCTTATCATCAATCAAACCGTCTTTGTTTTGATCTACATACTCAACATCTCCCAACTGGCTTTTAACAGCTTTATTTCCTGTAAAAGGAATTGGTGCATTCGCCAACTGTTCGTTCGTTCTGATAATACCAACTGCTTGATATCCGTAAAATTGACCTACTGGCTGACCAACTATAGTTTTAGTTACCGCTTTTGTCGTATAATCATTAAGCAATACATCTTTCGTCAAATCGAAATTATCTTGTAAGCTCAACAATTTATTTTTGTTTGTAGAGAAAATTACTTTTGAATTCCATGAAAAATCTTTTCCAAACTTCTCATTATAATCTAAAGTCATCTCAAAACCTTGATTTCTTAAGCTTCCTAAATTTACACTTGGCGCTCCTAAACCTCCCTGATACGCATCTGTACCTGTAACGTAGTAAGGCAATGGCAACACAAATAAAAATCCTTCAGATTCTTTTTTGTATACATCAAATGTTGCTTGAAGTTTTGATTTGAAAAGTGTAAAATCTAAACCTAAATTGGTTTGTTTGGAAGTTTCCCAAGTTAAATCAGGATTTGCAATATTATTAACCGTAAAGAAGTTCCCCATTGCCGATTTGATTGCACGAACCGTGCTCATATAACCGCCACCGCCAATATTTTGATTTCCAGTCTCTCCATATCCACCTCTAAATTTGATATTATCAATATATTCTTTAGTTCCTTCCATAAACTTTTCGTTCGAAAGTTTCCAATACCCAGAAACTGAAGGAAAGTAACCCCACTTTTCACCTGGACCAAAATTAGAACTTCCGTCTGCTCTCATGGTTGCCTGTAAACCATATCGATTATCATAGTCATAATTAAAAGATCCGAAGAAAGAATATAAAGCAGAACTTCCTTTATATTCTGAAGCAACAACTGAATCAGGATCTCCTAAACTAATAGAATGAATATCATTACTTAATAACCCAGAAACAGATTGCGAATTACCAAACCAATGACTATCATTTGCCTCTTGACCAGCCAAAACATTAAAATGGTGATTCCCAGCATCAACTTTATAAGTTAAAACGTTTTTAACGTTCAGTCCATACCAATTGTTTGCTCTCTCTGTCAGCATATTGGTTTCTCTAACCGCTGAACCCCATTTATAAGTAGGCTGAAAACCTTCAAAATTATCTATATTAGTAGATCCACCAAAGTCAAAACGATACTCCAATCCTTTGGCAATTCTAAAGTTAGCATAAAAATTTCCTATAAAATTTTTCTTAATCAACTTATTAGTATTCATCAATGCAGAAGCTACCGGATTAATCCAAACCCCAATTGACCCATCTGCTGGCGGACCAGCATAGTTACCATTCGTATCTTTTACCGCAACATCTGGCGTAGACAAAATAGAAGTACTGATAATACCATTACTAGCACCATTAATGGTAATATCTTCATTGGTTACACCTGCTCCAACAGACACTCCAACAGTAAGCCAATCTTTTAGTTTGCTGTCAACATTTGTTTTAAAACTATATCTTTTGAAACCAGAACCGATAACAATACCCTCCTGATTAGTATAACCTCCTGAAATATAATAGTTAGTACCGTCTTTTGCTCCCGAAAATGAAATCTGGTGATTGTTCATTATCGCAGTTTTATAAATCTCATCTTGCCAATTTGTTCCTTTACCTAAAACAGATGGAACAGCAAATTCATCTCTTGGCGCTACACCATAAACACCTGCCAAAGCATTTTGCTGTTCAGCGTATTGGCTCAAAGTCATTGTATCTAATAAACGAGTAACATTTTGAATAGAAAAATAGGTGTCATAGGTAATTTTTCCTGCTCCTTTTTTTCCTCTTTTTGTAGTAATAATTACAACTCCATTCGACGCTCTAGAACCATAGATAGCAGTTGCAGAAGCATCTTTCAAAATATCCATTGTTTCGATATCGTTAGGGTTTAAAAAAGCTATTGGGCTTGAAGTTACGTTTCCTGTATTCGATCCTAAATAACCTGTAACAATTGAACCTCCAGTTGCAGTATTGGCAGCATCTCCAGAAATCGGAATACCATCTATAATATACAAGGGCTCATTGGTTCCAGAGATAGAAGTAGTTCCACGTATTTTAACCGACACACTACTTCCTGGCTGTCCAGAATTGTTCGTAACTGTTACCCCAGCAGCACGTCCTTGTAACAATTGATCTACAGATACTTGTGGAGAGTCTGCAATATCCTTAGTAGTAACAGTAGAAATAGCTCCTGTCAAATCCTTTTTCTTTACGCTTCTATACCCTACGTTTACCAAAACTTCACGCAAATCTTCTGCGCTAAGTTTCAAGACAACGTTTACTGTTCCGCCATTTTTAACATTGATAGTTTGCGAAACATATCCAATAAATGAAACAGAAATAGTAGAGTTTGCAGGTGCTTCGATAGAATATTTACCATCAAAATCTGTTGAAGCCGTCTTCTTTGTAGCTGTAACTATGATATTGGCACCTGGTATAGATAACCCTTTTTCATCAGATACAGTTCCCGAAACCTTTACCTGAGCCGTAATAAAATTACTAGTCAGTAACAAAAATAATATCAAAGGAATGGCTTTGTGGTCAGCCCTCCAATGAATAAAGCTAGTCATTAGTTTTTTCATAATAAGTGTTTGGTTAGTTAAATTTGTTTATTGCATAATCCAAAAGTAAATGCCTGGGTAATTTTTACTTTTAAATTATTTAACAAATCTATAACAGAGAGGATTATCAAATCGATAGTATTATATCATTTAATGATAATATTTTTACTATAAGCCCTTAAAAAAACACATATAAAAATAAAAGCGTATAAATTTTAAATTATTCGCAATCATACCTCTCTCTAGAACACAAACGATGCAAAAAAACCAATGAAATCTTAAAAATCAAACGTTTTCGTTAAAAATAATATTTATTTGTGATAAAAAAGTATCACTATAAAATTCGTTTTAAACCAGAAAACTCTTCACGATATTGGCTTGGTGTACAATTTTTTGTAGCTTTAAAACTACGATTGAAATTAGCTATATTATTAAAACCAGATTTAAAAGCAACTTCAGAAACACTCATATCTTTTTCTACCAGCCAACGCGCCGCATAACCAATACGAATGTCATTTATATAATTCACAAAAGTTTTTCCAGTCCTCTTTTTAATGAATCGGTTAAAAGAAATTATCGACATACTCGCCACATTTGCCACGTCTTCTAAAGTGATTTTTTCAGAAAAATGCTTTTGCACATATTCGTAAACCAACTTCATTTTATCATAATCATCAAAAGTATCATAGTCTACTGTATAAGTCGAAAGCAAACGCTGATTTCTAGAATTGGCCAGATCATACAATAAAGAAGTAATCTCTAAAAAATAATCCATACCATCCAGCTTAGAAAGCCTTACGAGTCTCGGCATCAATTCTTCGGCTGTTTTTTTAGAAAAAAGAATTCCGTGAATTGATCTATTAAACATATCGCGAATCGGATTCATGATACGTCGCGCAAGCAAAGATTCATGAAATAAATCGTTATGAAATTGAATCGTAATTTCGTGTATCTTTTTATTTGTACATTTATTCAATTCCCATCCGTGATATAAATTGGGGCCAATCAAAACTAGCTCGACATTATCAATTTCTTCAATATTATCTCCTACAACCCTTTTAACCCCTTTTCCATTCTGAATAAAATTGATCTCAAATTCTGGATGATAATGAACTGGAAAATCAAAACTATCTTTTACACGATCAAAAACCAAAAAGCTGTCACTCGCAGCAAGCGGTGCTATTTCTCTATAAAAATTCTTCGTATTACTCATCTTAAAAACTATTTCAGGAAAACAAATGTTCTTTTTTTGATGCAATAATATGATATATAATTGATAAAATAATATTAATTACACTATAATCATCCGTTTATCTTTGAAAAAATTAATTTATCATTTCTTTAAAAAGAACATTAATAATAAACATTAATCATTTTTTATTAAATAACTTTTTATAGTTTTAATAATTTTAACGCTAATAGCATAGAGAATTTTCGACAGAAGAAATGCTATTATTTAAAAACCGTAAACCCTTGTTTAGTTAGCATTTAGCTAAACAGCCAACTCTTATTTTTCGATGAAAAAACATTTTTTAACGCTTTTAACTGTAACTGCACTAAGCAGTTCGTGTTGGTCTCAAAAAAGCACTAGTAATACTAATTTGTCACTTTCAGATAAAAAAGCAACAATAGAAACTAAAACTTTATATAAAGAACTTAATACTTTAACTCAAAAAGGTTTCTTATTCGGACATCAAGACGATTTGGCTTATGGAGTAAAATGGAAATACGAAGACGGGCGCAGCGACATTAAAGAGGTTGTTGGAGATTATCCTGCGGTTTATGGCTGGGATATTGCGGGATTAGAAAATGACAGTCCGAATAATATTGATGGAGTTCCTTTTGCTAAAATGAAACAATATATAATTGAAGCAGATTCTAGAGGCGGAATTTCGACTATCAGCTGGCATTTTGACAATCCTGCAACAGGAAAAAATGCTTGGGATAATGTTCCAAATTCTTTAAAAACGATTTTGCCTGGAGCAGAAAATCATAAAAAATTTACTTCTTGGCTAGACAAAGCAGCTGTTTTCTTTTTGTCTTTAAAAGATAAAAATGGCAAAAACATTCCGATACTTTTCAGACCTTTTCACGAACTTACCGGCGGATGGTTTTGGTGGGGAAAAGGAAACTGCACTGCAGAGGAATTCAAAACCGCTTGGAAATTCACTTTTGATTACCTTCAGAAGAAAGGGGTTCACAACTTGATTTATGTTTATAACACAGGTAGTTTTGGAAGCGAAAACGACTTTCTAGCCAATTATCCTGGAGATAATTATACTGACATGTTGAGTTTTGACACCTACCAAAACAGTAATGATCCAAATGGCGAAAAATTCGTTGCTGAAGTTCAAAATCAATTTAAAATATTAAACGAAATCAGCTCAAAAAAACACAAATTAATGGCGCTCGCTGAAGCTGGTTATGAAGCCGTTCCAGACCCAAAATGGTGGACGGGAACTCTATTAAAAGCAATTGGAGATTATAAAATTTCTTATGTATTGCTTTGGAGAAACCACGGATGGCAGGAAAAAGAGCAAAAAATGCATTATTATGCACCATTTTCAGGCCAAGTAAGCGAAAAAGATTTTATCGATTTTTACAATCTTGACGAGACTATCTTTGAAAAAGACATTCAGAAAAAATTAAAATAATTGCCCCAAATAAATTACAACCTTAAAAAATAACCAATGCACGACAAAATTAGTTTAAAAGAAAAAATCGGTTATGGACTTGGAGACGCTGCTTCTTCTATGTTCTGGAAAATCTTTAGCATGTATCTGCTATTTTTCTACACCGACGTTTTCGGATTGGCGCCTGCTGTAGTAGGAACTATGTTTTTAATTACTAGAATCTGGGACTCATGTTTTGACCCAATTGTTGGAATTCTGGCTGACAGAACCAAAAGCAAATGGGGAAAATTTAGACCTTATTTACTTTGGGTAGCGATACCTTTTGCCGTGATTGGAGTTTTAACTTTCTACACTCCAGATTTTGATGAAAAAGGAAAAATCATTTACGCCTATGTGACCTATTCCTTAATGATGATGATTTATTCTTTAATCAACGTTCCTTACGCTTCACTTTTGGGCGTAATGTCATCTGACAGAAAAGAAAGAAATACACTTTCGTCTTACCGTATGGTTTTTGCTTTTGGAGGAAGTCTTTTAGCGCTTTGGCTAATTGAACCTTTGGTAAATTATTTTGGCGGAAATCTAAATTCTAAAACGGGCTGGTTGGCAACAATTGCCGTCTTCGGATTAATTACAACTGTCTTTTTCTGGGCTTGTTTTGCCTTCACGAAAGAAAGAATCAAACCTATTGCTGATGAACAGAATAACTTGAAAGAAGATCTAAAAGATCTTTGGAAAAATAAGCCTTGGTGGATTTTATTGGGTGCAGGGATTGGAGCTTTGGTATTCAATTCAATTCGTGATGGTGCTGCCGTTTATTACTTTAAATATTATGTTAGCAGTTCTGTGAATTTCGATTTTTCGCTTTTCGGAACCGATTTTCACATGACACCAACTTCAATTTATTTGGTTTTAGGACAAGCAGCAAACATTATCGGAGTAATCATTGCAACACCGATTGCCAATAAAATTGGTAAAAAGAAAACCTTTTTTGGTGCAATGGCTTTGGCAGCCATTTTAAGTCTGATTTTCTATTTATTCGGAAAAGAAGACGTTTTCTTAATCATGAGTTTTCAAGTTTTAATCAGCATTTGTGCGGGCTGTATTTTTCCTTTAATCTGGTCCATGTACGCCGACAGTGCCGATTATTCTGAATGGAAACAAGGACGTAGAGCAACAGGATTAGTTTTCTCTGCTTCATCAATGTCACAAAAATTTGGATGGACGATTGGTGGCGCAGGAGCTGGATGGCTTTTAGGATATTACGGTTTTCAGGCCAATGTTGAGCAGACAGCAACAGCTCAAAACGGAATTCAGCTAATGTTAAGCATATTGCCAGCAATTGCGGCCGCAATTTCAGTAGCTTTTATAGCATTTTACCCTTTATCAGAAGAGAAATTACAGATTATAGAACAAGATTTAAACGAAAAAAGAGATCAAAATCATTAAAAACAAAAGACATAGAAATCAATTGATATGACAACGATAACATCTTCAGCCACTTTTCAAGAAAGAAAATCGGCATTAGAAAAACAACATAAAACATTGCTTGAGCAAAAAAACGAACCTCAAGAAATAGTTGGAAACGGCATATATGAACGTTACAAAAGCCCTGTCGTTACTGCGGCACATATCCCATTAAACTGGCGTTTTGATTTTAACGAAAATACAAATCCGTTTTTACAGGAAAGAATTGGCGTGAATGCAGCTTTTAACGCTGGAGCAATAAAATGGAATGGAAAATATTTATTGGCTGTTCGAGTAGAAGGAATCGACAGAAAATCTTTTTTTGCTATTGCCGAAAGTCCAAACGGAATTGATAACTTCAAATTTTGGAATAAACCGTGCGTGATTCCACAAACTGAAGAACCCGATACAAACGTGTACGATATGCGTCTTATTAATCACGAAGACGGATTTGTTTACGGAATTTTCTGTACCGAAAGAAAAGATCCGAAAGCTCCAAAAGGCGATACCAGTTCGGCTGTAGCCAATGCGGGAATTGTGCGTTCTAAAGATTTGGTAAACTGGGAAAGACTTCCAGATTTGATTTCGAACACAGGACAACAGCGAAATGTTGTTTTGCACCCAGAATTTGTAGACGGAAAATATGCTTTATATACTCGTCCACAAGATGGTTTTATTGATGTTGGAAGCGGTGGAGGAATTGGTTTAGGTTACGTTGACGACATGACCAATCCTGTTGTAAAAGACGAAAAAATCATTTTTGGAAAACAATATCATACGATTTACGAGCTGAAAAACGGTTTGGGTCCAGCTCCAATTAAAACATCAAAAGGTTGGTTGCATTTAGCGCACGGAGTTCGAAATACTGCAGCAGGATTACGCTATACTTTGTATATGTTCATGACCGATTTGAATGATATTACGAAAGTAACACACATTCCCGCAGGGCATTTTATGGGGCCAGAAGGAATCGAAAGAGTTGGAGACGTATCGAATGTTTTATTTTCTAACGGATGGATCGAAGACGAAGACGGAACGGTTTACGTTTATTACGCTTCTTCAGATACTAGAATGCATGTGGCGGTTTCATCTGTGGATAAACTTGTTGATTATGTAATAAATACTCCAGCAGATACTTTTATTTCGGCTGGTTCAGTGCAAACCATCATCAATCAAATCGAAAAAAATAACGCAATTTAAAATATCGTGTCATTACAAAGAAAGCTTTTAAAATCGGAACTAACCGCAGAACTGGATTCTATCCTAAATTATTGGTCGGAACGTACTATTGACGATCAAAATGGAGGTTTTGTTGGTCAAATCGATTTTAACGATCATCAAATTGCTCATGCAGAAAAAGGTTCGGTTCTGAATGCCCGAATTCTTTGGACGTTCTCTGCCAGTTATCAAACCACTAGAAACGAAAACCACAAAAAACTGGCAAAAAGAGCATTCGAATTTCTTGCTTCTTATTTTTATGACACACAATTTGGAGGTCTTTTTTGGAGTATAAATGAGGATAAAACTCCAAAAGACACCAAAAACCAGATTTATGCATTGGCTTTTGCGATTTATGGATTGTCTGAATATTATGCCATTTCAAAAGAAGAAAGAGCTTTAGAAATTGCTAAAAACTTATATGCAAAAATTCAAGAACATAGCTATGATAAGATAAACAAAGGCTATTTTGAAGCTTTTACCAGAGATTGGCAACCCATTGATGATTTGCGTTTAAGCGAAAAAGATGCCAACGAAAAGAAAACCATGAATACGCATCTTCATATTATTGAAGGTTATGCGAATTTATATAAAGTCTGGAAAGATGAGAAACTGCTTGCCACTATTATCGAATTATTAGGAACCATCGAGAAATATTTTATCAATACTGAAACGGGACATTTACGTTTGTTTTTTGACGAAAACTGGAAAGAAAAACCAGATGTTATCTCGTACGGACATGATATTGAAGCAGCTTGGCTTTTGCAGCAATGTGCCGAAATTTCGGGAAATGAAACTTTGATTGCCAATTATAAAAAATATGCCATTCAAATTGCAGAAGTAACCAAAGAAGGTTTAGATGCTGATGGCGGTTTATGGTACGAATATGATCCTAAAAAAAATGAGTTGATTGCAGAAAAACATTGGTGGCCACAAGCTGAAGCTTTAATTGGTTTTTACAACGCCTATCAATTAACAGGGAAAGAAGAATATTTGGATATCGTATACAGAAACTGGAAATTCATAAAAAAATACATGATCGATCAGCAAAATGGAGAATGGCATTGGGGAGTTTATGACGATTATAGCTTAATTAAAAAAGACAAAGCCGGATTCTGGAAATGTCCTTATCATAATGGTCGAGCATGCCTAGAGCTTATTCATCGAATTGAAAATTAAGGTTTCAAATAAAAATCAAAACGTCTTACAGAACGTAAAGCCCTAGCCCCGATAGAAGCGGCATCCTTTTATGGTGGGGTTCACCATAAAAGATAAAGCGGATAGCGGGATTAGCTCCTTAAAATATAAATTATGAAAAACAGATTTTTTAAAACCCTTTCATTGGCCTTGATTTTTACCGCAATTGCTTGTCAGGCGCAGGAAAAAATCACCGTAAAAGGAAATGAATTTTACAAAGGCGATAAACCGTACGCTTATATTGGAACCAATTATTGGTACGGAAGCATGTTGGCATCTAAAAAAATAGGCGATCGTAAAAGGCTTTTGCGCGAGTTGGACTTAATGAAGAAAAACGGAATCGATAATTTACGTGTTTTAGTGGGTGCCGATGGCGGAAAATATGATTTTACCGTTCGTCCAGCACTGCAATACGAGCAGGGAAAATATGATGAAGATTTATTGGACGGATTGGATTTCTTGATTAGCGAAATGAGCAAACGAAACATGTACGCCGTTTTGTACTTAACCAATAACTGGGAATGGTCGGGCGGAATGTCGCAATACTTGGAATGGAATGGCAAAGGAGCAATTCCAGTTCCGAATATTCCGCCAAATACTTGGCCTCAGTTTATGTCGTATACAGAACAGTTTCATAGTTGCGAGCCTTGTATGGAAGCTTTAAACAATCATGTGAAGTTTATTATTGGCCGAACAAATGCGTATTCTAAAAAGAAATACAACGAAGACAACACGATTATGTCTTGGCAGGTTGGAAACGAACCGAGACTTTTTACAGTAGAAAATGAAGTTAAATTCACGAAATGGCTCAATAACATTGTTGATTTAATTGACAGTTTAGACAAAAATCATTTGGTTTCTACAGGTTCTGAAGGAAAAAACAGTTCGAACGACAGCATGGAAATCTTCGAAAGAACGCATCAAAATCCGAACATCGATTATTTGACGATGCACATCTGGCCCAAAAACTGGAATTGGTTTAAAGCTGATAATGCAGAAGCAACAATGCCAAAAACTATTGAAAACGCTGGTAAATACATTGACGATCACATCAAGGTTGCCAACAATCTGAAAAGACCTATTATTATTGAAGAATTTGGACTTCCGAGAGAAAATGAAAACCTGAATGCGGGAGCATCTTCTATTTATAGAAATCAGTTTTACAGTTATATTTTTGAAAGAGTTGCAGAAAGCGTTAAAAATAATGGTCCTTTAAGAGCGGCCAATTTCTGGGGTTATGGCGGTGAAGGAAAAGCAATTCATCAAGACGGAAAATGGAATCCTGGAGAGCCTTTGACTACAGATCCTCCGCAAGAACCGCAAGGCTTAAATTCTGTTTTTAATGGAGATAAATCGACATTAGAAATTGTAAAAAAATACAATTCAGAATTAAAAAAATAAAAGAATCATTCATCCCTATTTTCTGTAGAGACGCACCGCAGTGCGTCTTATGCACAACGAATATGCGCGTCGTAAACTGGGCGTATACGCACTGCGGTGCGTCTCTACAGAATAACAAAATCGAAATTTGATAAAAAGTACAGCATGAAAAATATATTTATTCTTTTTTGTTTTTTATTTCTGAATATCTCTTTTTCACAAAAGAAACAAGACTTTATTCTGAAATCTCCCGACGGAAAAATCGAAGTTAAAATTGCTGTAAATGATAAAATATCTTGGTCAATCTCGCATGAAAAAGATTTGATCTTGGCTCCATCTGAAATGTCTTTGACTTTAGATCAAAATGAGGTTTTGGGAAAAAATCCAGCAGTTTTAAATTCGAAAAAAGAGAGCGTAAATACTTCTTTTGAAACGCCTTTATACAAAAAGAAAACGGTTAAAGATCAATACAACAAACTGATTCTAAATTTTAAAAATGATTTTGCTCTTGAATTTCGTGTTTTTGATGATGGGGCAGCATATCGTTTCGTCACAAAAAAGAAAAAAGAGATTACGGTTAAAGATGAAGAAGTGGTTCTGAATTTCGATCAGGATCATAATACTTTGATGCCGTATGTACGTGATTTAAGAAATCCGAAAGATCAATTTATTTCTTCGTTTGAATCGCATTATGAAAACAAAAAAATAAGTGAATTTGCTAAAGATACTTTGGCGTTTTTACCTTTTCTAATTGATTATAAAAACCATAAAAAAGCTGTTTTTCTAGAAGCTGATCTCGAAGATTATGCGGGATTATTTGTAACCAATAATAAAAACAAAACAGGTTTTGAATCTCGTTTTTCTAAATATCCAACCCAAGAAACTAACGGCGGATTTAATTACCTCAACAAACTGATTACCGAAAGAGCTGATTATTTGGTAAAAACAAAAGGAACGAGAACTTTTCCGTGGCGAGCGATTGTCATTTCTGAAAATGATGCTGCTTTAGCCAATAACGATATGGTTCAGAAATTAGCCCAGTCTTCCAAAATAAAGGATGTCTCGTGGATAAAACCTGGAAAAGTAGCTTGGGATTGGTGGAACGACTGGAATATTTACAATGTAGATTTTAAAGCCGGAATTAATACGCAGACGTATAAATATTATATTGATTTTGCTTCTAAAAACAAAGTTGAATATGTGGTTTTGGACGAAGGATGGAGCGTTGAAACCGATATCATGAAACATAATCCGAATGTGGATCTGGAAGCTTTAATCGCTTACGCGAAAGAACGAAACGTGGGCATTATTTTGTGGGCTTCATGGATGGCAATAAATGATAAAACAGAAGCCGTTTTTGACAATTATGCAAAATTGGGTGTGAAAGGTTTTAAAGTAGATTTTATTGACCGTGACGATGCCAAAATGGTCAATTCGGTTTATGATATTGCCCAAAAAGCAGCCAATCATAAATTGATTATTGATTTTCACGGAATGTACAAACCAACAGGAATCCAGAGAACCTTCCCTAACATTTTAAATTTTGAAGGCGTAAAAGGTTTAGAAAATAATAAATGGACACCAAATGATGATGTTCCGCTATACGATACCACAATTCCGTTTATTAGGATGATGGCGGGACCAATGGACTATACACCAGGCGCGATGCGAAATGCTACAAAAAGCGAATTCAAGCCAAGTCATTCAACTCCAATGAGTCAGGGAACAAGATGTCATCAATTGGCATTGTACACTATTTTTGAAGCGCCTTTACAAATGATGGCTGATAGTCCGACGGCTTTTATGAAAGAACAAGAAAGCACCGATTTTATCGCTAAAGTCCCAACGGTTTTTGATGAAACTATTGCTCTTGATGGTGAAGTTAGAAAATATGTTTCTATTGCAAGAAGAAAAGGAAATTCTTGGTATTTAGGTGCCATCACAAATTGGGATTCCAGAGATATTACAATTGTTTTTTCTTTCCTTGAAAAAGGCAAAAAATTCCAAGCCGAAATTTTCTCAGATGGTCTAAATGCCGACAAAGCCGCAACCGATTATAAAAAAGAATTAATTACCGTTGATTCAACAACCAAATTAAAATATCGTTTGGCTAGCGGAGGCGGATTGACGATGATTATAAAATCAAAAAATTAAATTACGATAACTTTTCATTTATAAAACATAGAATTTAGCAAAACCAATGCCGTAATTTTTTTACGGCATGTTTTTTTTTTATATGTTTGTAAAAAATTTAATTATGCTAACCAAATTCAAGGTATCAAATTTTAAAAGTTTTAATAAAGACTTTATTTTTGATTTAAGCGAAACAAATGGATATACATTTAATAGTGAATGTATCAAAAATGGCATTGTTAATAATGCATTAGTTTACGGACATAATGGTGTTGGTAAATCAAATTTAGCATTAGCTATTTTTGATATAATTGAGCATTTAACTGATAGAACAAACAAAAGTAGTACTGAATATTTAGTCTATTTAAATGCATATAATAATTCGGAAACAGCTCACTTTTATTACGAATTTTTAATAAATTCATGCAAAGTTGTTTATGAATATAAAAAAACCGATCATAAAACTATTATATACGAAAAATTCACAATTAATGATGAAGAATTTGCATTTCTTGATAGAAAGAAAAAAAACAGCGCCATTATTAAGTTTAAAGGAGCTGAAAATCTTAAAAACAAACTTACTAACGATAATTTATCTTTATTAAAATATATTAAAAATAATACGGAATTAGATAAAAACAAGGCTAACGAAATTTTTAATCTTTTTTTTAAGTTTGTAGAAGGAATGCTCTATTTCAGATCATTACAAAGTAATTTTTATCTAGGAATAGAAGTTGGTAAGCAAGGAGTGATTGAAGATATAATTGAAAAAAAATACACTGAAGATTTAGAGTTTTTTTTAAATAAAGCGGGTATTGAATGCAAGTTAAAAGTTATTGATGTAAATGATAAAAAAACATTAGCCTTTAACTTCAACGGGAAAACAATTCCATTTTTCAGTATAGCTTCGCAAGGTACAAAAGCTCTTGTAATGTTTTATTTTTGGTTCAAACGAATTCAAGAAAAATCAAAGGTTTCATTTCTTTTTATTGATGAATTTGATGCTTTTTATCATCATGAGTTATCTGCATTGATTGTGGAAGAACTTAAAAAAACAGGAGTTCAATTTGTATTGACAACTCATAATACGTCAATTATTACAAACGATTTGTTAAGGCCTGACTGCTATTTTTTAATGAACAAAGAGTCTATACTATCTTTAGCAAAAAGCACTCCAAAAGAATTGAGAGAAGCACACAATATTGAAAAAATGTATAAAGCAGGATCATTTAATGTCAAATAAAATTCTATTTATTTTCGAAGGTGAGAAAACAGAAAATCAAATTACAAAAAATTTAACAAATTTTTTCCTCAATGAAAACACAATTATTGAATGTGCATATTGTTCGACAATCTATCAAGTATACAAAGAGATTTTAAATGATGATGATTTAGAAACGTTTACATTGCTAAAAAACAGAAAGCAAAATCAAGAAATTTTGAAAGATTATAATCGAGATGATTTTGCAGAAATCTACATGTTTTTTGATTATGATGGACACGACATAATTGCCGATGATAATAAATTAAAAGACCTTTTAGAATTTTTCAATGAAGAAACTGAAAAAGGAAAATTATATATAAACTACCCTATGGTAGAGTCTTTAAAACATATTTCAGATTATGAAATATTCAAAGATCTTAAAGTTAAATGTAAGGAAAACATTAATTATAAAAAAATTGTCAGCGAAAATTGTTTAGAAACATTAAAAAATATGACTATTTATAAATATGAAACGTGGCAAAAACTTATTGAAGCACATTTAAACAAAATGAATTACATAACTAATAATTTTTATTCATTTCCAACTGGGCTCATATCTCAATTAAATATTTTTGAAAACCAATTAGATAAATATATAACTGTAGATTCTACAATTGGAGTTTTAAATTCATTTCCTATCTTTTTACATGATTATTATGGAAACGACAAAATTAAAGAATTAATATCCATCTGAAAAAACAACTTTATTTTAAAAATCACATGTTTTAATATTTCAAAAAACAAAAAATGGGACAACATGTCCCATTTTTATTATGCTAATATCTTTTCAATCGCATTCAATTCATCTTGCGAAAAATCAGTATTCTGAAGACAATCAATATTATTACACAATTGTTTTACAGAACTAGCTCCAATTAAAACAGAAGTAATTCGTTTATCTTTTTGAAGCCAAGCCAAAGCCATTTGTGCCAAAGATTGATTTCTATTCTGAGCAATTTCATTAAGTTGAATCAATTTCTGAATACGCTCCTGCGTCACCTCATCTTCTTTCAAATGTCCGTTTGGATTATGTGCTCTTGAATTTTCAGGAATTCCATTTAAATATTTATCTGTTAATAATCCTTGAGCCAAAGGTGAAAACGCAATACAACCTACTCCTTTTTCTTCCAAAACATCTAATAAGCCATTTTCAACCCAACGTTCCAACATAGAGTATTTTGCTTGATGAATCAAACAAGGTGTTCCCAATTGTTTTAAAACATCAACCGCAACTCTGGTTTGCTCAGCAGAATAATTACTGATTCCAACATACAAAGCTTTTCCGCTTCTGACAGCGTGATCCAAAGCCATCATGGTTTCTTCAATCGGCGTTTCTGGATCTGGGCGGTGTGAGTAAAAGATATCAACATAATCAATGCTCATTCGTTTCAAACTCTGATCTAAACTAGATAAAAGATATTTACGCGAACCCCAATCTCCATAAGGTCCTTTCCACATTGTATAACCTGCTTTAGTAGAAATTACGATTTCATCACGAAGATTCCCTTGAAAATTATGCCATAAAATTTTACCAAAATTTTCCTCGGCAGAACCTGGAACCGGACCATAATTATTCGCCAAATCAAAATGAGTAATTCCTTTATCAAAAGCTTCAATGGCAATACTTTCGGCATTTTCAAAATTATCAACCGAACCGAAGTTATGCCATAATCCTAAAGAAATTTCAGGAAGCAGTAATCCGCTTTTCCCGCATCTGTTATATTTCATTGTTTTAATTTAAAAGTTGGAGTTTTAATAGATTTTAAAAATACAAAAAACTCCCGCAGATTTTGCAGATTTAGGAGATTAAAAAAATTTGCCGAATCTGCTAAATCTGCGGGAGAAAAATTTTATATGATTAATAAATCTCGCAAAGTCGCAAAGTTTCTTTTGAATAGCCCCTAGCTTCAGCTAGGGGAATAAGATTTGAATAAGAAAGGGCTTTAGCCAAACTTTGTAGGTTTGGCTAAAGCCCTTTCGATTGTGTTGCTATTTTCATCCAGCTAAAGCTGGACGCTATTCAATCTTATTTTTAAAAACTAAACTTTGCGACTCTGCGCCCTTGCGAGATTAAAACTTTTAGTCTTTAATTTCAAAACCACTCTGCAAACCTTTATCAGAACTTCCTCCAACCATGATTTTAAAAGTTCCCGGTTCTACTAAATAAGCTCCTTCGTTATTATAAAAACCAAGTTCCTTATCTGTCAAAGTAAACTTTACCGTTTTAGTTTCTCCTTTTTTCAGATTAACCAATTCAAAACCTTTCAATTCTTTTATTGGACGAACGATACTTGCAAATTCATCATGAATGTACAATTGAACTACTTCTTTTCCGTCGTAATTTCCAGAGTTTGTAACCTCAACGCTTACCTCAACTTTTTCTCCTTTTGCAAAAGCCGTTTTATTCAATTTCAAGTTTTTATAATCGAAAGTGGTATAGCTTAATCCAAAACCAAACGGAAATTGAGGCGTTTTTTCTACATCCATGTAATGCGACCAAAAAACATTTTTATCGCTGTCTATCGGTCTTCCTGTGCTGTATTTGTTGTAATAAATTGGCACCTGCCCTACATTTCTAGGAAACGACATTGGCAATTTTCCACTCGGATTATAATCTCCGTATAAAACCTGTGCAACAGCATTTCCAGTCTGAGTTCCCAAATGCCAAGCTTCTACAATTGCTGGAACATTCTCTGCTGCCCAAGGAATACTCAACGGACGACCATTATTCAGAACCAAAACCACATTCGGATTCACTTTATAAATTTCTTCTAGCAATTCTTGCTGTAATCCAGGGAGGTTCAAATCAGTTCTACTTCTTCCCTCACCGCTTTGGAAACCGTATTCACCTAAAACCATTACCACGACATCAGCATTTTTTGCTGCTTTTTTCGCTGCTTCAAATCCGCTTTTGTCTGTTGTATTGAAAACCGTTTCGGTTAAGAAAGTTGCTTTTTGTTTCAGTAAATCACCCCCTTTTTCAAAAGTCAGTTGATTGTCTTTATATTGCTGCATTCCTTCTAAAACAGAAACCGCTGTATCATCAGAAGCAGCAATTCTCCAACTTCCTAGCGGACTATTTTTATCGTTAGCCAAAGCGCCAATTAAAGCAATTTTCTGTCCAGATTTCTTTAGCGGAAGCAAATTCTTTTCATTTTTCAATAAAACGATCGATTTCTTTGCCATATCCAAAACACCATCGTTATTGGCTTTACTTCCAACCACTTCTTTTTCGCGTTTTTCATCGCAATATCTATACGGATCATCAAATAATCCCAATTCAAATTTCACACGCAAAATTCTTCTGACAGCATCGTCAATCAAAGCTTCTTTTACTTTTCCTGACTTTACTAAATCAACCAATTTTGCCACATACAAATACGATTCCATATCCATATCAGAACCTGCAATAACCGCTTTTGCCGTTGCATCGGCTTCGTCTTTTGCATAACCGTGTGCAATCATTTCGCGAATCGAAGCGTAATCAGAAATTACAAATCCGTCAAACTTCCATTTTCCTTTCAAAATATCTCTTTGCAAAAAAGCATTTCCAGTTGCAGGCACACCATTCAAAGTATTAAACGAATTCATAAATGTACGAACTCCCGCTTCAACCGTTGCTTCAAAAGGAGGCAAAACCGAATTGTACAATTTAGAATTACTGATATCTACAATATTATATTCTAATCCTGCTTCAACATAACCATAAGCAGCAAAGTGTTTCGCACAAGCTGCAATCGTATTTACTTTGGCCAAATCTGCAATGGTTTCTCCTTGAAAACCTTTCACACGAGCATAACCCACTTTACTTCCCAAATACGGATCTTCACCCGCACCTTCCATCACACGACCCCAACGCGCATCGTTTGCCACGTCAACATTTGGTCCAAAAGTCCAGTTAATTCCAGATGCCGAAGCTTCATCTGCCGCAATCGCCGCCGATTTTTTAATGGCTTCCAAATCCCAGCTTGCCGCTTCTGCCAACGGAATCGGACTTAACGTTTTATAGCCATGTATTACGTCAAAACCAATAATTAACGGAATTCCTAATCTTGTTTCTTCAACCGCAATTTTCTGCACAGCACGAACTTCTTTTACGCCACGAACCGTAAGCATCGAGCCGACCAATCCTTTTCTTAAATGTTCGTATTTTAATTCGGCTGTTCCACCTTTTGGCGCAGGTCCAGTAACATCCCAAAAACCATTATATTGGTTCATCTGTCCAACTTTTTCCTCCAGCGTCATTAATGGCAAAAGCAAATCTATACGTTGCTCAACAGTTTTATTCTTATCCAGATACGGCTTTTTTTGTGCACTCATATTTCCAACAGTAAACAGGGAAAACACCCCAATAATTAGTATTTGTTTATTTTTCATATGTGGTTTAGTTAGTTTTTCTTTAAGATTCTAAGGTTCTGAGACGCTGAGATTCTAAGTTTTTGTTGGGCGTGTCCCTCCGGGTCGGGCTATCCGTTTCAAGTCCTCGCACTTCCTTCGTCAGGCTGTGGGCTTTCCACTTCTATCCCTCACGCAAATCGTTTTCAAAAGAGCGTTTTTGTTTACCTTATCATCCTGAGGAACGAAGGATCACATTAGAAACTCCGCACAGAACTTCGCTAAACTTTGTCGAGCTACGTGTGTGATCCTTCGTTCCTCAGGATGACAAACTTTATGTCTCACTTTGCGGGGCTTCGACTTCGCTCAGCCTGACAAAGCAGATCAATAATCAAAAATCTATATTCTATATTCTATATTCTAAAATCTAAAATTCACTCGTAAAACAAGAAGCAGGTAAATTCGCTTTATTAAACAAATCAGACTGTGTTGTATTTCCCCATGCAAACCTCACTTTTGCAGGATTTACAACTTTTTTACTTGTCAAAATCACTTCGTTATTTTTAATTGAAGCCTCCGCAGGATAAAAAATTCCATCAGTTCCTGCAACTTCAAATTGATTCGATTTTTTATCTTTGAAATACAATCCTTCAGCATAATCGAAAGAAACTATAACTATATTTTTCTCGATTTTAAAACTTTTAAAAAGCGGACTATTTACCAAACTTGAGTTTATTTTATAAGTATCGGTCAAAGCCAGATTCGCTAAACGAATTCCAACCGATTTTTTGTTTTTGGGATGAATATCAATCGTATCCGAAATATCGCTAATCACAACCATTCCTGTTTTTGGAACTTCTTTCAATAATTTTCTCTGCGAATTTCTAACCGTTACATTTGAGAAATTATTAGAACCCGTTTTAAACGGCGCTATCTGAACATAATAAAACGGAAAATTATCATTCCATTCCTTTCTCCAAGAAGTAATTAAAGCTCCCAGAGTTTTATCATAAACCAAAGAACCCACATTTGATTCTCCCTGATACCAAAGCGTTCCTGCAATCTTAAATCCCACAATCGGGTAAATCATAGCATTGTAAGCACGTCCTGGCTGTCTTGGTCCGTATTCCTGTTCGTTTAGTTTTTTAGCATTTTCTAATAAAAGCGGATCATTATTTACCACATCTTCTGGCATCCAGATTTCTGCAGGAGTTCCTCCCCAATTGGAAGAAATTAATCCGATTGGAACATTTTTTAAATCTTCGCGAAGGCGTTTGGCAAAAAAGTAACCAATAGCGCTAAAATATTTCATGGTTTCCGGAGTCGATTCTGTCCAGTTTCCCAACAAATTATTCTGCGGACTTGTAGCAGTTAATTTCGGAACCGTGAAAAAACGAATGTTTGGATTCGTTGCATTTTTCATTTCCTCTTCGCCATCGTCAATTCCCCAGCTTACCGACATTTCCATATTCGATTGTCCAGAGCAAAGCCAAACTTCGCCAATCAAAATATTTTTTAGAACCACTTCATTGTAACCTTTTATCGAAATCGTAAAAGGGCCTCCAGCTTCTGGAGTTTTAATCGTAATTTCCCACTTTGCCTGATTACTGGCTACAGTTTTATACTCCTGATTGTTCCAACTCGAAACCAGTTTAATTTCTTCTTTTGGATTTGCCCAACCCCAAATTTTCACTTCAGAGTTACGCTGTAAAACCATATTATCACTAAAAATATTCGGAAGCGAAACGTTTGCCATCATAGTACTGGAAATCAATAAAAAGAAAACAAACTTATAGATATTATTTTTCATTTAGTAACTTCTTTAAAAATGGAGCATATTCATCGGCCAAAACCTTATGATCTGCCACATCTGGATGTCCAGAACATCCATTTGGAGTCATCGGTTTGAATTTAAAAATCTGAATGGGCTTATGCGCTTTATCATTCGCGAAAGCGTTTTTAACTTTATTTAGGCAATCTTCAAAAACAGCTCCTCTTTCTCCTCCCACCATTGGACTATTCGTAATTACAATCTGCACTTTCGGATTATGCCTATAAAGCATTTTAATGAAGTTTACATAATTCGAAACATACTTTTCAGCGTTAAATGGAAGACGCTCTTTTTTACCATCTCCACCAGAAAAATCATTTGTTCCTAAAGCAATGCTGATAATATCGGGCTGAAAAGCGAAATCATATTTAGGTTTTGAAGCGTCTTTCGTCAGATATAAATATGGATAAGCATCAGGCATTATAACTTCGTCTTTATTCTCGTCATTCCAATTTCTGTACATTCCAATTCCAGAAACACAACTCATTAAATAATCAACACCAATCTCTCTTGAAAGTGTTGGACCGTAAGCATAATAACTATTGTGGTGATCGTAATATTCTCCTTTATCGCAAGGAATGTCAGAACCGTCGCTTGCTGCACCGCAAGTAATCGAATCTCCGATAAACTCGATTTTCTTTTTCTTTTTAAACGAAATTGACGTCAGCTTTGCCGTTGTTCCAGCGAACAAAACTCCGCCTGTATGCGCTTCTGTGTTTTTATAAATTTCTAAACGATGTTCTTTCTGATTTGAAGTAATCTTTAATGGAAAAGATTGAACCGCACCTTTTTCAATTCTAATTTTCCCAATATATTTCCCATCCAAAACCAATTGAACATAATTATGATGCTCATAAGAATCAACACTTTGAAGTAAAATCGAGCATTCATTTCCAGTAAAATTGAAAGAAACAGAAGAAGCTGTTCCAATTAAAATGACAGTATCCTGCTGCAATTTTTCTATGCGACCTTGATATAGAAAAGTTTTATTTGAATTTAGTGTTTGTGAGTTCGAAATGATCGAAATCAGCAAAAACGAAATTAAAAGTGCTATTTTTTTTGGAAACATAATTTATTTGTTAAAATCTAAATACGATTCACAAATATATTGGAAAGAGATTATCTAAAAAGATACTAAAATGTCAAAAAGTAATAAAAAAACACCACATAAACACATCAACATTTGTCTATAGAACGTTAATTCTTACAATTGAAACAAAGGTATTCTATTGAAATTCTAGATTTAAGGCTTATCTTTACCGTTTAACGCTTTTTGTATACAAAATGAGATCACATTTTTTTATTTTTCTATCAGCCTTTATTCTATTTTCCTCTTTTAATTTTAAAAAGAAGGAAAAGGAAAACCTGCCTCAAACTCCAACCGAAATTAATCGTGATTCTCTAATTGTTTATGCAAAAAAATATTTAGGAACACCCTATGTATATGCAAGCAGTAATCCGAAAAAAGGTTTTGACTGTTCGGGTTTTGTGAGTTATGTGTTTAAAAATTTTGGAATGACGCTTCCTAGAAGTTCAAGCGGCTATAAAAATATCGGTAAAACTTTAAAACCAGAAGAATTTAAAGTTGGAGATATTTTAGTTTTCTACGGATATAAAGACAAAACTAATATTGGACATCTTGGAATAATTTGTGAAGCCAACGGAATGCAGTCGAAATTTATTCACGCTTCATCAGGAAAAGCACAACAAGTGACTATAACAGCGCTTGATACAGAACACTATACCAAACGCTTTTATAAATGTGTTGATGTTTTGTCTAAATAGTTTTTATCATTATTTTTTCACGCAGATTTTGCAAATTAGAGCAGATTTAATTGGATTTTTCTAGTTTAAAATCTGCGAGCATCAGCTTAAATCTTTTTAAATCTGCGTGAAAATTATTTTTATTCCTCTGTTAAGAGTTTAATCAAACTTTCATCTCTTCCGTAAATATCTTTATAGAAGTTTAGATTCCCTTCGCGGTCTACCCAAGCGGTAAAATAGCCAATGTAAACTGGAACTTTTTTCTTTAAAGTGTACCAACTTTCTTTTCCGGCGTGCATGGCTTTATCAATTCTTGCAGGATTCCATTGCGGATCTACTTTTAATAATTCAATTGCCAATTCGCGTGGTTTTGCAACACGCACACAGCCGTGACTAAACGCTCGGCTTTCTCTTTCGAACAAACTTTTTGAAGGCGTATCGTGCAAGTAAATATTACTTGAATTTGGAAATAAAAACTTTACCAATCCTAAAGAATTATTTTTTCCTGGAAGTTGACGAACTGCGCCGTTATTCCATTCTAGATTTTTCTTCTGCAAATAGTTTTTATCTTTTGCCATTCCAGGTTTAATCTCCGATTTGATAATGCTTGGCGGCACATTCCAATACGGACTAAAAACAATATTGCTCATCATTCCGCTAAAAATAACCGTTTTTGTCATCGCTCGTCCCACCACAACTGGCGACACAAAAGCGATTTTTCCATCTTCAACTATATATAATTTAAATTCAGGAATGTTAACTTCAATGTATTTTTGACCTTTTTCTAATTCAGGATCAATCCAACGGCAACGCTCCATATTAGCAATAATCGTTTTAATGCGTTCCGAAACTGGAATATTCAAGTCGTTAATGTGTTCTAATAAAATGGTGTTTTTGGGAGTATAGCCATGACGAACTTCATAGTTTTTCATAGCTTTCATTAAAGTCGTATCGCAAACCGCACTTTTATTGTCTTCTTTAAGATCTTTGGTCACAAAAAGCCTTTCTCTTATCTGAGCCACAACATTTGATGAATCGCCAACTTTTAGAGCTTTATAATCTTCATCTGCTTCGATCGTTTTCCAACCTCCATTTTTTTCAATTTCTCTATATTCTTTTAAAGCATCACGAAGTTTGTAATATTGGCTGAACATCTTTTTTTTCTTATCATCCAAAATGGTTGATTTTTTAAAGATAGAATCAGAAAGCACTTGGTAATTGAACTTTTTGCGAGGTAAAAGCCACTCTAAAGAGATACTAGTTTTTTCATCAAAACCCGCATATACTTTTTCGGCATAATAGTAATACAAATTTGACAGCAGTAAATCTGTATCTTCTTTGGATAATTTCTTGGTTGGATTATTTTCGAAAACAGAATTAAGTTCCTCTTTATAAGGATAATTTGCTTTCAATCCTTCTTGATCTAAATTTTTGTATTGATTGAATAGTGTATTTCCAAACTCCACTACTCCTTTATTATCCTGCCATAATTGAGTCGATTTGTTTTTTTGATACAAAGAAGTTACATCGCCTTTAAATTTCTCCAGTTTTGGATAATTTTCATAAAACTTTGCGATTCGGACAGTATCAATAGTAAGTTTTAATTCTGGAATTTTTTCAACTGTTTTTATCGCTTTTTCCTCTTTTTTATCCGCTTTCGAATTACATGAAAAAACAACAAAAAAAACAACTGCAACTATAGGCGTATACCAAATTTTCATAGCTTAAAATTTTTGAATAAAAGTAGAAAAAATTCTATTAAAACAAAGTTCTCGGCAATAATTCTTAATCCTTATTTTTTTGAAGTTTAAACGGTTAATAAAAAAATAAAAGCTCCAAACAATTTGCATGTCTGGAGCTTTCGCCATATAACCAACCTATTAAAAATCTTAGATAACTGTACCTTTTAAAGTAAGCACTTTTGGTGTTGTTTCTGCACTAGTTGTTACCGTAACTGTTTTTGTAAAAGCACCTTTGTTTGCAGCATTGTAAGTTGCAGTAACTTTTGCAGATTTACCTGGCTGAATTGGTTCTTTTGTGTAATCTGTCGCTGTACATCCGCAAGAACCTTGAACGTTTGTAATAACTACAGCTGTTTTTCCTGTATTTTTAAATTCGTAAACAATTGCTTTTGGAGTTCCCTGCGGAATTTGCCCAACATCTATTGTTTCTGCTTTCCAAACAATTGTAGAAGCAACTGTAGTTTCTGAAATTTCATTCTCTGAAACTAAAGATTGTACTGGTGCAATTGCCGAAAAAGACATAAGGCCTAAAGCCAAAGCTAACATCGAAATTTTGATCATTTTCATAACTGATATATTTAAAATGGTTTATAGTTCATTTTGATATTACAAAGGTAATTCATACAAAATCAAATCGCTGTTAACCGCTTTCAAACGTTTGTTAATGACTTGTTAATCGCTTATTTTCAGGCTAAAATTGATTAATATTACAATCTCAAAATTTGTTATTCTTGAAAATTAATAAACTCAACAGCATCATTCTCTTAGGATTGGTAGCCATCATTAGTATTTTGGTTGCACAATTGTTATGGACAAAAGAGGCTTTTACAATTGAACAAAAAAAGCTTAGCCAGAAAGCCCATATTGCTTTGTTGGAAGTCGCTAAAAAATTATACGAAGGAACCAACCACGAACTGCCTTTTCAAAATCCGGTTCAGAAAATTGCAAACGACTATTATATAGTAAATGTCGATAACGAGTTTGAACCTGATATTTTAGAATTTTATCTAAAGACAGAATTCAAAAAAATGAACATCACGACCGATTTCGAATACGCGATGTACAATTGTCAAAGCGACGAAATGATTTATGGTGATTACATTTCACTTTATAAGAAAAAAGCAGAATGCAAAAAGACCGTTTATTTTCCTAAACATAAAAATCTAGTCTATTATTTTGCCGTTCGTTTTCCAAATGAAACTACTTATTTATTTAGTTCGATGCGATTTTGGTTTGTACTTTCAACGGCATTGATTCTGATTTTACTGATTTACGTTTATTCGATTTTTAAGCTTTTACAACATAAAAAATATTCGGAACTGCAGCGTGATTTCATTAATAATATGACGCATGAATTTAAAACGCCACTGGCTTCAATTCTTATCGCTTCTAAATATTTAATTGAACAAAAACCAATTAAAGAAGACAAAAAACTGTATACCTACACCGATATTATTATCAATCAAGGAAATAAATTAAACGGCCACATCGAAAAGATTTTAAATATTGCAAAATCCGATTATGCTCCCTTGGAACTTAAAAAAGAAAGTATTTTAATTGTGCCTATAATTGAAGAAGCAATTGAAAACATCCAATTAAAATATCCTGAAGCTTCTATTAAAATCGAAACTTCTTCAAAAGAATATTTGCTGGAAACCGATATTTTTCATTTTGGTAATTTAGTTTATAATTTACTGGATAACGCAGTGAAATATTGTAATGAAAAACCAGAAATAACCATTAAATTCACAGAAGAAAACAATTGTTTAAAACTAGAATTTATAGATAACGGAATTGGAATTAATCCTAAAAAAATATCCTTTATCTTTGATAAGTTTTATAGAGTTCAAAATGAAAAGAGCAATGAAGTTAACGGATTTGGACTCGGTCTATATTATGTAAAAGAAATTTGCAGTCTGCAAAACTGGAAAATAAAAGCCGAAAACAATAAAGAAAAAGGTGTTACTATAACTTTATCAATTCCTAACAAAAAATGAGAAACTTCAAAATACTATATGCCGAAGACGACGAAACCCTTGCGTTTTTAACCAAAGATAATTTGGAGCAAAATAATTATGAAGTTATTCATTGTTCTGATGGAAAATCGGCACTGAAAATTTTTGAAGAAGAAGAGTTTGATGTTTGCATTTTTGATATTATGATGCCAAAAATGGATGGTTTTGAGCTTGCTGAAGCAGTTAGAAAAATTGACGTCGATGTTCCGATTATTTTCCTTTCAGCTAAAACTTTAAAAGAAGACCGCATTAAAGGCCTTCGTATCGGTGCAGATGATTATTTGGTAAAACCTTTCAGCATTGAAGAATTACTGCTGAAAATTGAAATTTTCTTGAAACGTTCACAGAAAAATATTACTCCTGCAAAAACAATTTATGAAGTAGGAAAATATCATTTTGATACTAAAAATTTCATTCTTTTTAATGATGAAGAAAAAGTTGGTTTAACTCAACGTGAAGCCGAATTATTAAAACTTTTTCTAGATCATAAAAATTCTGTTTTGAAAAGAGAACAAATTTTAACGTCTCTATGGGGAACCGACGACTATTTTATGGGAAGAAGTTTGGATGTTTTCATTTCGCGTCTTCGTAAAATCCTTGCCAATGAAGAAGGAATTTCGATTGAAAACCTTCATGGGATTGGGTTTAGGTTTTCTATTGGGTAAAGTAACAATATTCATTAAACATAGTGTAACCACAACGTTTTGTCATTCCGACGAAGGAGGAATCTCCGCGGCAATATTCCATAAAGTAATTCCAATCTTTGACGAGCTACTTACGGAGATTCCTCGTCCCTCGGAATGACATACCAGACTAGAAATACTTTAAACAAACATAGTGTAACCTCAACGTTTTGTCATTCCGACGAAGGAGGAATCACCGCTGCAATATCCCATAAAGTAATTCCAATCTTTGGCGAGCTACTTGCGGAGATTCCTCGTTCCTCGGAATGAAATAACAGACTAGAAATACTTTAAATAAACATACCGTAACCGCATAGTTTGTCATTCCGACTGAGGAGGAATCTCCGCGGCAATATTCTACAAAGCTATTCCAATCTTTGGCGAGCTACTTGCGGAGATTCCTCGTTCCTCGGAATGAAATAACAGACTAGAAATACTTTAAATAAACATACCGTAACCGCATAGTTTGTCATTCCGACTGAGGAGGAATCTCCGCGGCAATATTCTACAAAGCTATTCCAATCTTTGGCGAGCTACTTGCGGAGATTCCTCGTCCCTCGGAATGACATAACAGACTAGAAATACTTTAAATAAACATACCATAACCTCAACGTTTTGTCATTCCGACGAAGGAGGAATCTCCACGGCAATATTCCATAAAGTAATTCCAATCTTTGACGAGCTACTTACGGAGATTCCTCGTTCCTCGGAATGACAAACTAGACTTAAAAGACTGTTTTCAATTAATACTCCAAAAATTCCAATTCAGGATTCATAGTTTTAATTAAAGCAATTTTCTTTTCCCTTCTCCAGCCCTTGATTTCTTTTTCTCTTGCAATTGCTTCTTGAATCCAAGTAAATTTTTCATAATAAAGCAAAAATTCAACATTATACTTTGAAGCAAAAGTTTTGCTTTCCAGCAAAATATTATCTTTATGCTTCATTATTCTTTTCTTTAAATTATTGGTAACCCCGACATAAAAAACAGATTTCGCTTTATTTGTCAGAATATAAATGAAATAGGCATGAAATCCTTCTTGTAAATGCATAAACTTAAATAATAACAATTCTGCTAAAAATAAAGAAAAATCTGTAAATTATTTTTCAAAAAACTTTGTATTTTTAATATCTAATTTTCTTGGATATGAAATTACATCATTTGCGAAATGCCTCTTTGGTAATTGAAACAGAAAAGCATGTCATTTTAGTTGACCCAATGTTAGGTAAAAGAAAAACAATTCCGCCTTTTACTATTTTCAGATACAAACCGAAACGAAATCCTTTGGTGGCTTTGCCAAAAAACAGTCGTGACATTTTAAGTCGAGTGACGCATTGTTTGATCACACATTTGCATCCGGATCATATAGACAAAGCTGGTGAAGTTTTTTTAAGAAGAAAAAGCATTCCTGTAATTTGCAGTTCTAAAGATGAAAAAGCTCTTGTGCAAAGAGGTCTTAGTGTAATTCAGACTCTTGAATATTGGGAACCGCAAAAATTTCTGGATGGAAAAATTACCGGGATTCCAGCTATTCACGGTTATGGTTTCATTGCCAAATTAATGGGAAATGTAATGGGCTTTCTTATTGAACTGGCAGATCAAAAATCGATTTACATCAGTTCTGATACTATTTTTACAGAACATGTAAATAAAGTTTTAATGCAATTTAAACCCGACATTTCGATTGTTGCCTGTGGTACTGCAAGATTAGATATCGGCCAACCTTTATTAATGCGAATGGACGACATTTTAAAGTTCGTAACACTTGCTCCTGGAAAAGTCCTTGCCAATCATTTAGAAGCTTTAAATCATTGCCCAACCACAAGATTGCAATTAAGAACTGCTCTTTCAGATCATGGTCTTTTAAACAAAACTTCTATTCCAAATGACGGAGAATGTATTGAATATTAAAGTACCAATAACCCAAATTCACGCAAAGTGTTTATAGGTTTAGAATACCAGAACAATTCGAAATCTTCCAAAGAAGTCTCAAAATCATTCTTGACTTCTTGAAAAGTATAATTTTTAGAACCTGAAACCGCTATTTTGGATAAAATTGAAGTCAGCCACTCGCCTTCTTCTTTTCCGGTTTGAATATTGAAACTTTCTTTTTTATCATGAAAAGTTAGCGACATCATTTCCCAACTTCTTCCCTTTTTTGATTTTGAAAAGATTTCTGCAGCAGGTTTTCCTCCAAGCCAAACTACTTTTGCATTTGGTTTAGTATTGAAATCGTTTTGTTCTTCTAGTGCATTAAAAATAAAATCAGGGTGAATTTTGGTTTTCGGAATTTTAAAATCGAACCAATCCTGAAGTTCATAATCAAAACAGATTCCGTGCATAAAATTAAAAAGCGATTTCTTTAATCCGAAACTAAATTTGTCGTGATTAATTCCTGTTGCATCAGTATACTCAATGTCGTTATTTGCAAAAGTTCCTATTGTTTCTGTTTTCTTAGTTACACCAAATTGTTCTGGATACAATCCAACCGGACTATGAGCCGTCAACGCAAATTGATGCCAAAAACCCGATTGTAAAACTCCAGCTTCAAACAATTGGCGAACCATTTCTAGACTATCTACCGTTTCTTGAATGGTTTGTGTAGGATATCCGTACATCAAATACGCATGAACCATAATTCCTGCTTCGGTAAAATTACGAGTTACTTTTGCGACTTGCTCAACAGTTACTCCTTTATCTATCAGTTTCAATAATCGATCTGAAGCAACTTCTAAACCTCCTGAAACAGCAATACAGCCCGAAGCCTTCAGTAACAGACATAAATCTTTTGAAAAACTTTTCTCAAAACGAATATTAGTCCACCAAGTTACGGCTAGTTTTCTTTTTAGAATTTCAAGCGCCAAAGCACGCATTAAAGCTGGCGGTGCGGCTTCATCAACAAAATGAAATCCGTTCTGACCTGTTTTTTCGATCAATTCTTCTATTCGATCACAAAGCAGACTTGCCGCAACGGGTTCATATACTTTGATGTAATCTAAAGAAATATCGCAGAAAGTACATTTTCCCCAATAACAGCCATGCGCCATGGTGAGTTTATTCCATCTTCCATCGCTCCACATTCTATGCATCGGATTAACAATTTCTATTACCGAAATATATTTATCCAAAGGCAGATCTGAATAATCAGGCGTTCCTACATAAGCTTGTTTATAATCGTGTTTTAAAGAATTATTTTTATAGACTACTTGTCCGTTTTCTAATAAAAATGTTCTTTTGAAAGAATTCGAATCTGGGTTTTCTAAATGAAAAATTAATTCTTCAATTGGAACTTCTCCATCATCTAAAGTGATAAAATCGAAAAACTCAAAAACACGTTTGTCTGAAAGCGAACGCAATTCGGTATTAGGAAAGCCTCCACCCATCGAAATTTTAATTTCGGGATGATTTTGTTTTACCCATTGTGCACAACGAAATGCGCTATATAAATTTCCTGGAAAAGGAACAGAAATTAGAAATAAAGTTGGTCTTATCGCTTCGATTTTAGCTTTTAAAAGCGAAATTAAAATCGAATCGATATAAGTCGGCTCTTGCTGTAAGGCTTCGTACAATTCATCAAAAGAATTGGCGCTTCGCCCTAAACGCTCTGCATAGCGGCTGAAACCAAAATTCTCGTCAACACATTCTACAATAAAATCTGAAATATCTTCGAGATATAAAGTTGCCAAGTGTTTTGCTTTGTCTTGAGTTCCCATTGTTCCAAAAGCCCAATCGAGTTCTTCTAATTGTGCAAAACGAGAAGCTTCTGGTAGAAAATCTTCTTGACAAATCTGTAGAGCCAAAGTTGGATTTTTTCCTTGCAAAAACTGAATTACAGAATCAATAGTTTTGATGTATTCGTCTTGTAGAGCAAAAATACGCTTTGAGTTATCTGAAATTTCATTTCCAGCAACTTGAAACTTGAAACTTGAAACTTGAAACAATCTTTCTAATCCTTTTTTCGAAAACAATTCTAAAATCACATCAATACCCAAATCAGCCTGAACTGATTCTATATTTTTAGTATTCAGAAAACCTTTTATATACGCCGTTGCCGGATACGGGGTATTCAGTTGTGTAAATGGCGGCGTAATTACAAAAAGCTTTGTTTTCAAAAGAGAATTATTTTTTTGCAAAAATACGGGATATCTAGGAATTATCGAGAAAAGATTTTGGAAAGAACTTTTTTGATATAAACTAAACTTTTATTTGGCCTGCATTAAAACCCAACTCGAAATTTCTTCCAAAGCTATTGGCGAAAAGGTTTGTTCAATAGTGGCATATTCAGTTGGAGAACCTGTCTTACATTCTTGAAATAAGTGATTTAAATTTGGTAATTCTTTAGTGGTTACTTTCTTATTTCCTGCTTCTGTCAAGGCTTTTTTAATATTTTCAAGATTAACTTGGGCTGGAACCTGCAAATCTTTACTTCCGTTAAGTGCCAAAACTGGACATTTTACTTTTTCTAAAAAAGGCTTTGGATCAAGTTTTAAAAGAGCATAATACCACGGACTTGTAATTTGATCTGTAGTGGTTTTAGCCATATCATCATTCCCTAATTTTGATTTAAAATACGAATTGACTTTGGCTTTCAAATCATCATCATTAACATTGCTTTGAATAATAAGATCATAAGCACCTTTAAAATTTTCTTTACTCTGCTCTACCACTGCATCTGGAACTCCCATTTGTTTTTCTAGTAATTCTCTTTGCAAAAGCAGCAATTTATCGCCACGAATTCCTGGTCCGGCAAGTAGAACTATAAATTTAACATCTTTAGAATTTCCAGCTATCAGTGGAGCAATTATACCCCCTTCGCTATGTCCGATTAAACCAATCTTATTTTTATCGATTTCTTTTCTCGTTTTCAAATAGTCTACTCCAGATTGTACATCTTTTGCAAAATCCATAGTAGTTGCTTTTTTAAAATCGCCTGTAGATTGACCAAAACCACGATCATCAAAACGTAAAACAGCGATTCCTTTTTTTGTGAGATAATCTGCTAAAACTAAAAATGGTTTGTGCCCTAGCATTTCTTCATCTCGATTTTGCACGCCACTTCCAGAAATCAAAATAACTACAGGAAAATTACCTTCTTTTTTAGGCATTGATAACGTTCCTGCCAGAGTCACTTTATCTGTTTTATTCTCAAATTTCACATCCTCTGTATAATAAGAAAATGGCTGTTTAGGTTCCTGAGGTCTTAGAATTTCAGCATTTCCTTTAGATAAATTAAGATCTAATGTATGTCCGTTTTGAATCAATTTCCCAACAAAAATATTATCAGCACCTAACCTTCCTTCGTATAAACCACCTATAGTTGCAATATCTAATTTCAATACCGAATTTTCAAAAGTAGTAGATGTAACAGGAATTCCTTTTGCATTTTGATCCGGACTATCCACCGTAGAACTATACCCTTTTTCTGTTTTAGTAATATTAAATAAAACCCTTAGCTCATTATTTTGAATTTTTAAAATACCATTCCATTGTCCTGAAATATCCTGCGCAAATGAATTAAAAAAGCTAAAAATTAGAAGTGCAAAAAGTATTTTCTTTTTCATTTTAGTAATTAGTTAGTTAGTTAGTTAGTTAGTTAGTTAGTTAGTTAGTTAGTTAGTTAGTTAGTTAGTTAGTTAGTTAGTTAGTTAAAGATTCTCTTCTTTTTTATCGAGACTTCTAAATTTTAAAAAAGAATAGATTAATGGTACAAATGCAATAACAAAAACAATAGTTAAAAAGAATGTAGAAAAAGTAGCGCTTTCAAAAATCAAACTTCCTAAAATTATAATCAAACCTCCAATAAACCAAAGTTTACCAGCAAATGCATGAGTTTTTTTCCATACTCCTTCATGTTGCAAAGTCCACGGTGTTCTAATTCCGATAAAATAATTAGGCTGTATTACTTTAAAATAATTGCCCAAAACCACAAACAAAGCACCAATTAAAGCAAAAATAAAACTAGGACTAGAAGTACTTTGACTTTTTGTGGTGTAGATAATAAACAAAGCTAAAATTGACATAAAAAGAACCAAAACAAATTTGAGCTGGTACAATTTCCCTCCCATTAAAGACATTCTTTTCTTAGGATCAATCTTAGTAATCATCGACATAATGACATAAGTCAAAACAGGAAGAATAAAAAGCATTCCAATCAAAGTAAATTTACTTCCCCATCCGTCAATTTCCCCTTTAATGTTCCAATGAATAGGAACTATTTCAGGTAGTTTGTTCCAAACTGTTGCCAAATAAATAAAAGGAATCAAAACAATTCCTATTAGGGGAAGCTCTTTTTTTAATTCTAAATTCATTTTTTATTGTTTAAAGGTTAGTATCCATTGCAAAACATCTTCCATTATGGTGGTATTGATGGAGTAAATGATGAATTGCCCGTTTTTTTCAGATGTAATTAAATCAGCTCTTTTTAAAATATCCAAATGATGCGAAATACTCGGTTTAGAAATATTAAAAGCGTCTGCAATCTCTCCTGCAGATAAATCCTTTTGCTTTAAAAGATCCAGAATCTCTCTTCTAGTGGCATCATTTAATGCTTTAAAAATATCATTCATTACATTTATATATTTAGACAAATATCTAAATACTTTTTTAACAAACAAAAAAAAAGCAGTAATTTTTTACATTACTGCTTTTAAAATATTTTAAATTTATAATCTAAAATTTATGTTCGTCTTTACTAATGACCAAAAATGAAACCAAAGAGATAAGTGCAGCGGTTACCAAATAGAAACCTACATAACTCACATCATAGGTCTTAGCCAACCAAATTGCGATCATTGGTGCAAAAGCGGCGCCTAAAATTCCCGCCATATTAAAAGTCAAAGAGGCTCCAGAATAACGAACACTGGTTGGAAATAATTCAGACAGAAAAGTTCCCAAAGGTCCGTAAGTAAAGCCCATTAATGACATTCCAATGCAGGCAAAAATGGTAACCAAAACGATATTTCCAGAACTTAAAAAATAAGAAAAGAAAAATCCGAAAACGGCAATAGCCGCAGTTGCCACGATAAGCATTTTGCGGCGACCAATCTTGTCGGCCACAACCGCAGAAACCGGAATAAAAAGCGCAAAAAACAATACTGAGAATAATTGAATCAATAATCCGTCTCTTTTTACAATTCCTAAATCTGAAGTAGCCCAGCTAAGTGTAAATACGGTCATTAAATAGAAAACCAAGAATGTTGTTATTGCGGCGAATGTTCCAAAAATCAACTGATTTTTATAAGATTTTACTAATTCTAGAAAAGGAACTTTTACCTCTTCTTCCTCTTTTTTGGCATTTTCAAACGAAGGCGTTTCTGTAATTTTAGTCCTAATATAAAAACCAACTATCACTAAAAATGCACTGGCAATAAAAGGAATTCTCCAACCATAATTCATAAAATCTTCATTACTCATAGAATCTGTCAACAACAAGAAAGTTCCACCAGAAAGCAATAATCCTATTGGAGCACCTAATTGCGGAAACATTCCGTACCAAGCACGTTTATTTGGTGGTGCATTTTCTATCGCCAATAAAACAGCGCCTCCCCATTCGCCTCCTAAACCAACACCTTGTCCGAATCGGCAAAGCATTAATAATAACGGAGCGGCTACACCAATACTCGCATAACTTGGCAAAAATCCTATTGTTACTGTAGAAATTCCCATTGTCAATAAAGCTGCAACAAGAGTAAACTTGCGTCCGATCTTATCACCATAATGGCCAAAAAATGCTGAACCTAAAGGGCGCGACAAAAAGGCAATAGAGAAAGTGGCTAAAGATTCCAGAGTCGCCATTGTCGAATCTGAACTAGGAAAAAATAATTGAGGAAAGACCAACACTGCTGCATTGGCATAAATATAAAAATCAAAAAATTCGATTGTGGTACCAATAAGGCTTCCAAAAAGAACATGTTTTAGAGAGTTCTTTTTATTCTCGTTAGTTTTCATGTAAAATAGATATAACTTTTTTTTTGATTACAAAAGTATAGTTTCATTATTAATAATTCATATTTCAAAGAATTAGTTTTAAAACATCATACGTTTTTTAACAAATATGATGTTTTTTCCATTTTAAAAACACGGATTTTATTTCAATTTAAAAACTTGATTTAAGGTACTTTAAAACAAAAATCAAAAATCAAATCTTAAGCATTCGTTAAAAGCGTTTTTACCTGTATATTTTCATTAAATTTACAGCTGTCAAAAATAAATTTAAAATTATGCCAACCGACTGTATCAGCTTTCAATCTTCTGGATATTTCTCTAAATTAATGCAAGATTACTTAGATCAGAAACCAGAATTAAAACCGCTGTACAACCATTTTCCAAGCCTAGAAAATTTTGAAAAACAAATAGCTGAAAAATCAGCTAATTTTGATCATAACAATAGAACTGCATTGGTTGAAACGCTGGAAAAACAATATCAAAATATTGAAATTTCGGAGTTAACTCAACATAATATTGCGCTTTTAAAACTCGAAAATACCTTTACCATTACAACCGGACATCAGCTAAATCTATTTAGCGGACCTTTATATTTTTTATATAAAATTATTTCTACGATTAATTTAACTAAAGAATTAAAATCGAAATATCCTTCGTACAATTTTGTTCCAGTTTATTGGATGGCGACCGAAGATCACGATTTTGAAGAAATTAATTATTTTAATTTTAAAGGAAAAAAAATCCGTTGGAATGCAGAAAGTACCGGTCCCGTTGGAAGACTTTCAACTGAAGGCTTAGAAAATTTGTTTGAAATTTACTCTCAAGAATTAGGTTCAAGCACCAATGCAAACGCACTTAAGAAGCTTTTTGAAAATGCGTATTTAAAACACGAAAATCTAGCCGATGCAACTCGTTTTTTGGCTAATGCGCTTTTTTCAAGCTATGGCTTAGTAATTATAGATGCAGACGACACCAATTTAAAACGTGCTTTTATTCCGTTTGTAAAAGAAGAATTAGAAAATCAGACTTCATTTAAAGCCGTTCAAAAATCAATTGAAGCACTTTCTGACTATACTGTTCAAGTAAATCCTCGTGAAATAAATTTATTTTACATTGAAGATAAACTGCGCGAAAGAATCATTTTTGAAAATGATAAATACCTAGTTAACAACACTAGAATTTCATTTTCTAAAGAAGAAATTCTAAAACTATTAGAAAGCAATCCTGAAAAATTCAGTCCAAATGTAATTATGCGTCCATTGTATCAGGAAATCATTCTTCCCAATCTTTGCTACATTGGCGGAGGCGGAGAAATTGCTTATTGGTTAGAATTAAAAGATTTCTTTGAAGCAGTAAACATTACCTTCCCAATATTATTAGTTCGAAATTCTGTTCTTTTAGCAACCGAAAAACAAGTTAAAAAAGCCGATAATTTAAATTTAACTTGGAAAGATTTATTCAGTAAATCAGAGAATTTAGTCAATCAGATTACACATAAACTTTCTCCGTTTCCAATAGATTTAACTCCTCAAAAAGAAGCGCTTGAAAAACAGTTTGCTTATCTTTTTGAATTGGCCGAAAAGACCGACAAATCTTTTTCTGGTGCCGTTAAAGCTCAAGAAATAAAACAAAAGAAAGGTCTAGAAAATTTAGAAAAACGTTTATTAAAAGCACAAAAAAGAAAACTAGCCGATCAATTGGAGCGTGTTACCGATTTGCAATGCGAATTATTTCCAAACAACAGCCTTCAAGAGCGGCAAGTCAATTTTTCTGAATTTTATTTAGAAAAAGGAGAACAATTGATTCCGCTTTTAATTCAGAAATTAAAACCTTTAGAACATAATTTTGACATCATAATAATCTAAAATAATTATCTTTAGAAATTAAAAAGTACCGATTTAGAAACAAATAACCAGCACATTTTCTAAATCTTTACTCTCTCAAACCAAATAGAATTATATTTTATAACCTATTAATTAACTAACCAAATGGTAAGAGAACGCCTAATTTCGCTTGATGTCTTTCGCGGACTGACAATTCTATTGATGACTATTGTAAACAATCCAGGTGATTGGGGAAATGTTTACCCTCCGCTTTTACACGCGCACTGGAATGGCTGTACACCAACAGATCTTGTATTCCCGTTTTTTATTTTTATAATGGGAGTTGCTGTACCGCTTGCAATGCCAGAGAAAAAGTATGACGAAACAACATTTAACAAAATCCTGATTCGTTCTTTAAGAATGTTCTGTTTGGGGATTTTCTTTAATTTCTTTGGAAAAATTCAGCTTTTTGGATTAGACGGAATTCCGCTTCTAATTGGAAGATTGGTCATTACTTTTGCAGTTGGTTATGCTTTGATGGGAAGTTTTAGCACGCGTCTAAAAAATATCTTTGCATTTGGCATATTGGCTATTTATCTCATTTTAGCCTACGGCGGATTTGAAAATTATCAAGATGTTCGACTTCCTGGAGTTTTACAGCGTATTGCAGTAGTCTATTTTGTCATTTCGCTTTTATATTTAAAGACATCTCGAAAAACTCAAATTATTACGGGAGCAATTTTACTTCTAGGGTATTGGGCGGTTATGACTTTAATTCCTGTTCCTGGTTTTGGAGAAGCAAATTTAGAAAGAGGCACTAATTTAGCCGCTTGGGTTGACAGCATTTTCTTGAAAGGACATATGTACCATGAAACCAATACTTGGGATCCAGAAGGAATCTTAAGCACTTTGCCATCTATTGTAAACGGGATTATTGGTTTATTCATAGGACAAATTCTATTTCTTAATTTAACTAAAATCCAAAAAGCCCAAAGAATGGGAATGATCGGCACTGCGTTAATTTTTTTCGGTTTAATCTGGGATTTAGCTTTTCCAATAAACAAATCAATCTGGACAAGTAGTTATGTTTTATATACAACTGGTTTAGCAACTGTCTGCTTAACCGCTTTATACTATATAATTGACATAAGAGAATACAAAAAAGGCTTTAAGCTATTTGTTATTTGGGGAGTAAATCCAATGATTGTTTTTTTTGCTTCACAGATTATTCCTCAAGCTTTGGTACTCATTCGTTTTCAGCATCCATCGCTTCCTGGCGAACAAATTAACCTTTTAGATTATCTATACCGTTTCGGAATTGCACCATTTTTCAGCAATCCAATGACTGCTTCTTTGGCAGGCGCATTAACATACGTTGCAATCTGGACATTTATCTTATGGATATTCTACAGAAATAAATTAATCTTTAAAGTCTAATTTTTACACGATATATAGAGAGAAACACAATTGTAGAGACGCACAGCAGTGCATCTTTTTTCATTAAATATTTACTTTGTGTTAGAAACACTGCAGTGCATCTCTGCATAATGACTCAAAAAAAAGCCTATTCTTGGTTAAAACATTATTCTACTATGTTTTAATTACGAATTAATTAAAATCAATTCATAAAAAAAGTATACTTTTGCACAAAATTTAATAAAATATAAAATGGCAACAAATAGAACTTTTACAATGATTAAACCAGATGCTGTTGCAAACGGACACATCGGGAATATCTTAGCAATGATTACTAATGGTGGTTTCAAAATCGTTTCATTAAAATTAACTCAATTAACTGTAGCAGATGCAAAAGCATTTTACGCAGTTCACGCAGAAAGACCTTTCTACGGAGAATTAGTTGAATTCATGTCTCGTGGACCAATTGTTGCTGCTATTTTAGAAAAAGACAACGCAGTAGAAGATTTCAGAACTTTAATTGGAGCTACAAATCCAGCTGAAGCTGCTGAAGGAACTATTCGTAAAGCATACGCTACTTCAATCGGAGAAAATGCAGTTCACGGATCTGACAGCGACGAAAACGCTGCTATCGAAAGCGCATTCCACTTTGCAGGAAGAGAGCAATTCTAATAAGAATTACAAATCAAACAAAAAAACCCGCTTCAATTGAAGCGGGTTTTTTATTTTTATTACGAACTGATTATAGAGTATTAGCAGTCTTTTTTACCATTTTCTCGATTCTTCCATCTAAATCTTTCAAAAGCTCATCTAATGCACTCTCACACATTGGCAATACTTTGTCAAAAGATAAAACAGGAATACCTCCTACAATTGTTCCAGTTTTCTTAGATGTTGCTCCTTCATTGAAAGCAAATAATTTTTTTCCATTTTTGTCATACAAAGCAATTCTTGCATAAGCTTTCATTTTAATAGTTCCTGTTCCACCAACAGCGAATCCTTTTACTACAGCAAAATGAATTTCAGTAAACAAAACACCATCAGCATTATCTTTAAACATAGTTGCTGTTGCCACTTCGTTTGCAGAACCATTTATTCCTTCATAAATATATTTGTATCCGGGATAGTTGATAATATATTTCCCAGCATCTCCTTCTTTATCAAAATGAGGAACGTAATCAATATATTCTTGTTTTTGAGTTACTTCCGTTTCAGGAATTAAATCAAAAGGAAATTTTTTCGAATAATCATTAAAAAATGCATTATGATATTTCTCCAAAATTGGCAATAAGTTAAAATTCGGATTACTTCCTAAATCTGTCACTGCAGCCAGACCATTTAAACCAAGCTCAGAAAGATCTATTGTTTTATCTGTATAAAAAGAGACAACAGCAACTTTTTTCTTTTGTGCAGAGCTAGTTAAAGCAAATAATACGGTTAAAATAAGTAAAATTTTTTTCATTGTTTTTTTTTTATTGTTTTTGGGTTACTAAAAGATGCTACTTACAAAAAATAACGCCCAAATGTATCGCAAAAAAAAACACTTCACAATAGAAGTGTTACTTATTTTTAAAGTTAATCTTATTAAAAAAAATCAAATGAAATCAGCGTAAAACTACATCTTTTACTACCTCGCGTCCCAATTCTTCATTAATCATTTTAACAATTTTATATTTTCCATGAGTTAATTCTTCGCGCAGAACAGACGAACCTAATTCTACATAAAGTGTACTGCCTTTCAGAACAACATTTCGAGTATAAGTATTCACCCCGCTTCCCATAAGATTTTTCCAAGCATCACGAACATCAATTTGATCCATACCTGGCTGCAGTTTATTCACTTGAATAATCTGCTGTAATACAGCACTAATAGTGCTTTCGTTATTTAGTCTTTTCGCCATTGTTCAAAAGGTTTACTGGTCCAGCTTTTTTATAATGATATTCAATTTTTTGTGGATTTTTAACCACTAATTTGTCATCAGAAAGCGAAATAATTTCCTCACTCCATTTGGCATAATCCGTTTTATAATCTAAGAAAACTTGTTCTCCAACAAAACGAACCGAAACATTCTCAAAAGTGTCTGTTGTCAAAAATGTACCATCAAATTGCGGCATCACTTTCGTTCGAACCCCTTTATTGTTTTTAATTTGAAAAAAATCAAAAGTCTCGTTCATTTTATATTCCTTCTCCTCACCTTTCTCAAAAATCACTTTTTCAATTTCCCAATAACCATTTAATTTGGCAAGATCTGCAGGTTTTATTTCCTGTTTACAGCTCACAAATAAAAGCGAGCAAAACAAAACTATAAAAGTGTTTTTCATAAATAAAAATATTAAAATTTATTCTTTTTTAATCTGAATGAAGTGGAAGAATTAGGAGCTATTTCCTGCTGTCCGCTGTATCTTTTGCGCCGAACCCCGGCACAAAAGGATGCCGCTCCCATCAGGGCTAGGGCTTCCAGTTTCAAAAGAAAATTTCTCAGACTACAAAGATACTCTTATAATCATCAAAAGAAATAAAAATCGAAAACACATTCAACTATTTTTCAAAACAGGCATTACCAATAAAAAAGAATCCTTAAATAGAAACGCCTAAACGAATCCTATTTAAAGACTCAATAAATTTTCAATTTATATTTATCGATTAGAACGTATTCTTTTAAGAACACCTAAAAAGAATAAAACTATCCCTAGAACCAATAAAACATAATATACCGAAAGATTTTTATCCTTTAAAACATTTGCCAGAACAAAAGATATTACACTAGCAAAATAAAAAGTTAAAGCTGATATATTTTTCATTATTAATTATTTAAAAAAGCTATCTACAAATTCATATTTATTGAAAACTTGCAAATCTTCAATTCCTTCGCCAACACCAATATATTTCACAGGAATTTGAAATTGATCTGAAATTCCAATTACCACACCGCCTTTTGCTGTTCCATCCAATTTTGTAACAGCTAATGAAGTAACCTCTGTAGCTGCCGTAAATTGTTTAGCTTGTTCAAAAGCATTTTGACCTGTAGAGCCATCCAAGACCAAAAGCACATCATGAGGCGCATCAGCAACCACTTTCTGCATTACACGTTTTACTTTTGTCAACTCATTCATTAAGTTGATTTTATTATGAAGACGTCCAGCTGTGTCAATAATTACAACATCAGCATTTTGAGCAACTGCAGATTGTAAAGTATCAAAAGCTACAGAAGCAGGATCGCTTCCCATTTGCTGTCTTACAATAGGCACATTTACACGATCTGCCCAAACCTGCAATTGATCGATCGCAGCAGCACGAAATGTATCTGCAGCACCTAAAACAACATTATGACCCGCTTTTTTAAATTGATAAGCCAATTTACCAATTGTTGTAGTTTTTCCAACTCCATTTACTCCAACAACCATTAAAACATAAGGCTTTTTATCTTTCGGAATTTCAAATTCTGTTGCCTCACCTGTATTGGTTTCAGATAATAAAGCACCAATTTCATCACGAAGAATTTGATTCAATTCTTCTGTTCCTAGATATTTATCTTCAGCAACACGCTTTTCAATTCTTGTAATAATTTTCAAAGTAGTATCTACCCCAACATCAGAAGCTACAAGAACTTCCTCCAGATTATCTAAAACATCATCATCAACTTTAGATTTCCCTGCAACGGCTTTACTTAACTTCGAGAAAAAAGTAGTTTTCGTTTTTTCAAGACCTTTGTCTAAAGTCTCTTTTTTTTCGGTAGAGAATAATTTTTTAAAAAAACTCATTTTTTTGTAGATTATTTAGATTTACTAGATTTCTTGATTTTCACGCAAGAAATCAAAATCTTTAAAGAAAGCGCAATTGTTTTCCCAAAAAAGACCAATTGTTACGATTCTTTAAAATTTTAGACAAATATAGGTAATAAAAAAGCTACTTCCGAAAGAAAGTAGCTTTTCTATATAATGTAATTGTAATTATTTCTTTTTCAAGAACTCATCAACTTCTTCAGGAGCCATAATAGATTCTACGAATGTATATGCACCAGTTTTAGGAGATTTTACCATTTTGATGGCTTTTGATAATCTCTTAGAAGATGTTTGTAACGATGCTACGGTTTTCTTTGCCATGATTCAAATGTTATTTGAAATTCATTAAATCTTCAAATGAAAAACCATTTGAGATTTAATCAAAATCTCTAATTATTACTTAATTTCTTTGTGAACAGTTACTCTTTTTAAAACTGGATTAAATTTTTTAATCTCTAATCTGTCTGGAGTATTTTTTTTGTTCTTAGTTGTAATATATCTAGAAGTTCCTGCAACACCAGAAGCTTTGTGTTCAGTACATTCTAAAATTACTTGGATTCTATTACCTTTCTTTGCCATCTTGCTATATATTTATTTAGGAAAAGATTATTTGATAAATCCTTCTGACTGTGCTTTTTTCAAAACAGCAGTGATTCCATTTTTATTAATTGTTTTTATCGTAGATGCTGCTACTCTAAGAGTAATCCATCTATCTTCTTCTGGAAGATAAAAACGCTTTTTAACTAAGTTTACAGAAAACTTTCTCTTAGTTTTGTTCATAGCGTGAGAAACGTTATTTCCTACCATCGCTCTTTTACCTGTAAGGTCACAAACTCTTGACATTATACTTATCTTTTATCGTTATTCAAAATCAGGGTGCAAAGAAAAGAAAAATAAACCATTGTAGCAAAAAATTATTGCACAAATTTTAAAATTTCTTTCTGTAATATTTCTAAACTCTTAACTGATGCCCTATCTATCACTTTTTCACGCGGTTGTCCGAAGTTAAATTCTTCGGTAATTACTCCATCTGGTGTTGCCAAAGCAATGAAAACAGTACCGATTTCAGCATCGGAATCGCCTTTTGACGGACCTGCATTGCCCGTCGTCGCTAGCGCATAGTCGGTTTTCAGCAAATCTTTAGCACTCAAAGCCATAGCCGAAGCAACCTCAGCACTAACTACCGAAAATTGATCAATTAAATTTTTCGGTATTCCCAAAACATTTATTTTAACTTCTGTCGCATAAGAAACAATACTTCCTTTAAAATAGCTTGACGAACCTGGAACAGCCGACAATAACGACGCAATTCTTCCACCTGTACAACTTTCTGCTGTTGAGATGGTTTTATTTTGCTTCAAAAGCAGTTTACCAATTACTGTTTCAATTGTTTCATTCTCTTCGTAACCTACAATTATATCGTGAATGATAGCATCCAAGGACTGCACATTACTTTCTATCGCTTCTTCTAATTCTTCTTTATTAGTCCCGCGAGCGGTTAAACGCAGACGAACTCGCCCCGGATTGGGCAAATAAGCCAATTTTATAAACTCTGGAAGATTGTTTTCCCATTGTTCAATACGTTCTGCAACTAAACTTTCTCCTTGCCCATACGTCAAAATGGTTTTATGAATAATGTAAGGACGTTTGTATTCGCGAACAATTTTAGGAATTATTTCTTCTTCTACCAGATATTTCATTTCGTACGGAACTCCCGGAAGCGAAATAAATACGGTATTTTCTTTCTTCATCCACATCCCCGGTGCTGTTCCTACTTTGTTATGCAAAACAGTACAAGTTGACGGAACTAAAGCCTGATCTTTGTTCAATTGAGAAATGGGTCTTTTATAAAACCCTTCAATTAATTCCGTCACATGCGCCAAAACTTTTTGATCTACAATTAATTCATCATCAAAGTATTCACAAAAAGTTTTCTTTGTTACATCATCTTTGGTTGGTCCTAATCCGCCTGTCACAATCACAACATCTACTTTGTTTTGTAGTTGCGCAAAAGTGCCTAAAATATGTTTTTTGTCATCGCTTATTGACAGCATTTCTGCCACCTCAACTCCAATTCTATCGAGTGATTTGGCAATAAAAGCCGAATTTGTATCTACGATTTGACCAATTAAGATTTCATCTCCAATAGTAATAATTGCTGCTTTCATAATCAGTGAAATATTTGTGTCGCTTAAATAAATAAGCTAATAATTTATAAGTAGAAAATTAAATTTTGTCTAGGAGGAAGGTATTAACGACTTTTACAAACTATAAGCCCGTTTACAAAATTTAAAAAATGCTTTGACTTATTCCTTTTATAAAAACAGGAATAAGTCAAATTTTATATTAAAGATCAAAATCTTTTTTAATTTCTTTAATCGCTTCTTTTACTTGTACTTTAATACTCTTAAAAGTTTCGATAATATCTTTTTTCTTGCCTTCTGCTTTTGTCCAAGCTTCAACTTGCAAGATTTCTTCAAAAGCCACATTTAACCCCATTAAATCCAATGTAGGCTTTATTTTATGAGCATAGGAATAGGCGTATTTATGATCCTTCTTTTTAATTCCTTCTTTAATTTGTTTTAAATCTTCTGGAACTTCTGTAACAAATAAGGTTAAAATTTGATTTACAAATTCAGGGTCATTATCTGAAAGCGCATAAACTTTCGAAAGGTTGTACTTTAAAGCCATTATTTTACTTGTATTCTGAATAATTTTTTATCTTCTAAAAAGCCTTCTAAAACATCATTTGGTTTTACAGCCGCAACACCTGCCGGCGTTCCTGTAAAAATAATATCTCCAATTTTTAAGGTAAAAAACTGAGACACGTGAGAAATCAATTCATCGATCTTCCAAAGCATCATACTTGAGTTTCCTTTTTGAACCGTTTCCGAATTGCTTCTTAATTCAAAATTAAGATTTTCCATAGAAACAAAATCAGTTTTTGGCAAAAAATCTCCAATAACTGCAGAACCATCAAATGCCTTGGCTTTTTCCCACGGAAGTCCTTTTTCTTTCAATTTACTTTGCAGGTCTCGCGCAGTAAAATCTATTCCCACACTTATTTCATCATAATATTTATGAGCAAATTTTGGCTCAATATATTTTCCGACTTTATTAATCTTCACGATTATTTCGACTTCATGATGAACATCTTCAGAAAACTCCGGAATAACAAAAGGATGTTGTTTCAGCAAAACCGCCGAATCTGGTTTCATAAAAACAACCGGCTCACTAGGACGCTCGTTTTTCAACTCTTCTATATGATTGGCATAATTCCTGCCGACACAAATGATTTTCATTCTTCTTAAGGTACTGAGGTTCTAAGGTTCTAAGATTCTAAGATTTCATGTTTAAAAAACTCAGAACCTTAGAATCTTAGCAACTCAGAACCTTATTTAGTATTTAATTTTCTTAATTTAATTGCTGTCAAAACTTTTTTGGTGTACAACGGAAAATCAGCGTTTTGAATCCAACTGAAATATCCCGGTTCTGTTTCTAGAACCTTTTCTACTTTTGCCCCTTTATGCTTTCCAAAAGTAAAAATTTCTTCGTCATCTTGATCAAAAGCAATCATACCTGCAAAATCGGCGATTTTTTTACGTGTCGTAAATTCAGACAAAGATTTCATGTCATTCTCCAATTCTGGATAACGATCTAATTGCGCTTTCAAGATTTCATAAGTTGCCATTGTATCGGCTTCTGCCGAATGCGCATTGTCTAAACTTTTTCCACAATAAAATTTCAAAGCAGCACTTAAAGTACGCTCTTCCATTTTATGAAAAATAGTCTGCACATCTACAGAAACTTTGTTTTTCATATCAAAATCGACTCCTGCACGAAGTAATTCTTCAGCTAAAAGCGGAATGTCGAAACGATCTGAATTAAATCCGCCAAGATCACTATCTTTTATCATATTATGAATATGCGGCGCAAGTTCTGCAAAAGTTGGTTCGTTGGCTACTTTTTCGTCTGTGATGCCATGAACTGCAGTGGTTTGTGGAGGAATTGGAATTGTTGGATTAACCAACCAGGTTTTACTTTCTTTGTTTCCGTTTGGAAAAACTTTGAATATTGAAATTTCTACGATTCTATCTTTACCGATATCAATTCCCGTTGTTTCGAGATCAAAAAAGCAAATTGGTTTGTTAAGTTTTAATTCCATTTCTAATTTTTATAAGTTTACAAATGTAATTTTTAAAGCGGAATATCTCTCTTTATTCTGATTTTTTTTGTCGAAAAATGCTTTCAATTACTCAATTTTAACTTTTCAAAAACAAGCTTTTAATAAGTCTTCGTACTACTGCTTAATTCTTTTCTTACAAAACAAAAAATCCGACAAGTTTTAAACCTATCGGATTTTGAATTTATTTATACTTTATTTTTAAAAATCTCTATCTACATCAAAAGCTTCTAAATATTCTGCTACTCTTTTCACAAAACTTCCTCCTAATGCACCATCAACAACTCTATGATCGTAAGAGTGCGATAAGAACATTTTCTGACGAATCCCGATAAAGTCACCTTCTGGAGTTTCAATAACTGCAGGCACTTTACGAATTGCACCAAGCGCTAGAATTCCAACTTGAGGCTGATTGATAATCGGAGTTCCAAAAACGCTTCCAAAAGTACCAACATTGGTTACTGTGTAAGTTCCGCCTTGAGTATCATCTGGCTTTAGTTTTCCAGCTTTTGCACGGTTTCCTAAATCGTTAACCGCTTTTGCCATTCCAACAAGATTTAACTGATCTGCATTTTTAATTACAGGAACAATTAAATTTCCGTTTGGTAATGCTGCCGCCATTCCTAAATTGATATTTTTCTTTTTAATGATATAATCTCCGTCAACAGAAATGTTCATTCCTGGGAAATCTTTTAAAGCTTTTGCGACTGCTTCCATCATAATTGGAGTAAAAGTCAGTTTCTCGCCTTCTCTTTTTTCAAAAGCTGCTTTTACTTTATCTCTCCATTTTACAATATTAGTTACATCTACTTCAATGAAAGATTGCACGTGAGCGGAAGTCTGCACTGATGCTACCATGTAACCCGAAATCAGTTTACGCATTCTGTCCATCTCAACAATTTCGTCACCACCATTTACAGAAACTGGTACTGCTTGCTGGCTTTTTTGAACAACTGGCTCAACTGCCTTTGGAGCTTCAGCTTTTGGAGTTTCTGCAACAACTTTTGGAGCAACTTCAACTGTTTGCGGAGTTTGAATAGAACCCGATTTACGAGCTTCTACATATTTTAGAATATCCTCTTTAGTAACACGTCCATCTTTTCCAGAACCTGGAATATTTTCGAGTTCGTTTAAAGAAAGACCTTCTTCTTTTGCAATATTTTTTACTAATGGAGAAAAGAATTTATCTGATCCTGAAAAATCTTGAGAAGTTACCGTTTCTTTAACCGATTCGATTGTTTTTTCGATTTCTGCAGCTTCTGCAGGAGCGGTAGTTTCTGGAACTGTATTTGCAGTTTCTGGAACTGCTGTTTCTCCGCCTTCAGTTTCAATAATAGCAATAGTCTGCCCTACCTGCACTAAATCATCTTTACCAAACAATTGCTCAACTAAAATTCCTGATACTTCACTCGGCACTTCGCTGTCAACTTTATCTGTTGCAATTTCGAGTACAGCTTCATCAGCCTCAATTTTGTCTCCAACTTCTTTCAACCAATTTGTAATAGTTGCTTCAGCGACACTTTCTCCCATTTTAGGAAGCTTTAATTCAAATCTTGCCATATTGTTAATCTAAAAGATGTTTTTGATTTTCAGATTGCGAAATTAATGAATATTTTAAACATAAATTTCATTTAATATAATTTTTTACTCGATTTTTACAATTTGCCCTCTGTCATTTCTAGAATTACTTCCAATAATAAAATGGGTATTTTTAGGCAAAACTTTAAAAGTAATACTCTTATCTTTAATAGTTTCTATGATTTCGATACATTTTTTGAATGAAATGTACTGATTATCCAAAATTATTTCGACGTTTTTTCCCTTAAAAATCAGGCACGAATTTACCATTTTTTCTTTCGGGATTTTTAAAAACTTGACTTTATTTTTTAAAATTAGGCCTATTTTGTGAGACAAATCTTCGTTTAAAGAATAAAAAACATGCAATTCTGGATTTGGTTTTATTCTTGTTTTGCCTTGAAACATTTTTACAAAAGAGAAAAACCAAGTTCCGATTTGAATGAAGAAACTAAAAAACAGTGATTTCTTAAAATGCTTCTGATAAAAGAAATTCATAGCTTCCTGAAAACGTTTCATATATTTTTCGTCTTTTATGGTGCTTTCTCCTTTATAGTGCAAAACTGTAGTTTTGTGAAAGTAAAAATTTGCCTTTTGTTTTTGCAATGCCCTATACGATAAATCGATATCATCAGCATACATAAAACAATTTTCATCAAAACCTTTTAAATCTTCATAAAGCTCTTTTTTCAAAAGCATAAAAGCGCCAACGAGAATATCTACTTCCCCCGTTTCGTTTTCATCTAAATGCTGTGCGTAATATTGATTGAAGAGTTTGGATTTGGGAAAGACTTTATACAATCCGAAAATTTTGGTAAAAGCAACCCAAGGCGAAGGAATGCCGCGTTTGCTTTCTGGAAGAAACTCCCCTGTTCCATCAATTAATTTACAGCCAACAATTCCGAGTTTTTTTTGCCCTTCGGCGAAAGCCAAAATCTTCGTAAAAGTATCTTCTGCAACAATGGTGTCCGGATTTAAAATGCAAATGTACTTTCCTTTCGCTTGACGAACACCAATATTATTGCCTTTTGGGAATCCAAAATTTTCTTTGTTTTCGATCAGTTTTACGTCTGGAAATTTTTCTTTCATCATCAAAACACTTTCGTCTGATGAGTTATTGTCAATCACGATAATTTCTGCATCGATTGCCGTAATTGCCTCCTGAACACTTAAAACGCATTGTTCTAGAAAGTAACACACATTATAATTTAAAATGACAACCGATAACTGCATGAAAAATTGAATCTGTAGATTTTGGCCGAAGTTAGAAATTTTCTGATAACCCCAAACGCAGTGACCAATCGTTTTTACTAATTCCGTAATCTAATGCCAAATTACTGCCATTACGTTTATTCCATTTAATACGAATTCCGGTTCCAACCGCAGGATTCCATTTTTTAAATTGATAGGTATCTAACTTAGAAACCGAAGAAATATTAGTAAAAAAAACAGCACCAAAAAATCCGTTTCGACTTATGTCGGTTCTGTATTCGGTTTCAAAATAAATAAGGGCATTGCTTCGGTATCTATTTTTGGTAAATCCTCGTCCTGTTTTGCCTTCACGATCCCAACCAATACTTGGCAAATCTAAGTAATGGGGCTTTCCCCCAAACGTTGACCAGTAAAAAGCTCTTGAAGCCCAAACGCGATGTTTAGTTTTACTGAAAGAATGATATTTTCGAGCATCAAAATACAAAGATTGCCATTTGTCTCCTTCTACGCCGCTGGTATTCATTCTAAAATCGGCTTCGATATACAAACCTTTTTCGGGATTGATAATATTTTCCCTCGAATCGTAAAGTCCCTGCAAGGCAAAACCAAACGAAGTCTCGTTAGAATAATCGCCATTCATATATTGATAATAATCGGTTTCTCCCTCTATATATGATTCTTCCGAAATATTTTTATAATTATCTAAAAGAAATCCAACTCCTAACCGATAATTTCCAATAACCTGTCTGGTAATAAACTGATAAAAACGCCATTGCTGGTAGTCGAGCGTTGACATTTCTTTATCTGAATTGTCTTCACCTAATCCGTAAGTATCTTGGGGATAAATCATGTAGCGATAATCTCCAATAAGACTCCATTTATTGTCTTTTGAATAGATGTAAGACTGGATTGGAAATACAAATTGCTTATTAAAACTAAAATAAGGCGAAAAAGTAACCTGAGACATTCTGGTTGTTTTGGGATTTCCTAAATAAAATGTAGTTAGAAAAGAAACCACCAAACCTGTACTGGAATTAACACCGACTGGAACTGGCAATAAGGAAAAAGCTAGTTTTTTATTTCTTTCTGGACGAATGGTGTCTTGCTTATCAAAAACTCGATGAATAACATCCAAAATATCTCGTGTACCCACATTTGTGCTATCATTTTGAGCTTGACAAAACGATCCGATTAAAAATAAAACTACAATGTATTTATTCTTTAAACCATTCACACACAATATTTTAAAAACACTCTCTTACAAATTTAGAATTTTATTAAGAATATCAATCATTTTTTATGCTAATCTAAATTACATATCAATAAAGTACCGGTTGTGTGTACGGAGGCTCGCATCCAAAAGTTTCTATACCTGCTTCTCCTAAACGTTTTTCGACAATAAAAATTACATGGTCAGGTTTCAAGTTTCAAGTTCTGCATAAAACTTGAACTTGAAAAATTAAAGATGCAGCTGAATTTTATATCGATTAAAGATTTTCATAACATAAAGCATAATGATAGAAAATACTAGAGACCAAATAATTCCAGGAACTCCTTCTCTAAAATATCCGGGAATAATATGGAGATTAAAAGCTTTACAGAAATAATAAATTACACCTGGCAAAATATAAATTAATAACGGATTTGCCGCTGCAGGCATAAAAAATTCACTCCATTTAGTTTGTTTTTTAACTTCCATCAGCCAATACAACAAATAGAACAAAACGGTGCATATTGCTGCCGAAAACATGGTCCAAGATGGTGTTCCTTTAATTTTTGAAATTCCAAAGTAAGGACGAAACAAAATAGCCGTGATTGTAAATAGCGCAACAAAACCAATTACTGACCAGTTTATTTTGGAACTGATTTTTCGATCAAAAAACAATAACGAAACTATTATTCCAGCTGAAGCTAAAGAAGCATGTGTTAGGTGTCCTGCTATAAAACTCAGCCAAGAAGTATTTTGTACAAAAGAATTTTCGGTTAGATTAAGCGAATTCATTGCAACAGAAAAAAACAAAAATGCAATCATTGCCCATAAATTTCCAGAAACTAGCCAATAATAAACTACTGTAAAAAGGTACGCCCAACCGATTAATCCGAGTATTCCCCACCATTTTGGAGTCATTCCTCGATCTCCAGTTTCTTGAACATATAAAAAATATAGTGCTATTAGAACTAAAATCCCTGCGTATTGAAGTATATTTTTTAACCAAATAGGAAAATCTTTTGGATATTTATTCCAAATCGGAATTGGCATCGCATAAGCTAAAAGTCCCCAAAACGCAGGTGCGATTATCATTTTAGAAGCGTCGTAGCCATATTCGGCATTGACCATAAAAACACCAATTACAATAAGAGCAATGGCTCTTTTAAGAGTATGTGTCCAAATTATTTTCGGGCTGTCACCTTTTATCAATCTGGCATTAAAAGCAAACGGAATAGACATTCCGACAATGAATAAAAAAGCAGGAAAAACTAAATCAACAAAAGTCATTGCATCGGCATCTGCAGGCATATGTTTCAACCATTGTGGTACATTTTGAATGCTTGCAAGATCATTTACAAAAATCATTACAAAAATGGTAATTCCACGCAAAGCATCAATAGAAATAATACGCTGATTAAACAAATTCTCTTTTATTTTCATAATTTTTTACTTTTTTACTAAAAATCAAATATAACATAAATCTAAAATGTCTTATTACAAATTCTAGATTATTTTTGCAGCATAATGAATTGAGCTAAACCTTTTTTGTACTATGTTATCATTTTTCAAATCGAAACCTTTTTTAAGAGATCTGCTAGGCGGTAACTTTGTCGATATTCACTCTCACCTGTTACCAGGAATTGACGATGGCGCAAAAACTATTGACAATACTAAAATGCTTATTAAATCTTTAAAGGGATTGGGAGTATCTCAATTTATTACAACTCCACATATTAGCCACTATCTTTGGGATAACTCTCCTTTGACTATTATCAATTCTTATATAGAAACTAAACAGATTATAACAAATGAAAATATAAATATTCCTCTTAAAGCAGCTGCAGAATATTTTATGGACGACTGGTTTGAGAATCACTTTAAAAGTGAAAAGCTTTTAACTTTAAAAGATAATTATGTATTGGTAGAAATGTCTTATATGAATGCTCCAATACAGCTTTATAAAACGCTTTTTGACCTACAAGTAGCAGGATATATTCCTGTTTTGGCTCATCCTGAAAGATATTTATTTTATCATAAAAACTTTAATGAATATGATAAATTAAAAAAAGCGGGATGCCGATTTCAGTTAAACTTACTTTCAGTTGTCGGTTATTACGGAAGTGAAATTAACAAAATAGCCGAACAAATTCTCAAAAAAGGAATGTATGATTTTGCAGGAACTGATGTCCATCACAATAAGCATGTTAAATCTTTTGAGCAAAAGGTAAATATTAGGGATGTTTCCATTTTGAAAGAAGTAATTGCAAACAATTCCTTTTTCAAATTTTAAAAAAAAATACAGCGATATAGAACTTGCTAATAAGCATTTTCTTCGCCTTTAATAATGTTCATAATTGTTCTAATTATAATCTTAACATCTAATAGCAAACTCCAATTTTCTATATACCAAATATCGGATTCTACTCTATTTTGCATATCAGAAAGCTTTTTTGTTTCTCCTCGATAACCATTTACTTGTGCCCAACCTGTAATTCCTGGTTTAGCATAATGGCGAACCGAATAATTATCTATTAGTTCTCCATATTCTTTGGCTAAATTGATCATATGAGGCCGTGGACCTACTACAGACATATTTCCGAAAAGGACATTAAAAAATTGTGGTAACTCATCAATACTTGTTTTACGCATAAAGGCTCCAAATTTTGTTATACGCAAATCTCCTTTTTTAGCTTGTTTATCATGTGCCAAATCATTTAGGTACATGCTTCTAAATTTAATACATGAAAATGATTTGTTGTCTCGACCAGAACGATCTTGCCTAAAAAACACAGGCCCTGTTGATTCCAATTTTATAATTATCATCACTATTGGAAAGAGCCAGGGAAAGATCAAAATTATAACTAGTGCAGAAAAACAAAGATCAAAGATTTTTTTTATAAGTCTGTTTATTGCTAATTCTAAAGGTTCAGGGCGTAGCATTAAGACAGGTGTATTTTCATAAAAAGCTACTTCAACCTTACTAGATTTTGTATACAACTGAAAATCAGGAATAAATTTAATTCTGACCAAGTTTTGCTCACATACTTTTGTTAACTCATTTATTACTTTAATATTATCTATATGCAAAGCTACATACACTTCTTCTACTTTTTCTCTAATAATAAAGTCCTGTACATCATCAAACCCTCCAATAATTGTAATAGATTGATTTTCTAATTCATTCTTTTGATCAAAAAAACCTAAAAATTTGTATCCATATGTTAGATCTTTAGCTAGTATTTTCCGCATCTTTTCTCCTGTTTCATTAGCTCCTACAATAATGATTTTTTTAAAATTATATCCTTTAGCTCTAACATACTTTAAGAGTTTCATTAGTATATAGCGGGAGATCATTAGTAAAGTAAAAAAAAGAAGGTAAAAATATAACAACCTAAGCCTTGAAATGTCTGTATATTTTAAAAAAACAACAAAAAAGACTATTAAGGCGACATGTATAAGAATCTTTTTAATTGTTCTTTTTAAAATTGATTCAATATATTCTATCCTTATAATTCTATGAGAGTCTTTTTGCATCAGTAAAACAATCCAGATCAAGTTAGCTAATAGTGAAATCGTTTTTTCGTCTTTTAAAAAAAGCTTCTCTGTATCTCCAAATCTTGTCATAGCAGATAGATATACAGCAAAATTTAATAATAAAAGATCCCAGCACACAAATAATAGTTTAGAGTAACGCGAAAAACGATATTGTGATAGGTTTTGTAAAAAGTTCATTTTTAAGCTTTTTGTCTGAATAAGATTTGTTTTTAGTCTAAATGACGAAAATAGTATTTTAATTATTGCTATATACTATTTTTACGTCAATTCTTGTGAAACATTAAATTAACAACATAGATACAATTGTTTTGCAAAAAAAAACGGCTCAAAATATTTTGAACCGTTTTTTTTATTTTAGCTGATAATTTTTTTAAGCCACCCCCTTTTCTCCAATTTCTCTCCATAACCGTAACTATACATTCCTTTCGGATTTGTATCATTTAGAACAATGCACATATTAGGAAGTTTTTTATCTCTAAAAAATCTGTTTGCAATAGATATCATTCGTTTTTCTAAAAATCTGGCACGCATTACATAAACAAAAGTGTCAGCATTTTTCGCTATAAGCAATGTATCCGTTACGAGACTAACCGGAGCAGTATCTACTATTATATAATCATATTCTGCTTTTAGTTTTTCAAATAGCTGATCTACTTTTTTGTTCGTCAACAATTCAGGTGGATTTGGTGGAACTATTCCTCCAGGCAAAATATAAAAATTCTCATATTTATCATGCTTTACGATATAATCCCCAATTTCTTTATTGCTTGAAGACAAATAATTTGTCAGCCCTTCAGAGGGAAGATTAATATATTCATTCAGTTTTGGACTTCTAATATCCATACCTATAAGCAAAACCTTTTCTTCTAACAATGCAAAACTGGCTGCTAAATTTGTCGAAATAAATGTTTTACCTTCAGAAGCAAAAGTTGAAGTTACAAATATCGTTTTTGCTTTACCTACTTCATCTTTATTCAGCATAAATCCAAGATTGGTTCTAACAATACGAAGCGCTTCTGCAGAGCTACTCCTGCTATTAGGCTGGATTAATTCTGACACATGCTCGCAATTAGGTACATCGCCTATAAATGGAATTTGCGTTTTCCCTTCTAAATCATCTCTGCTTTTAATTTTAGAATTTAATAAATCATCTGCATAAATAATACCCAACGGAAACAATATCCCAAATAAAATTCCTGCTAGATAAATTATCTTTTTCTTTGGACTAACTGGATTCTTTTCTGCTTTTGCCGTATCAATTATTCGAGCATTCGGTTCAGTTGCGGCTAACGAAATTGCCGCTTCTTCTCTCTTTTGCAATAAGTATAAATAAAGCTCTTCTTTTACTTTTTGCTGCCTCGCTATCACTCTAAATTGACGCTCTTGAACTGGAATTTTTCCAATTTTACTATTCAAAACCCCTTCTTTAGTTTTTAGATCACGATTTTGAATTTGCAAATTAGACTGCATCCGATTCAAACTTTCTGCGACATTAAGTTTTAAAGAACTTATTTGTTGATCTAATTTTACAACCGCTGGATTCTCATTTGTTGCCGATTTTAAAACTCGATTACGATCTAAAACCAGTTGATTGTAGGAACTAATCAAATTAGATGCATCTCCTTTATCTAAAATTAGATTAGAAGGTAACAAATCTGAGTTTGAACTTTTTTTAATAAAATCAAGCAACGAAGAAACTATGTTTAACTGAATTTCAGTTTCAACTCCTTTTTTATCATATTCATTTGAACTTTCAACATACAGCTTTGCATCAGATTCAATATCAGTTAGTCGATTTGATTTTTTGAAGCTCTCAACATTTTGTTCTACTCCATCAAGTTCTTGTGTAATCAGAGCAAGTCTGTTTGCAATAAAATTAGAGGTGTTTTCTGAAATGAAATTTTTATCTTGTTTTGCACTCTCATTATAAATCTCAACCATATTGTTTAAAAACTCCTCAGCCTTTTTAGCGACTGGATCTGAAACTGAAATACTAACCACACTACTGGTTTTACTAATAGGTTCTACTTTGAGTTTTTTCCTAAAATCTTCTGTTAAATCATCTAATGGTTTTATCAAAATGGAGATAGATTTCTCCCCATTTGAATAAAAATCAGAAAAAAAAGATGTTTTGTTTACTACTAAAGTTCCTATTTTCGTAAAAATTTTTTCTCCAAATCTAAATTCTTTCTTAGGCGATTCTATAAAGCTTTCCTTGTTTTCAGTTTTCTCTACCAATAAAAAAGTTTCAGCAGTTCTTAGTTCGCAATTAAGATTAATATTTGCCTCTCTAAACGATTGCATTTTGTTTACAAAATGAATTTCTATTGGAGCTTCGTCATATATATCACGTTCGATAAAATTTTTCTCATGTAACAAAGCAACATTTAAATTAAGTTTCAAAATGGTACTTTCTACTAAAGTTCTTGATTTTAAAATTTCAATTTCATTATCAAGATTACTTTTCATACTTGATCCCAAACCTAAATCTGAAAAAACAGAAAGTTCTGAAAGCATCCCACCTTTTTTCTCATCCTTAACAAGTATTGTAGTTGAAGCCTCATAATAAGCTGTTGAAAATCTTAAATATAAAAAAGCCAACAGTAGGCCTATTATAATACTCAGTAAAAACCAACGCCAATGAACTAAATATTTTTCTAATTGTTGTTTAAGATCAAGATCTTCAGCATCATCTTCAACATCATTGTAAAACTCTTTCATTATACTTTATTATTTCGATTTTATTTAAAAATTAGGACTGAAAGCGAAACTAAAATAGAGATCGCAGAAATGATTACAGAGGTATTTGGACCGACTGCCGAGGAATTCACTCTAGTTTTATTAGGCTCAACATATACTACATCATTTTGAGCCAAATAGTAAAAAGGAGAATTAATAAAATCTGATTTTGTTAAATCTACTCTATTGTATGATTTTACTCCATTAACTTCCCGAATGACTAAAATATTATCTCTCTTTCCATATATAGTCAAATCCTTGGCCATACTCAAAGCCTCAATTAACGTAATTCTTTCTGAAGCAACAGGATAAGTTCCTGGTTGATTCACCTCTCCTTGCAATGAAACTTTGAAATTTGTTATACGGAGATTGATTATTGGGTTTTTAATGTAGTTCCCAATTTTATTCTGCAATAATTCCAACACTTCTGTACGGCTATATCCACCAACTTTTATTTTCCCAACTACAGGAAACTCAATATTTCCGTTATGATCTACCAAATATAATTGCAACGTTTCTTGACCACGAGCAACATCCAGTTTATTGTTACCAGCAATACTGTATGTTTTTAAATTAAAAGGAATAGCAACCTCAGGGTCATCAGCAGAAACAATAATCATTAGTAAATCATCAGGCTGAATTTTAACTTCATAAGAAGTTACATTTTGCTTGGTTTGAAGAGAATCAATGTTTTGGTAATAGACGAGATCTTTCTTAGAAGCACAAGAAAAAAACAAGAAAAAAACTGACAAAAAAACGAAAGTTTTTATCAAAAAGACAAATTGAAATTTCATTAGGTTTGATTTTAAATCATAAAATATTTACAACAAAATAGAAAGCCTATCCTGCAAACATACTTTTACAAAAAGGGGGTATTTTTTTAAATTTGGAAGAAATCTAATACGCATTTTTTTCTCCTCGAAAAACATTAATAATTGTTTTTATAATGATTTTCACATCAAGAAGTAAACTCCAGTTTTCAATGTACCAAATATCGCATTCTACTCTATTTTCCATATCAACCAGTGCTTTGGTTTCACCGCGATAGCCATTAACCTGTGCCCAACCAGTTATCCCTGGTTTGGCATATTGCCGAACTAAATAATTATTGATTAACTCACTATATTCTTGCGTATGATACAACATGTGGGGGCGTGGTCCAACTACCGACATATTGCCCAAAAAAACATTAAAAAATTGTGGCAATTCATCAATACTTGTTTTACGAATAAAAGCACCAAATTTTGTAACTCGTGAATCCCCTTTCTGAGCCTGCTTCTCATCTGCAGAAGCATTAACACTCATACTTCTAAATTTAAAACATGTAAAAGATTTGTTATCCCGCCCAGATCTATCTTGTTTAAAAAAAACAGGACCGGGAGATTCTACTTTTATAATTAGCATTATAATTGGAAACAACCACGGAAATATTAATAAAATAACCAATCCTGAAAAGCAAATATCAAAAGCTTTTTTCAATAATCTATTTACTGCATATTCTAAAGGCTCACGGCGAGACATTAATACAGGCATATTCTCATAAAAAGAAATTTCAACTCTACTTGATTTAGTATACAACTGAAAATCAGGTATAAATTTCACGCGAACCATATGCTGCTCGCAAATATCTATTAAGTAATTAATGATATTAACATTATCGATATGCAATGCGATATACATTTCATCAACATGAACTTTTGCCATGTAGTTCTGAATATCATTAAACCCACCCAAAATAACATCGTTTGCTAAATGACGGCTATTTTCATTTTCATCAAAAAAACCTAAAAATCTATAACCATAATTTAAATTTTTGGCTAATATTTTGCGTATGGTCCTACCCTTGTCGTTAGCTCCAACAATAACAAAGTTTCTATAATTATATCCCTTAGATCTAACATATTTTAAAAATCGCATCAAAAAAAACCTTGATAGCATCAATAACACAAAGAAAAACACATAAAAACAAAATAATTGCATCCTAGAAATATTTGAATATTCTAGAAAAACCACAAAAACTGCAACAATAGAAGCGTGAATAATAACTTTTTTAATTGTTCTACTTAAGATTGACTCTAAGGTTTCTATCCTAATAATTTTATATGAATTCTTATAAAGCAATAATCCAATCCATATTAAATTACCCAACAAAGAAATAGTTTGTGTCTCTTTTATGGATATGACATCAAGATCATCAGACTTAATCAAACCAGAAACAAAGACTGAGACATTTAACAAAATCATATCCCAAACAATGAATAGAATTTGATAGTATCTCGAGAAACTATATTCAGATAGTTTTTTTAAAATTTTCATAATTGAAAAGAACTCTACTTGAAAAGACTTTTGATTTTTTTTTCTAAAATTAGTTTAACAAAAACTGGCCCATAATATAAATATCTTTTCCACATTCTTTTGGGTTCTTTTATTAATCTCACAAACCATTCTAAACCTAAATTTATCCATACTTTATGTGGTCTTACCACTGTTCCTGCATAGAAATCGAAAACTGCTCCGATTGAGCAAATAACTTTTACATCTAAAATTTCTTTAAACTTATAAGCCCATTTCTCCTGTTTTGGCGCTGTCATTCCAATGAACAATACATCAGGTTTGAAATCATTTATTATCTTTATTATTTGTTGATTATCATTATCTGAAAATTCATTTTTAAAAGGAGGTGAAAAGGATTCTACTTCCACATCAGGAAATTCGTTTGAAATTCTCTGAGTAATTTTATCAAGTGTATTTTGAGAAGAACCCAAATAAAAGCATTTTCCTTTTTTTTTATTTAAATCGTTTAATAAATAGTGATGAAGATCAGCTCCAGCTATCTTAGAAATTTTTTTATTATTCAACAATTTTACAGCAGCTACAATTCCAATTCCATCCGGCAAAAGAATGTCAGATTCCTGAAGGGCTTTTTTAAATGTTAAATCTATTTCTGCGATACAATAAGAATATTGATTAATAGTATTAATCAATGTTTTTTTGTCTAAAAAACAATTAGACAAATCATCCTTAAATATTTTATAACTAAGGCATGGTTCAAATAACATTTCATTAATCATTTCACTTCATTTCTTTTATTAATAATTGACATATAGATATCGTTGAAATATGATAATTGGGAGTTTACCGAATATTTCTCTTTATAAGTTTGATAGGCATTATTTTGAATTTCTTTTCTAACTTCTTGTGATAGTTTATCAAATGATTGTAGTGTTTTTATTAAGTCCTCTGCATTACCTTGCTCAAAATGAAAACCATTTAAATTATTAGAAACCATAGAAGACATCGCTCCTAAATTTGATGCTATAACTGGCGTCCTGCATGAAAAAGCTTCTATTATTGTCATTGGCATTCCTTCATACCATATTGATGAAAAAATAAGGGCTTGAGCTTTTTTCAATTCTAATCTAACTTCTTTATTTTGTATGCTTCCTAAGTAGCAGATATTCTTATTATCTAAACTTGCATCTACAACAAGCTGTTTTAATATACCATCTCCTGCTATCTTGAGTTCATATGAGGAATTCCTAAAAGCATCTATTAATACTTTTACCCCTTTCTCATCTGACAATCTTCCTACAAATAAAAAATGATTTCCCCTTTTAACTTCCAACTTAGTTTTGTCGGTCATTACAAAATTTGGCTTAACTGCAAATTTTTCGACAGGAACATTAAAATTAGATTTTTGAAAAAGTTCAACTGCAAATGAAGTAAGGCACAAATATTTTTCAATTTTTGACCAAGTACCTATTTTTTTATGAAACCAGATAATAAACGAAAGCCAAAACGTTTGGAAAAACGAGGACCTATAAACTTTCTTAAATATTGCTGTATAAGGAAATCTTTGATATAAGCTATGATTAAATAATTGCCCTTTGTTGAGTAAAATACCAGAAGGGCATAATAAACGATAATTATGAATTGTATGAACAACTGGAATTTTTAATTGACTTATTTTTCTAAAAACCAAGGGGCCTAAAGCAAAGTGCCAATTGTGTATATGAACCAAATCAGGTTTAAATTCCTTAATTTTTTTTCTAACTTTTCTCGCAGAAGAGACGTTCCAAATTGAGCCCAAAAATTGCATTGCTCCCCTCCATCCTAGATGATTTTGAAAATATATAACCTCAACAGTATGATGTTGTTTTAATAAATTCAATTCTTGATCTACAACAATATCTTCGCCACCAAACATTTGATAGCGCGTATGAATTATGAGAATTTTCAATTTTACTGAAACAAATTAATCACTTTGTACTTAATTCTAGAAAGAATAGAAAATGGTTTAGTGAATTGCTTTATTATTTTTGGATCTAAACGAATGTCTGAAGAAAAAAGGAAGTTTGTTTTTAACCCACTGTCTAGAATTGTTTGAAATCTATTATATGTTTCTGTTGTATTGCTTGCATCTTTTGTAAAACCAACATTTTCAATTTTTGAAACAAAAGCGTGCGCAGAAAACAAATCATATTTAAATTGATGATAACACCAACGAATAGCCCAAGAATTTATCTTTCCTTGCATCTGACGATCCAACATGTTTGACATATCAGAACCCATCTTATTAAAATTATTTCTTGCTTTCCTGTTTTCTTTAAATTCATTGTAATCACTAACATTCCAGTCAATTTTTAACCAACGATTTCGCCATGTTGCCCAGCCTGTTGAACTTGATCTTTGAGTAAAGTAATTATCAAATTCTGTATTAACTTTAATTGGCATACTAAATCCTGCAATTGAAAACACTTTTGATTCGTCCTTATAAAAGAGAAGAGCTTCATTCATAAAATTTAAAAAATTTGCACTGCTCACAAGATCATCTTCTAATACGATGACTGTTTCATGAGTTTTCAAAACTTGGCTTACACCATCTCGAATTGAATTTGCTAATCCTTTATTTATTGATGCTTCATAGATCGTAATACTTTTAAAACCATTAATAGAATGCAAATATTTTCGAACTGCAGTTACAGCTGTCTTATCTAAAGATGTTTTTGCTTCATCCGAAAAAATATAAAGGTCCGATTTCTCAGCCAGGTAATTTTTTTGAAGTGATTGTACTGTTTTTTGTAAAGTCCCTAGACGCTTATATGCGAAAAGGACTACTGGAGAAAAATTATTCATTTGTTTTTTTTTAAATCATTCTTTTTGCAAAAGCATAATACTGGCCCACTAATTATAGAATTGTAAAAAATTTACTTTATAAGGAGGATAAATTCATAGAAGACCTATCAATTTTGAACTTTTATTGAGGTAAGAAATTTCTTTTTCATTGGTAAATCCAAAACCATGTCTAAAAAAATCAAGCCTACAATCAGTATTAATTATTTAATAATCTTTAATTTGAAAACGAAAGGCATATCCAATTTTCCCTAATTGATTGCCTAGTTTTGCCAACATTTTAATAAAATATTTATTTGGACTAAAAATCATTCTGATAATTAACAAGAAACTCACCATAAAACCTCCAAAAACACTGTATAGCCATTTTATACAGCCAATAAAAAAATGATTGTTTTTAAAAAGATGATTTGAATAATTATATCCTGAACGATATCCTCTTTTATAAAACCAAGATGCTTTTAATCTTTTAAAATCTTGTGTTTCGTATATAATAGCTTCATTTGAAAATATAATTTTTGCTTGTCTTGATAATAAAAAATTAAAAAAATCAGAGTCCTCTCCACCTGTGTGATTAAATTGTTCTAGGAAAGAGGGATTTCTTAATTCAAACAATTTCCTACGAACCAAAGTGTTTCCAGTATATCCTTCATTTATTCCTGCATTTTCACCAGTAATTCTATTCTTACGACGAAAAAACAGACTCTTCTTAATATAGGAAGGAAAATGCTCTGGAATTTCATAAATAACTTTGCCTAAAACCACATCAGCCTTGTATTTCTTCTGACAATTAATCATGTTTTTAAGCCAATTTTGATCTGCATATTCATCATCATCAATAAAAAGAAGGAATTCTCCAGTGGCTTTTGATACAGCCATATTTCTTGCATAAGACAATCCTTTTAAGGGCTGAAAATAATAGTGAACTCTTGCTTTATACTTTTGGACAATTTCTTGAGCAGTTTTTTTTGCATCATTATCTATAACAATAATTTCATACTCATAATTAGTATTTTGCGTCAAAACAGATTCAATACATCTCTCCAACAACAAAGGTCTGTTATAAGTACAAATAGCAACCGAAATCTTTTTGATGATCATTTTTAAGAAAGATTGATACTTTTATTAATTCCCCGTTGTCTACCATTCTTTGGTAAAGCTGTAGTAAGAATATATGTGGCAATTAAAACAAATATGATATTTAAAAAATTTTTGGGTTGTAGAAAGCTTGATTCTACTAAATTGTTAAAGAGAAACAAAACAAAAAAGAAATTAAAAAAAATGACGTGCGAAGAATTAGATTTCATTTTGGATAATTTGTTCAAAATACTAGACAAAAAACATATAAATAAAGAAACACCTATTAGCCCATATTGAACATATAAATCTATTAATCCATTATGCGATTGGCCTATTTCTGCAAAAAGCGCATTATCAATTTTAGATGAGGGTGCGCCTGTTTTACCCCAGAAACCTCCAATTCCATAACCACATAGTGTTTTATTCTCCAATTGAATCTTATCTAAAACATCCCTCCAAATTTGTGTTCTCCCTGTTAAAGTTAAATCTCTTTTAAAATTTGATGCTGATACATTAACATTTGAAAAGGACAAAACCGACAGATCTTTTGAATTTGTAAAAATGAAAAAAGAAAAAAGAATTATTGAAATAAGTAATAATACCTGCAATATTCTATTACTTAGGCTATAAAAAAAATAAATCAATAAAATCAATGTAATCAATAACAAGTTTGTAAAACTTTGACTCATGAAAACAAATACTATCCCAATTGACAAAAAAAAGAAAAAAGAAAGATTATTATTAGCACGTTTACTTCTCTTGGAAAAATACAATCTATCAGAAAATAAAGCAACAATTATCAAAGAAGAAAACTGTCCCAAGGTATTAGGTTGGTTAAAAATGCTTTGATATCGACCAATTAATGTTGTTGAAAAACCATTTGCAAAAAAAATCACAAGATATAACAACATTAATATCATTAGTATTTTTAATACTTTAAGCAATGTTGCAGAAAATTCTATGTTATATTTATCAAACAAAACGATTAGGCTACAAACTTTAATAAAATAGCCAATAGTTAAAAAAATCAAATTAATTGATTGACTAAACATATTATCTAGAACTAAAACACTCGAAAAGAAAGTTAAAACCAAAATAATGATGATTTTTTTTGCTTTTGTAACGAGTTGTAAACTTGCTTTTTTATTATTCAAAAGAACCAATGCAGAAAGTAGAACAAAAATAAAATTTACAGAAGTTGTAAACCACCCGAGCCCAATTTCTGCAACATTACCATATTTAAAACCTAAAAATTTCAAAACAAGATCAGGTCCAGTAATAATATTAGTAAGTTGTAAATAAACAAATAGCAAGATACGTGAACTAGGTTTCTTCGTCTTTAATTGTCTTTTAAAATTTCTTCTAGTAGATGCTAATTCCACAATGCTATTTTATTTGCTCCATATATTTTTATCTGTATGTGCTAAAACCTTATTAGTTTGAATCCAAAGAATGATGCTCATTCCTACAAACATTAATAAATTAGAAATTACTATTCCGTTTATTCCGATTTTTTTTGCCAAAAAACAACATAATGGAATATTCACAATACAAACAATTAAATAAATATATAGTTGTAATCTTATCTTACCTACTCCATTTAAAAAGTAACTATTTAAATTTAAGCACATATAGGCGATTACATATAAACTTAACAAAAGTGATAACTTAAATGGTATTTGTATTGAATCGCCTAACCAAAACTTATATATAAAATTTGAAAACACCAAGATCAGGGGAACAATAACAATCGAAATAAAAAACCATATTTGCCTTATTTTTTTAACGCTATTTTTTATCCACTCATAATCTCTTTTTGCATTTGCATCTGTAAAAGCACTCCAGTAAGGATTCATGATAATTGAAAAAAGCATAATTACTGTTGAAAATAGTTTAAGTGCTACATTAAATTTTGTGACAGATTCTGGCCCTATAAATTTTGAAATAATAATATTATCTGTCTGAAGCAGTATTATTGAACCTATCTGAATAATAAAAAAGTGTCCTCCAACTTGAAATATCTTTTTTGAATAGTTAAAATCTACGTGAGAAAATGCCGGAGCAATATTTTTTAATTTAGTTTTATAAAAATAGAGACTGGCCAATGTTAGAATGATGACAGGACTCATTGTTAAAGCTAATACTAAAACCATAAGATTTCCCTGAATCGTCTTTGTCATAATGTAAATAGTAATTAAAACACATACTTGTCCGATTAATAATAATAATCCAGCGATAGCAGGCTTATGGGCCGCAGTAAGTATTGTGTTGATTAATTGGACTACAAATTGCACACAAAAAGAGCCGAAAATTATTAGAACTGCTAATGAAATATCATCTTTTACAGATTCAGGAATATTTAAAAAAGTTTGCCAATCGATATAAGGGTTTAAAAAACAGAAAAATACAAATAAGCCAAGAGAAATTATTAGCAAACAGGCATAGGTTGTACTTACATATATTTTAGCAAGCTGAAACTCATTTAAAGCTAATGATTCTGCTAATTTATTTCGAAGACCATTACCCATTCCTATATCAAAAAAGCTCATCCATCCTATCAGCGAACTAATAGTCAACCAAATACCATATTGCATAGAACTTACGTAATTTATAGTCATAGGGACCAATAATAATCCTATAACGATGCTGGCCCCTTTAATAAAAAAAGAAATTGCTATATTCTTTTTTGCTAAAATGGTTCTGCTATGTCCCTCTGAAAAAAAAGAGTAAATTTTTTGCTTAATTTTTTTTATCACTACGATTTAAATGCTTTAAACTTTACACAAAAGAGTTATAAAACTAATTTTGAATTGTTCTTTAGTTTGCATGTTAGATACTATTTAAAATTCTTGTTTCGTAATTTTAATATTCTCTGTTTTGTCTTCTCATTTTTAACTGTTTTGTCTACTGCAGACAACACTATTCAAAATAATTTAAAGTTTTATACCCAACTTCATTTAAGTATTGCTCTTTTTGCATAAGTTCCAAATCGCTTTGCATCATATCTGTGACTAAAGCCTGTAAATCATAATTACATTCCCAGCCTAATTTGCTCTTTGCTTTAGCTGGATCACCAATTAGTATGTCAACTTCTGTAGGCCTAAAATACTTTGGATCAACTGCCAATACTTCTTTACCAATCTCTATTTGAAAATTAGGATTATTACTAGCTTTTACATACCCTTTTTCATCAACTCCATTGCCAATAAATTCTAACTCAATTCCGACTTCGGCAAAGCTCATGCGTACAAAATCTCTAACAGCAGCTGTCTTACCTGTTGCAATTACCCAGTCTTCAGGTTTATCTGCTTGCAAAATCATCCACATCATCCTAACATAATCTTTAGCGTGTCCCCAATCTCGTTTAGCATCTAAATTTCCCAGATACAATTTATTTTGCAATCCGAGTGCAATTCTAACGGTTGCTCTTGTAATTTTCCTGGTTACAAAAGTTTCACCACGTCTTGGAGATTCGTGATTGAACAAAATACCATTACAGGCAAACATATTATAAGCTTCCCGGTAATTTTTTGTTATCCAAAAACCATAAATTTTAGCAGCACCATATGGAGAACGCGGGTAAAATGGAGAGTTCTCATCATAAAAACCTTTTTCGTTCTTATTTTCTGGCAAACCTCCATATAGTTCAGAAGTTGAAGCCTGATAAATTCTTGTTTTTTTCTCAAACCCTAATATCCTAACTGCTTCTAAAATGCGTAAAGTACCAATTCCATCAACATTTGCTACATATTCTGGAGAATCAAAAGACACTTTTACATGAGACATTGCACCTAAATTATAAATTTCGTCAGGCTGTACTTCTTGAATAATTCTAATAATATTAGTTGAATCTGTCAAATCTCCATAATGCAATTTGAAATTTACATGCTGATCATGCTGATCCTGATAAAGATGATCTATTCGCTGTGTATTAAAAGACGACGCACGCCTTTTAACCCCATGCACCTGATATCCTTTTTCTAATAATAATTCAGCCAAATAAGATCCATCTTGACCTGTGATTCCCGTTATAAGTGCTACTTTCATACTTTATTCAACTTTGGACAGTGTAGTTCCTTTATAATTTTATCTGTTTAAAATTTTCAATGTTTTTTGAAAACCAATCGTAAGTTATTTTAATCCCTTCGTAAAGCTCTACTTCGTGCTTCCATCCAAGTTTATGCATTTTTGAGACATCCATAAGTTTCTTTGGTGTACCATCAGGCTTATCAGCGTCCCAAATAATCTTACCAGTATGGCCAGTAACTTGCTGCACAATTGCGGCAAGTTTTTCTATTGTTAAATCTTGACCTGTGCCTATATTGTATAAATAGTGAGGTAGCCTGTTCTCTAAAGCAAAAACAACCGCTTTAGCCATATCATCGACATACAAAAACTCTCTCATTGGCTTTCCGCTCCCCCAAAGAGTTACTGTGGCGTTATTATTTATTCTAGCTTCATGAAATTTTCGAATCATAGCTGGTAAAACATGTGAAGTATGTAAATCAAAATTGTCATGCGGACCATACAAATTTGTTGGCATCAGGCTTACAAAGTCTTTTCCAAACTGTTTTCTAATAGCTTGACAAGCTTTTATACCCGCAATTTTTGCAATAGCATACCATTCATTAGTTGGCTCTAGAACATCCGTTAACAGATAATGCTCTTTTAGTGGTTGTGGAGCTAATTTTGGATAAATACAAGAACTTCCCAAAAAAATAAACTTTTCTACTCCACTTCGCAAGGCAGTATCAATTAGATTATTTTGAATTTGCATATTCTCCATTATAAACTGATAAGGAAAATCATTATTAGCTAAGATTCCCCCAACACGAGCAGCTGCATCAATCACAATCTCAGGCTGCATGTCGGCAAAAAAATCACAAACTGATTTTTGGTCTCTTAGATCTAATTCTGCACTAGGAAGTCCAACTAAATTTGTAAATCCTCTAGCAATCAAAATTTTCCAAATGGCACTACCTACCATTCCATTATGACCAGCTATATAAATTCTGCTATCCTTTTTCATAATCTCCACTTTTATTTTACCTTCGACAACTCTCTAACCGCTACCTCTTTCCTCAACCCACTACTTGAAAAACGATGATCACGTTTGTTAAAATAAAGGTCAATACCTTTTTCTTCACAATATAATCTACCTGTAAAATTTTTATGTTGATATTCATCGCCTATTATGCGGACATCTATTTTAAAAGATCTTAGAATGTCTTCTAAATCTTGTTCTGTCGAATACGGAACAATTTCATCTACAAACTTGCACCCTTTAAGCTGGATGTATCTTTCAACCACTGTTTGTGTAGGACTATTTTTTTCAGGACGATCTAATGCCGGATCTATCTGTAATCCAACAATTAAATAATCACACTGTCTTTTCGCCTCTTCCAACATCTTTACATGACCTGCATGTAGTAAATCAAAAGCACTAAATGTTATTCCTATCTTCATATATTATTGAATAATTAGAAAAAAATGTCCAAAGAGCATAGCTTCGCTTCTCCGAGTCACATAACTCGGATCCAAATTCTTATTTCAGTAAAAAACTCCAGAAAATGCTTTATTTTACAAGAGGGAGCTTTTTAATTTTTGCAAAAGTAGTGTAGCAAAAGTATAATCAAAAGACAAAAAGAAAGAAATGTCTTATTTTAATATAAAAAAGTCTAGTTTTCCTCTTACAAAAAAATTAGGTTATAAAAAATATTAGAAATGCGGATATAACGTATCTTTAGCTATTAAAAGCTACTTTTACAGAGACATTCAACGAAATCTTCAAATGAAAAGAGCGATATTACTTTTTGCATTGTTTACCTCCTCAGCCTATAGTCAAATTTCGGGTTGCACAGATTCACTGTCCAAAAATTACAATCCAAACGCAAAACTAAATGATGGAAGCTGTATCTATCAAAAAGTAGATTTAAAACCAGAATATTCTAGACAACTGAGTGATTCAATAAAAGAAACCTCTGGCTTAATTGCTTTTAGTAATTTATTATGGATGCATAATGACGATCACGATAAAACAATTTACGGCTTGGATACTTTAGGAAAAATCAAAAAGAAAATTATTCTTCCCGAAACTATCAATCACGATTGGGAAGAAATCTCGCAAGACAGCACACATCTATATATCGGTGATTTTGGCAATAATTATTCTGGAAATAGAACTAATCTGAAAATTCTTAAAATTGAAAAAAAATCTTTTTTAGAGGAAAATCCGAAAATTGAAACTATTGCATTTTCTTATTCAGATCAAACTGATTTTTCTTCATCAAAACCAAACAAAACCGATTTTGATTGTGAAGCATTTATTGTTTCTAAAGACAGCATTTATCTCTTTACTAAACAATGGAAATCGTCTAAGACCAATATTTACACTTTGTCAAAGCAAAAAGGGACACAAATTGCAATACTCAAAACAACACTTAACACCAAGGGTCTGGTTACTGGTGCCACTTATTTAGAAGACAAAAAACTAATTACTTTGTGCGGCTATACTAAAATGGGAAAACCTTTTTTATATCTGCTCTACGATTTTAAAGATCAAGACTTTTTATCTGGAAATAAAAGACGAATCGATTTAAAACTTTCTTTTCATCAAATTGAAGGAATTGCAACAAAAGATGGTTTACATTATTTTTTAACGAATGAATCTCTTGTTCGAAAACCAGTAATAAATGTTCCTCAGCAAATTCATTATTTCGATTTAAGCTCCGTTCTAAAGCTGTATCTCCATAAATAATTCGCAAATGCAAGATAATAGTTTACTTTTGCAGAAAGTTATGTTTTAGAAAACATTCATAACTCATAATTTATAACTTATAATTACAAAGTGAATTACTTATCAGTCGAAAATATATCAAAGTCATTTGGAGAAAGAGTCCTTTTTGACAACATTTCTTTTGGAATTAATAAAGATCAAAAAATCGCTTTTATTGCAAAAAATGGTTCTGGAAAAACAACCATAATGAGCATTATTAATGGTTTGGAAGAACCAGATACTGGACAAGTTGTTTTGAGAAAAGGAATCAGAATGGCATTTCTGTCACAAGACAATAATCTTCAAGATGAACTTACGATTGAAGAAAGTATTTTCGCTTCAGATAACGAAACGCTTAAAGTTATTGAAGCTTATGAAAAAGCTTTAGAAAATCCTGCTGACGAAGAAGCTTACCAAAAAGCTTTTGACGCTATGGATCAGCATAATGCTTGGGATTTTGAAACGCAATACAAACAAATTTTATTCAAATTAAAGCTGGAAGATTTCAAACTTAAAGTTAAGAATCTTTCTGGAGGACAGAAAAAACGTCTTTCGTTAGCCATAATTCTAATCAATCGTCCCGATTTATTGATTCTAGATGAGCCAACCAACCACTTAGACCTAGAAATGATCGAATGGCTTGAAAGTTACTTCGCTAAAGAAAATATTACGTTGTTTATGGTAACGCACGACCGTTTCTTTTTGGAGCGTGTTTGTAATGAAATTATAGAATTAGACAACGGAAAACTATACCAATACAAAGGAAATTATTCTTACTACTTACAGAAAAAAGAAGAAAGAATCACTTCTGAAAATGCTAGTGTTGACAAGGCTAAAAACTTGTTTGTAAAAGAATTAGAATGGATGCGACGCCAGCCAAAAGCGAGAACAACCAAATCTAAATCACGTCAGGATGATTTTTATATTATTAAAGAAAAAGCACAAAGCCGACGAAAAGAAAATAAAGTTGAGCTTGAAATTAATATGGAAAGAATGGGAAGCAAAATCATTGAGCTTCATAAACTTTCTAAAAAATTCAAAGACCGCGTTATTCTTGACAATTTCAGCTTTGACTTTCAACGTGGAGAAAGAATCGGAATTATCGGTAAAAACGGAACTGGAAAATCGACCTTCTTAAATCTTTTGACAGGAACAATTCCGCCAGACAGCGGACGTGTTGTTAAAGGAGATACTATAAAAATTGGATATTATACACAGTCTGGAATTAACCCAAAACCGGGTCAGCGTGTTATTGATATTATAAAAGAGTATGGAGAATATATTCCGTTGACAAAAGGAAAAATCATTTCGGCTTCGCAATTATTGGAGCGTTTTCTTTTTGACGCCAAAAAACAATACGATTATGTTGAGAAATTAAGCGGTGGAGAATTAAAACGTTTATACTTGTGTACGGTTTTAATTCAGAATCCGAACTTCTTGATTCTAGATGAGCCTACAAACGATTTGGACATTGTAACACTTAACGTTTTAGAAAGTTTCCTTTTGGATTATCCAGGATGTTTATTGGTAGTTTCTCACGACCGTTACTTTATGGATAAAATTGTCGATTATTTATTTGTCTTTAGAGGACAAGGCGAAATAGAGAATTTCCCAGGAAACTATTCCGACTTCAGAGCTTACGAAGACAGTGCTGATGTTGCCCAAAAAGAAGAAAACAAAGCAGAAAAGAAAGACTGGAAACAAAACAATCCAACAGGAAATCTAAGCTTTAACGAACAAAAAGAATATCAGAAAATCGAAAGAGAAATTAAAGATTTAGAAGCTGAAAAAGCCAAAATCGAACAATTATTCTCAGATGGAAAAATTGCAGATGCCGATATCGAGAAAAAAGCAAACGAACTTCAAAACATAATTAATAAAATCGAAGCAAAAGAAGAACGCTGGTTTGAACTTTCTGCTAAACTTGAAGGATAGTTATTACACAGAGATTCACAAAGAAATCGCAGAGCTACGCAAAGTTTTTTTTGTGAATCTTTGAGTTTTCTTTGGGAATCTTTGTGAAACAAAAAATTACCTTTTACTATATTAAATATTTTAAAAAAAAATCCACAATGAAAAAACTATTAGCCGCAGTATTTACTTTAACCTTATTTATTTCTTGCAACAACACGGAAAAAGATACAGAAAAAGACCCATCTGAACCAGCAAAAGATTTCACAGAACAAAACGAAAAGGATATTAAAGATTATTTAACCAAAAATAATTTAACTGCAACCAGAACCGATTCAGGTCTTTATTATATTATTACAGAACCAGGTAATGGCGCTCAACCAACTTCTACTTCTAATGTAACTGTTGCTTATAAAGGTTATTATACAAACGGAAAAGTTTTTGATCAAAGTAAAGATACAGGTATTTCATTTGGTTTAAATCAAGTAATCAAAGGATGGACAGAAGGTATCCCTTATTTTAAAGAAGGAGGATCGGGAGTTCTATTAATACCATCTCGTTTAGGTTACGGAAGTTATGATTATATGACAATCCCAGGAGGTTCTGTGCTTATTTTCGACGTAAAACTGATCAAAGTAAATTAATATTTCATTCTAAATTTCTAGATGCTTTTTCAAATAAAATCTTATCTGAGCTTTCTTTGGCATTCTAAGAACGAACATGCCGTTCACTCGCCGTTTGTTTTTAATTTACTGACAAAATGTTTTTATGATAAGAAAACAAAACCTGAATATGCAATTCTAAAAAAATATAGAAAATCGCTTTTAGAAAACAAAAACTTTATTGAAGTAACCGATTTTGGAGCAGGTTCGAGAGTTTTTAAATCAAATAGAAGACAAATTTCTAAAATTGCACAAACAGCAGGAATTTCGCCAAAACGAGCAGAATTATTGTTTCGTGTCACCAATTATTTTAAGCCAGAGAATATTTTAGAAATAGGAACTTCTTTGGGTTTGGCAACTTCTGCACTAGCTTTAGGAAACCGGAAAGCGAAAGTCGTTACTATTGAAGGCTGTCCAAATACAGCAAATGTTGCCCAAAATCAATTGGCTGAATTTGATTGTAATAATGTTGAAAATGTAATTTCTGAGTTTGAATCTTTTTTAATTTCTGAGAACATTCAAGCAACAAATTACAACCTCATATATTTTGACGGAAATCATTCTAAAAAAGCAACCCTAGCTTATTTTGACCTTTTACTACCAACAATCGACAATGATTCTGTATGGATTTTCGATGACGTTCATTGGTCAGAAGATATGGAAGAAGCTTGGGAAATCATCAAAAATCATCCTCAAGTAAAAGTTACGATTGATACTTTTCAATGGGGATTTGTATTCTTTAGACGAGAACAACCAAAAGAACATTTTATTATTCGAGCATAAAAAAAAGACGATCATTCCTGATCGTCTTTTTCATTTTCTAATTCAAAATTTTAAAATCTTATTTTTTTGCGTCTTTATTTTCTTCAGATTTAGCTCCCATTCTATTTACAGTATACATTGGTGCAAATTTCACTTTCAAACCAGCAATTTTTCTGTTATCCTCAGCAGATAAACCTTCTTTTTCAACTGTATTTTTACGGCTGTCAAGCGCTTCATACATTAACTTAACTTCGTCCCAGTCTTCTCTAGAATATTTATCTTTATTATTTTCTACAGTATGAACAAACTGCTGATAAACGCTATGAATGTTTTGGGCATTAACCCAGTTAAAATTCATATCATCACCAATCTTTCCTGCACCAAACAAAGCATCTCTTAACTGTTGTTTCGCACTAGGAGTTGGAGGGGCAAATTGGGCGGTCATTTCATTTTTAAATTCCTCGTACTTAATTTTGCTTGCATTTATTTTTTCTGTTGCGGCAGCATTGTCTTTAATATCAGCCAACGCAGCTTGCGCTTCCTGAGATCTTCTATCATATTCTGCTTCTACACTTTTCCAATTCTCTTTTAAATCAGCAGCTGCAACATTTTTCACAGAGTCAACATAGATTACATAGTTGTCTACTGTTTTTTGAGCTCTTTCTTGTTTTTCATCTTTACACGATGTTAACCCTAATACTAATAAAGCAATTCCTGTAGCTATTTTGATATTTTTCATAATCTTGATTATTTAATTAATTGATTAATCAAATTTACCAAATGCTTTTCCTAATAAATTACATTATTATCATGTTTTTAAAATTAAAAACATTTTAAAACTATAAAACATTTAAAATAATGATAATTTTACAATATAATCCTAAAAAGGTATAACATTTTTCTTTTTTTTAAAACATTTAATATAAAAGTGTATTTACGAAAGAGCATTTGTAACAAAAACCAATTCTCAACTACTTATCCTTTTTATTGAAAAGTGTTTTGTACTTTTAAATCCAAAATTGTAAAACAAAATGGCTGAACCATTAATCAAAATAACCGACATCAAACGAAATTTTACTTTAGGAAATGAAATCGTTTATGTTTTAAAAGGAATAGATTTAGAAATTCAAAAAGGAGAATACGTTGCTTTAATGGGACCTTCCGGATCAGGAAAATCTACATTAATGAATTTATTAGGTTGCTTGGATACTCCAACTTCCGGTCGTTATATTTTAAATGGAAAAGATGTCAGCAAAATGAAAGATGATGAACTGGCAGAAATCAGGAATAAAGAAATTGGTTTCGTGTTTCAGACTTTCAATCTTTTGCCAAGAACTACGGCTTTAGATAATGTTGCCTTACCTATGATTTATGCCGGTTACGGAAAATCTGAAAGAATTGCCCGCGCCACAGAAGTTTTAAAACAGGTCAATCTTGCCGATAGAATGGATCACCAGCCGAATCAGCTTTCTGGAGGACAGCGCCAGCGTGTTGCAGTTGCGAGAGCATTAGTCAATAAACCTTCTATTATTCTAGCCGATGAACCAACAGGGAATTTAGACAGTAAAACCTCTGTAGAAATTATGAAGCTTTTTGGAGATATTCACGCACAAGGAAACACCGTAATTCTTGTGACTCACGAAGAAGACATCGCTGCTTACGCACACAGAGTTATTCGTTTGCGAGACGGGTTAATTGAAAGCGATACTTCCAAAAAATTGCACACAAATAAAATTTAGATAATAAATGCGAATTATAAAATATTTTTTACTTGCGTTTTTGGTTTTGACATCGTGTAAAAAAGTGTCAAAAAAAGAAAATCAATATTCTGAATTACCTCCAAAAACACCAAGAACAAAAATATTTTGGCTAAACGATAAAACGATCAATTTAAAAATAGACCCTACTCTATCCTATTCTAAAAATATAAAATGTGACTCTGTGATCGGAATAAATTATATTGGTTTTTCTGGTGAACATTTCTTTAATCCTATTAATGAAAAAGGAAAATATATAAATACAATTAGTCAAACGAAAAAACTTAATCAAAATCAGATTTTAAGATTAAATTCGATTATTGGAAACAAAAAAACATATAAAAATCCAAATATAGCAAGCTGTTATGAGCCAAGACTTGCATTTATATATTTCAAAAATAATACAGTAATTTGTCAAACTCAGGTTTGTCTAAGCTGTTACCAGCTTCAATCAACTGCTAATTTTGTTGAGGGAGTAAGTGGAAACTTCAACAATCAAGCTCAAAAAAAATTAACTCAACTGCATGATGAACTCGGTTTCAAAGAAAACTAAAAACTTAGCATCTCAGCACCTTGGAACCTTAGCATCTTAAAAAATGAAAGTATATACCAAAACAGGCGATAAAGGTACAACAGCTCTTTTTGGAGGAACGCGTGTACCCAAAGACCATATTAGAATTGACAGTTATGGAACTGTTGACGAATTGAATTCCTATATCGGATTGATTCGTGACCAAGAAATGGATTCGCATTATAAAACTATTTTAATAGAGATTCAAGACCGTCTTTTTACCGTTGGTGCCATTTTGGCAACTCCACAAGAAAAAGAAGTTTTAAAAAACGGAAAACTTCGCTTAGAAAATCTTGGCATAATTGACTCAGATATCGAATTACTGGAAAACGAAATAGATAAAATGGATGAAAGCCTTCCGCCAATGACTCATTTTGTTTTACCAGGCGGCCATCCTACCGTGTCACATTGTCATATAGCGCGCTGTATTTGTCGTCGCGCAGAACGTTTAGCAGTACATTTAAGTCATAATGAACCCGTTCCTGAAATAGCAATTATGTACTTAAACCGACTTTCTGACTACCTTTTTGTCTTGGCACGGAAGTTGTCGTTTGACTTAAAAGCGGAGGAAGTGAAATGGATACCCAGAAAATGAATTTTCTGAAAATTCCAAATTTTTGAAATCCCAAATTCCAAGAGAAAAATTTAAATTCTTTTGAATTTATAAAAAACAAAAAAAGCCTTCCAACATTGGGATTTGGAATTTAAATATTGGTTTTTAAACTTCTTTTTTGAAGTTTGGAATTTAAAAATTGGAATTTAATAATCGACGTTCTTAAATTTTATTAAAATAAATCAAAATTTACTTGTCTTTTTCAGTAAAAAATTTATTTTTGCACAAACTAAACAGATAACAGATGTATTGGACATTAGAATTAGCATCTTATTTAAGTGATGCGCCATGGCCTGCTAACAAAGATGAACTTATAGACTACGCTATCAGAGCAGGTGCTCCATTAGAAGTAGTAGAAAACCTTCAATCAATCGAAGACGAAGGTGAGATATATGAATCAATGGAAGAAATTTGGCCTGATTATCCAACAGACGAAGATTATCTTTGGAATGAGGATGAATATTAAAAAATAAACCAAAGGAAAAAGTCTCTCATCATAGAGACTTTTTTTTTGGTTCAAATACATATATATAATAAAGAAATACAATAAATCATGAGTTTCATAAACAGTATTATTAAAGTCTTTGTCGGCGACAAGTCGCAGAAAGATGTCAAAGCTTTACAACCTTACTTAAACAAAATTAAAACATTCGAAGCTCCTTTAATGAGTCTATCAAACGACGAGTTAAGAGGAAGAACCGTTTATTTTAAAGACAGAATAAAAGAAGCTAGAGCCGATAAAGATGCTAAAATTGCTTCGCTTAAAGCAGAAGTAGAAAACATCGAAGACATCGATAAAAGAGAAGACATTTATGATGCAATAGATGCTCTTGAAAAAGAGGCTTATGAAATCTCTGAAAAAACTTTATTGGAAATTCTTCCAGAAGCGTTTTCTGTAGTAAAAGAAACGGCTCGTCGTTTTAAAGAAAACTCTCATATTGAAGTTACTGCAACTCCAAAAGACCGCGAATTCTCAGCAACAAAATCATACATTACTATTGATGGCGAAAAAGCGATCTGGGCAAACAAATGGAATGCTGCTGGAAAAGACATCACTTGGGACATGATTCACTACGATGTTCAGTTAATTGGTGGTATGGTATTACACGAAGGTAAAGTTGCTGAAATGCAAACGGGAGAAGGTAAAACTTTGGTTGCTACTCTTCCACTTTATTTAAATGCTTTGACTGGAAATGGAGTTCACTTAGTAACAGTGAATGACTACTTGGCAAAACGTGATAGCACTTGGAAAGCTCCTTTATTCGAATTCCACGGTTTATCTGTTGATTGTATCGATAATCACCAGCCAAGTACAGAGCAAAGAAAAAAAGCTTACGATGCTGATATCACTTACGGAACTAACAATGAGTTCGGTTTTGATTACTTAAGAGATAACATGGCGCACTCTCCAAGCGATTTAGTGCAGAGAAAACACAATTTTGCAATTGTCGACGAGGTTGACTCTGTATTAATTGATGACGCCAGAACACCTCTTATTATTTCTGGACCAGTTCCGCAAGGAGATCGTCACGAATTCAACGAATTGAAACCAAAAATCGAAAACTTAGTTGCACAACAACGTCAGTTAGCGAATGGTTTCTTAGCTGAAGCTAAAAAATTAATTAAAGAAGGTAATACTAAAGATGGAGGTTTCCAATTATTAAGAGCTTACAGAAGTTTACCTAAAAACAAAGCGTTAATTAAATTTTTAAGTGAAGAAGGAATTAAACAATTGCTTCAAAAAACTGAAAATCAATACATGCAAGATAACAATCGCGAAATGCACAAAGTAGACGAAGCTTTGTATTTTGTGATTGAAGAGAAAAACAATCAAGTAGAATTAACAGACAATGGTATTAAATACCTTTCTGGAGATACTGATGCAGATTTCTTCGTTTTACCAGACATTGGAACAGAAATCGCTGCAATTGAAAAACAAAAATTAGATAAAGACGCTGAAGCTGAAGCTAAAGAAAGATTATTCCAAGATTTTGGAGTAAAAAGCGAGCGTATTCACACTCTTACTCAGCTTTTAAAAGCTTATGCTTTATTCGAAAAAGATGTAGAGTACGTTATCATGGACAACAAAATTATGATTGTCGATGAGCAAACAGGTCGTATCATGGACGGGCGTCGTTACTCAGACGGTCTTCACCAAGCGATCGAAGCAAAAGAAAACGTAAAAATCGAAGCTGCAACTCAAACTTTTGCAACTGTTACATTACAGAATTATTTCAGAATGTACAACAAACTGGCAGGTATGACTGGTACAGCGGTTACAGAAGCAGGTGAGTTATGGCAGATTTATAAATTGGATGTTGTTGAAATTCCAACAAACCGCGGAATTGCAAGAATTGACAAGGAAGATTACATCTACAAAACAACACGTGAGAAATTCAACGCTGTAATCGAAGATGTTACGGAACTATCTCAAGCTGGAAGACCAGTTTTGATTGGAACAACTTCTGTAGAGATTTCAGAATTATTAAGCCGTATGCTTAAAATGAGAGGAATCACACACAACGTATTGAACGCTAAAATGCACAAGCAAGAGGCACAAATCGTTGAAGAAGCGGGTAAAGCTGGAGTTGTAACTATTGCAACAAACATGGCTGGTCGTGGTACCGATATTAAATTATCTCCAGAAGTAAAAGCTGCAGGAGGTTTAGCAATCGTTGGTACAGAGCGTCATGATTCTCGTCGTGTAGACAGACAGTTACGTGGTCGTTCTGGTCGTCAAGGAGATCCAGGAAGTTCTCAATTCTATGTTTCTCTTGAAGATAACTTAATGCGTTTATTTGGTTCTGAAAGAGTTGCGAAAGTAATGGACAGAATGGGATTGAAAGAAGGTGAAGTTATTCAGCATTCTATGATGACTAAATCTATCGAACGTGCGCAGAAAAAAGTAGAAGAAAACAACTTTGGTGTTCGTAAACGTTTATTAGAATATGATGACGTAATGAACTCTCAACGTGAAGTAGTTTACAAACGTCGTCGTCACGCATTGTTCGGAGAGCGTTTGAAACTGGATATCGCGAATATGCTTTATGATACTTGCGAATTAATCGTAAGCAACAGTAAAGTAACAAATGATTTTAAAGGATTTGAGTTTGATTTAATTCGTTATTTCGGAATCACTTCTCCAATTTCTGAAGCAGATTTCACGAAATTAAATGATATCGAAGTTACAGGAAAAGTATATAAAGAAGCTTTAGCTTTCTATACTGAAAAAACAGAAAGAAGCGCAAGAGAAGCTTTCCCAATTATCAAAGGAGTTTACGAAGAGCCAAATAACCATTTCGAAAGAATTGTAGTTCCATTTACAGACGGAATCAAAACTTTGAATGTAGTGACTGACTTGAAAAAAGCTTATGAAAGCCAAGGCGCTCAATTAATTGCTGATTTCGAAAAGAACATTACACTTTCTATTGTTGACGAAGCTTGGAAAAAACACTTGCGTAAAATGGACGAATTGAAACAATCTGTTCAATTGGCTGTTCACGAACAAAAAGATCCATTGCTAATTTACAAATTAGAAGCTTTCAACTTGTTTAGAGGAATGTTGGACAACGTTAATAAAGAAGTTATTTCATTCTTATTCAAAGGTGATTTACCAGCTCAAAACGCTCCTGAAATTCACGAAGCAAGAGAAGTAGCTCGTCCAAAAGAAAATTTACAATTAAGTAAAGACGAAATTCCAAATAGCGAAAGCTTAAACCGTGAAGCTGGAGAAACTCAACAGCGTCAGGTTACTGAAACTATTGTTAGAGATATGCCAAAAATCAACAGAAATGATACTGTTGTTGTTCAAGAAATTGCTACTGGTAAAACAGAAACAATGAAGTACAAAAAAGCAGAAGCTTTAATAGCTGCTGGAACTTGGGTTTTAATTAACTAATAAATTTTTAAGTATTCAGTCGCAGTATCCTGTTACAGTTTACCTGCTGAATTTTAAATCCATAAAAAAGACCGATAGTTTAAACTATCGGTCTTTTATTTTTTAGAAAATTATCTTTATTTCCAATTCACGACCTCGTCCTAAACTGAGACTGAATACTAATTCCCCAACTCACTCTCGTAGCCCTGAACACTGAGACCAAGACTGAGACTGAACACTAAATACCGAACACTGAACACTAATCCCTAGGGTTATCCTGATAATAACGTTCTTCAATTCGTTTTATATCTTTTATAGAATTTTTAGCCCAAAGCAAACGTTTCACTAAAATTTCTTCCTCACTCAATTTCCAATTAACATCAGATCTGCGAAGTCTGTTAGTTAAACTCTGAATGATAATGGCAGCCGACACAGAAATATTTAAACTTTCTGTAAAACCAACCATTGGTATTTTTAAGAAACCATCGGCGTTATTCATAATTTCTTGTGACAACCCTTCTTTTTCTGTCCCGAAGAATAAAGCACTTGGTTTTGTAATATCGAAATCTTCCAACATACAATCTTTCTCATGTGGAGTAGTCGCAATAATTTGGTATCCTTTACTTTTTAAATCGGAAAGGCATCCTGAAACCGAATCAAATCGATTGATGTCAACCCATTTTTGCGCACCCAAAGCAATTTCTTTGTCGATTCTTTTTCCAAAACGCTGTTCAATTACATTTAATTCCTGAATTCCAAAAACTTCACAGCTTCGCATTACTGCGCTTGTATTATGCATTTGATAAACATCTTCTACTGCAACTGTAAAATGCTTTGTTCTATTTTCTAGTACTTTTAAAAAATTAGCTTTTCTGTTTTCTGTCAATATATTTTCTAAGAATGCGAGGTAATCTAAATCAATCATTTTATTTATGTTTGGCGCAAAAATAATAAATAAATGAGAAAGAAGGTTTAAACAGATTTTTTCAGCCTGTCAAATCTGCAATAAAATTGACATTAAGTTTTTCGTGCAAAGCATGGAGCTGAGCTAAATTCACAGACAAAATATCGTCTTTATATGAATCTCCAGTAAAAACTGCTTGTTCATTTTTAGAATGTTTTTTAAGACGCTCCAGCATGACATTTAATTCGCTTTCAGAAAAATCAATATTAACAAAAGCTATGAATCGCTCTATTACATTCTTCATCCCGTCATTGTAATTAAGCATTATTATATTTTGGTCTCTTTCGTAAAAATCTAGAAAACTTTGAAAATATTTTTCTAAAACCAAAACTTGATATTGCTGAAAACTTACTTCTTCAATTTCTTTAGAAGTGATTCCGAAAACACTTGAAGGAATTAAATTTGGAACCATATGCATGCCTGCCATTTTTTGGTGCGATCTTAAAACTTCTGCTGGATTTCGGTACAATAATGCAAACGGAATTTCAGGAAAAACAGATCTTAAATAAGAAGCTTTAAAAATACTCCAAGCATCTAGTTTTATAATCAAGTGTTTTTGTTCGGAAAATCTTTTTTGTCCCAAAAATCTCAAAACCGATTTCAGCAAAGTGGTTTTGATTGCGGAATCAAAAGCATTACTTCTTAAAATCTGATCGATAATAGGAGCTTCAGAAACCATTATGTTTTCAGATGAAGTGGCAAGAGACTGACTCAACATAGTAGATCCGCATCTTGACACATGAAAAACCAATCCTTTTAATTCTACAAAATCGAGTTCTTTAGACCAGTCAATAATATTCTCTGCTGTACTTATTAATTTAAATGATTTTGAATTGTAGTCATGGCTTTGGCATTTTACAATGGTTTCTTCAAAAAAAGGTTCTGCAAATGGTATATCAGCAAAATAAATCCATTCGAAATAAACCTCATTATCTTTTTCGATCAATTTAATCGGAATCCAATTTGAAATAAAATCTTTTACATTTTCCATTTTTTTATTTCATTTGTGATTGAAGTTCGGCAATAATTTTGGCATTTGTCTCCGATGGATTTCTAGAAAGCTCAGCAATAACCTGTCTTTTCACTTCATCTGAACATTCATATTTCGGCACATAATTCAGATCAAAACCCATTTTAGAAAATAATTCATCGGACCATTCATTTCTAATGCAATCCAAAGTTAAGTGAATTCTAGGTTCTGGGCTTTTGTTCAGCACGCTATGTGGCAACTGAAAATTGGCGTACCAGCATTCTCCCATTTTCATTGGAACCTGCTGATGATTGACATAAAAATAAACTTCCGAGTTTGTAATAATTGGAACATGAATTCTAAAAAATCCATCTTCATAGGAAGTATCGTTATCAACATGTTCTTTAATTTCGCTATTAGGCCCAAGTCTTAATAATCTTACAGCTTCTTTTTCGCATTCAAACCAATCCATTATTTCTTTAAAATAAGAGCAACTGTCAAGCAAAGGCGTATTTTTATACTCTTTGTCTGGAAAAGAAAAAATATCATTCTCTAAACCCGATTGCGATCGTAAAGAAACACTTGTCCAATTTCCTTCATACCGATTGGTATTAAAATGTGGTGTCCATAAATTGGTTTCGCAAATCAATAAATCATTTTGCAGTTTTTCTATCGAGAAAGAAATCGGAAGCTGACAAGAAGAAGGATTCATAACCTTAAAAATTTAAATTGCTAAGTATAAAATGGTAGAGTTTATGGGTAGAAACTGAAACGGCTTCAGAATCTGTTTTTAATACTAAATCGGCTTTTTTAGGAATTTCAAAAACATCGCTTATTCCTGTAAAACTTTTAATTTTATTTTGATCACTGTCTGGCAACAATGCTCTTTTGTACAAGCCTTTTGGATCTCTTTCGATCAAATTAGAAATGGCGCAATCCAGAAATACTGTTTTTACAAATTCAAAAGACCTTAATTCATTTCTAAGATTTTCATATGGATTAATAACCGACATGAGAACTATTTTCTTTTCCTCAATTAGATTTCGCCCAACATTAAAAAGACGTCTTACATTTTCGCAACGGTCCTCTTTAGAAAATCCCAAATCTTTACAAATCGTTTGTCGGTACACATCACCATCTACAATTTCGGCTTCATAATTATTTTGAAGCAAAAGATGTCTGACATTTTCTGCCAATGTCGTTTTTCCCGAACCAGATAAACCCGTAAATTGAATTAAAATCATTTTAGCATCACTTTTATAAAACGTGACATTAAAACTAAATAATTCAGAACGAGAGACAAAGAGTATAAATACCCTTTATTTTCCATAAAAAAGCATTATTAATCCTTTGTACTTACTAGTCATTTGAACAAAGAAATCACTATTTTTATCTTTTAATTAAACTAAAAATGAAAAAGAAACTTGTTGTTTTAACAGGAGCAGGAATAAGTGCTGAAAGCGGAATTAAAACTTTTCGCGACAGCGACGGTCTTTGGGAAGGGCATGATGTAATGGAAGTTGCCACTCCAGAAGGCTGGCATAAAAACCAAGAATTGGTTCTCGATTTTTACAACAAAAGACGCCAGCAGTTAAAAGAAGTAAATCCGAATCTTGGACATATCATTTTGGCTGAATTGGAAAAAGATTTTGACGTACAAATTATTACTCAAAATGTTGACGATCTTCATGAACGTGCAGGAAGTTCAAATGTTTTGCACTTGCATGGCGAATTATTAAAAGTACGTAGCACACAAAATAAAAATCTAATTTTAGACTGGACCGAAGATTTGCAAACTGGAGATTTAGATACAAACGGGCATCAATTACGTCCACATATTGTTTGGTTTGGCGAAGAAGTTCCTGCACTTGAAGAAGCTATTGACATTACAGAAACCGCAGATTATTTTGCCGTAATTGGAACTTCATTGCAAGTTTATCCAGCTGCTGGATTAATTGCTTATACACCAAGCACAACACCCGTTTTTTATATAGATCCGAAACCAATTTCAATCCCGAATCTTCGTAACAAAGTCGAAACCATTGCCAAATTTGCTTCTGAAGGAGTTGCCGATTTAAGAGAAAAATTACTGAACTTAGAAAAAACAACATGATTTTTGAAAGCTGGTTACAACAGTTATTTCAGTTTAATATATTCTGGCTCTTTATTTTCTTTTTAATAGAAAATGCAGCGTTAGTAGGTTTATCTGTTTTAATTGGAAAAGTAATCGAACCCGAAAATACCTTTTTAAAGAATAAAGATCGAAAATGGGTGTTTTCTACTCTACTTTGCAACACATTCATCACTTTAATAGGTTTTGAATTATATCGCTACGGAATCCTGAAAGTAGATTTTTCTGAATCCTTAAAACTTATCATTTTTGATACGCTTTTATTGATTCTGCTAATGGATCTTTTAATGTTCCTTTTTCATTTTCTGGTTCATCATTTAAAATGGATGTACCCTATTCATAAACTGCATCATACACACATAGAAACCAATGTTTATAGTTTGTATGTTCTACATCCAATAGAAACTCTAGGTTTCGGTTTTATATGGCTGTTTCTAATTACTATTTTGCAGTTTAATTACCTGAGTATCATTGTTTATTTGATTCTAAATCTTTCTTATGGGATATTTGGGCATTTAAAAAAAGACATATTTCCATCTTTTTGGTACAGCAATTACTTCACAAAGTGGATTTCGACTACTAAATTTCATAATGATCATCATAAAAATGAATCTCACAATTACGGCTTTTACTTTACAATCTGGGATAAAATTTTCAAAACCATAATTTAAGCATCAATATAGCTTTCAGAAGTTTTAACAATAGCTTATATTTGCACCTTTCGAAAAACAACATAACAATGACTACTCTAAACGAATTGAATGCTATATCACCAATTGATGGAAGATATAGAAATAAAACTCAAAATTTAGCACCTTTCTTCTCTGAAGAAGCTTTAATAAAATACCGCGTTTTGGTTGAAGTGGAATACTTCATTGCTTTATGCCAAATTCCGTTGCCTCAGTTACAAGGTATTGATTCTAGTTTATTTGAAAGCTTGAGAAATATCTACAAAAACTTCTCAACAGAAGATGCGCTTTGGATTAAAGAAACTGAAAAAGTAACCAACCACGACGTAAAAGCAGTTGAATACTTTATTAAAGATGCTTTTGAGAAATTAGGTTTATCTCAATACAAGGAGTTCATTCACTTCGGATTAACATCTCAAGATATTAACAATACTGCTATTCCGCTTTCTACAAAAGAAGCGTTTGAGCAAGTTTATATGCCAACCTTAATTGCAGTAATTGCAAAATTAAAAGAATTAAGTGTTGAATGGAAAGACATTCCGATGTTAGCGCGTACACACGGACAACCAGCCTCTCCTACTCGTTTAGGAAAAGAGATTTTGGTTTTCGTAGAGCGTTTAGAAGAGCAAATGCGTTTGTTATTCAACATTCCGTTTGCAGCTAAATTTGGAGGAGCAACAGGAAACTTTAATGCGCATCACGTAGCTTACCCGCAAATTGACTGGAAACAATTCGGAAATAAATTTGTTGAAACCGATCTTGGTTTAAAGCATTCTTTCCCAACCACTCAAATTGAGCATTACGATCATTTTGCTGCTTTCTTTGATGCTTTAAAAAGAATCAATACGATCATCATCGATTTAGATCGTGATATTTGGACTTATGTCTCAATGGATTACTTTAAACAAAAAATTAAAGCTGGAGAAATTGGTTCATCTGCAATGCCTCATAAAGTAAACCCAATTGATTTTGAAAATTCTGAAGGAAACTTAGGAATTGCAAATGCAATTTTTGAACACTTGGCTGCAAAACTTCCTATTTCAAGATTACAGCGTGACTTAACTGACAGCACTGTTTTGCGTAATGTTGGTGTTCCTTTCGGACATACAATTATTGCTTTTGAAGCAACTTTGAAAGGTTTAAACAAATTACTTTTAAACGAAAACAAATTTGCTGAAGATTTAGAAAGAAACTGGGCAGTTGTGGCTGAAGCTATTCAGACAATTTTACGTCGTGAAGCTTATCCAAACCCGTATGAAGCTTTAAAAGGCTTAACAAGAACGAATGAAGCAATTGACAAAAATGCGATTCATAATTTCATTGCAACCTTGGAAGTTTCAGATGCAGTTAGAGCAGAATTATTAGCGATAACACCTAGTAACTACACAGGAATTTAAGAAAAATACCAAATATTTTATCAAAAAAAGCTATCTTTATCGAGATAGCTTTTTTTATTTAACCCGGGGTAGTCCAGATTACTTCACTTAACTTTATTTTAGTTGGAGTTCAGTGAATTGCATTAAAAAAGTCTTTTGTTCAGAAAGCCAGAATTTGAACAAAAAACTTTAAATAAAAAGCTGGATCAAGCTCACTGAAAACCAAAATGCCACTTATGATTGCACTAAGCGCCACTGCTGAAACTACACACCACTTACAACCTTTAATTAGTGATTTAGGTTTAATCCTAATGACTGCCGCAATTGCCGTTCTATTATTTAGAAGATTGAAACAACCTTTGGTTTTAGGCTACCTGATTGCAGGTTTTTTGGCTGGAAACCATTTTGATTTTTTCCCATCCATAACCGACATGAAGAGTGTTGAAGTCTGGGCCGAAATCGGGGTTATATTTTTACTTTTCAGTTTAGGACTCGAATTCAGCTTTAAGAAACTAATGAAGGTTGGAGGGACTTCGTCTGTCACCGCCATAACCCAGATTCTATTTATGACCGTAATTGGTTATGGCGTTGGACAATGGATGGGCTGGGGAAAAATGGATAGTATTTTCTTAGGAGCTACACTTTCTATTTCATCTACAACCATTATCATTAGAGCTTTTGACGAATTGGGGGTTAAAGGAAAAAAATTCGTTGGGATTGTTTTCGGAGCTTTAATTGTAGAAGATATTGTTGCCATCTTGATGCTTGTTTTATTATCAACTATTGCCGTAAGCGATCAGGTTTCTGGAACTGCATTATTGCAATCTGTTTTAAAACTTGTATTCTTTTTAATTATCTGGTTTTTAGGAGGAATCTTTATTATTCCCACTATTTTCAAAAAAGCAAAACATCTCTTAACAGACGAAATGCTCTTGATAATCTCATTAGCCTTATGTTTAATGATGGTGATTTTTGCTTCAAATGTTGGTTTCTCTCCAGCCTTAGGCGCTTTCATTATGGGATCTATTATTGCTGAAACTACAATGGCAGAAAAAATCGAACATTTAATTCAGCCCGTAAAAGATTTCTTTGGTGCTGTTTTCTTTGTATCGGTAGGAATGTTAATCAACCCAATTACTTTAGTAAATTATGCGCTTCCTGTGGCTATAATCACTTTATTGACCATCTTCGGAAAAGCATTCAGTTCTTCTATCGGAGCTTTAATTTCTGGCCAGCCTTTAAAACAATCTGTTCAGACTGGGATGAGTTTGGCTCAAATTGGAGAGTTCTCTTTTATTATTGCAACGCTTGGAATGACTTTAAAAGTGACCAGCGATTTCTTATATCCTATTATCGTGGCAGTATCTGCAATTACAACATTTACTACTCCTTTCTTAATTAAATATTCAGAGCGTTTTGCTTTCTTTTTAGAAGCAAAAATGCCTAAAAGATGGGTTAAAAATATTAACCGCTATAGTGTAAATGCGCAAGCGATTAAATCTGTCAGCACCTGGCAGATTGTACTTCGTTCTTCGATTACACAAATTGTTCTTCATACGATCATTATTACTGCTATCATATTATTGTCATCCAAATTTGTAGCGCCTTTAGTAGCCGATACCCGATTCGGAAATACTTTAGCCGCTTTACTCACTTTGGTTGTAATTGCACCATTTTTATGGGCACTTTCGCTTCGTCGTGTAAAAGTAGATGAAGTTGAAGCTCTTTGGGAAGAACGTAAATATCGTGGCGCACTTTTAATGCTTATTTTGATTAGAATGAGCCTTGGTTTATTCTTTGTCGGGTTTTTATTGAATATTTTCTTCTCTCCTTTGGTTGCTTTCGTCGCGCTGATTATTGCAATTGGAGCTTATCAACTTTTTCCTAAAAAATTAAACGAGCAATACCACAGAATTGAAAGTCACTTTTTAAAGAATCTTAACGATCGTGAAAACAAAAAGATCGACAGAAGATATGCTAATTTAATGCCATGGGACGGACACATGTCTTTCTTCGAAATTAAAAAGGAATCTAATCTGGTTGGACAAACTTTACAAGAACTTAAAATTCGCGAGCAATTAGGAATTAATATCGCTTACATTAAACGAGGAGAAGTCACAATTCCGATTCCTACCAAAACCGAACGTTTGTTTCCAGGCGACGAAATTTGCGTAATCGGAACTGATGCTCAAATTACAGAATTCACAAAATTCTTAACTCAAAACGAAACAGAACCGCCTGCAAAAGTAGAAGAAACTGATATTGTTTTACGTCAGCTTGAAGTTTCTCAAGACGAATTTATTCAAAAAAGCATCGGACAATTCAGAGCCAAAACAGATGGAATGGTTGTAGGAATTGAACGAAACGGAAATCGTATCTTAAATCCTGAATCTAGTTTGCTCCTAGAGAAAAACGATATTCTATGGGTTGTAGGAGACAAGAAAAGAATGAATGCTTTGTTGGCAGCGAAGTAAGTCCCTAAGTTTCTGAGATGCTGAGATTTTAAGTTTTTATTTTGCCTCTTTTTAAACTTTCGTAAAAAATAAAGCGCTAAGATTTCATAATGAAATCTTAGCGCTTTAATATTTATTTATTATTTTGAAAAATCTTAGAATCTCAGCATCTCAGAAACTTAGAAACTCAGAATATTATTTATTCGGCTGCGGTGTCAAACGCAAATAAGGTTTGATAGGCGTGTGTCCTTTCGGGAATTTTGCTGGAATGTCGCTATCTGGAATTGCAGGTGCAATTACCACATCTTCTCCATCTTTCCAGTTTGCTGGTGTTGCAACGCTGTAATTTGCTGTCAATTGCAAACTGTCAATTACACGAAGTAATTCATCAAAATTTCTACCTGTAGAAGCTGGATATGTTAAAGTCAATTTGATTTTTTTATCTGGACCGATAACAAAAACAGAACGAACCGTAAATTTATCACTTGCATTTGGATGAAGCATATCATATAGATTTGCTACTTTTTTATCCTCATCTGCAATGATTGGGAAATTTACTTCTGTATTTTGAGTTTCGTTAATATCTTTAATCCACTCTTTATGCGAGTCTAAACCGTCTACACTCAAAGCAATAACCTTAGTATTTCTTTTTTGAAATTCTGGAACATAGTTCGCTACAGTTCCTAATTCAGTAGTACAAACAGGAGTAAAATCTGCTGGATGAGAAAATAAAACACCCCAAGAATCTCCTAACCATTCGTGAAAATTAATTGGTCCTTGTGTGGTTTCTGCCTGAAAATCTGGAGCTATATCGCCTAATCTTAATGTTGACATAATTTATATTTTTTTAGTTCATCTAAAATTAACTAAAAAATGCATTTAGAAAACATTCAAAAGGTAAAAAAAAGTTAAAATTCTACTTTATCGATATAATTAGTATTTTACTCTTAAATAAAACTTAGAATGAAGTACCAAAAAGCAAGCGTTACAAAAGAAATCGGGATTCCGAAACCAATCATCATACTGCTTAATTTTGGTTTTAATCCGTATGTTGAGGCTAAGATTGCGCCTGTTATCATTGGCGCCATTGCAGTTTCCATTATGGTGATTTTTATAACTTCAGAATGCTGGTTAAAAATAAATACATACAGCACAAAAATCACAAAAGGAATTAAAAGCAGTTTAAAGAAAAGCCCCAATCGTAAAAATTTCCAATGCTGGCTTTTTCTATCAAAAGTTAATTGCAAACCAACCGAAAGCAAAGCTAAAGGCGTTACCAAACTTCCAATTTTTAATAATGCTGATTGAAGATTTTCATTTAAATCAACTTGAAAAATATTCATTAAACAAGCGACAACAAACATTATGAAAGGAGGAAACAAAATAATCTTTTTGAAAATCCCTAAGGCATCTGGGCTTCCTTTAGAATAAAAAGCGGCTGTAAAAACACCAAGTGTTGAAACCACAACAAAAGTTCCGGGCTGATCTACCAAAACTGCCGTTTCTAGGCCTTTCTTACCAAATAAAGCTTCAATAATTGGATATCCGAGGAATGAGCTGTTGCTTAATCCTGCCGTCAAAATCAAACATCCAATCAGTTTATTCGACCAGCCATTTCTTCTTCCCAAAAAATGAAAAAAAATAAAAGCTAGAATATAAGTGATCCACCCTGCTCCTATCGGAAACAGTAATTCGCTACTCCATTTTATCTTCGGAATATGGTATAAAGTAATCGCCGGAAGACAGAAATAAATAACAATTTTATTGAGCGTTTTGTAAATATGAGTCGGGAATTGTTTTACTCGCTGTAAAATCAATCCGAGTGAAAGAAACAGAAATATGAGAATGAAGTTGTTCATATATTAAGATCAAGACAAAAATAAGTATTTAAAATTTGAGGTAAAGAATTAATTTTTAGTTAAATTAGTATTTTGTGTTACAAAAAGATATAAATTTGTAACATATTTTATTACAGTATGATTTCAGGTAAATTTGCCATAACGATTCACATTCTTACTCTATTGCATAAATTCCCTAATGATTATTTATCATCGGAGTTTATTGCGGGAAGTATTAATTTAAATCCTGTTTTGGTTCGAAAAGAAATTGCCAACCTAAAAGCGCATCATGTTGTAGAAAGTAAAGAAGGAAAAAATGGCGGTACAAAATTGGCGGTTAATGCTGCCGAACTGACTTTAAAACAAATATTCGAAATGACCTTTGAAACTATTGGTTTAGGTTTTGCTAAAAACCAACCCAATCCTGATTGTCCTGTTGGAAAAAACATCAATCAGCATTTGGAGAATTTATACAGCGAAATGAATCAGAAAGTTAGCTTACAGCTGGAAGGTATTTCATTGGAAGATTTTTCGAATCAATTTTAAAACTATTTTTTTAACCTAAACTGTAACATTTTTTATTACTAAATAAATTTATATATTATGAAAATCGCACTTATCGGAGCTACAGGATTTGTTGGCTCAGCAATTTTAAACGAATTAGCAGATAGAAAACATGAAATCACTGCTATTGCAAGAACTCCAAAAGACACAGCAAACGCTACTTGGGTTGCTGCAGATATCTTTAATGTTGATTCTTTGGCAGAGATCTTAAAAGGTCATGATGTTGTGGTTAATGCTTATAATCCAGGATGGACTAACCCAAATATTTACGATGACTTTTTAGCTGGATCCAAAGCTATTCAGGAAGCAGTTAAAAAATCGGGTGTTAAACGTTTTATCACTATCGGTGGTGCAGGAAGTTTATATGTTGCTCCAGATTTACAAGCGGTTGATACTCCAGATTTTCCAAAAGAGATTTTCCCAGGTGCCAATGCTGCAAGACATTATTTAAATATCATTAAAGAAGAAAAAGATTTAGACTGGGCATTTTTTAGTCCTGCTTTTGAAATGCATGCTGGAACTAAAACAGGTAGAACTGGAAAATACCGTTTAGGTTTAGAAAATCCGGTTTTCAATGACGAACAAAGAAGTATCTTATCTGTAGAAGATTTAGCGGTTGTAATTGCTGATGAAGTAGAAACTCCAAAACATCATCAAGTTAGGTTTACTGCTGGGTATTAAAAAGATACTAAGTTTTTTTGCCACGAATTCACGAATTTTCTTTTTAAAATCTTTGAGATTATTTTTTCGAATTAATTTGAATAATATTAGATAAAGATTTTAAAAAGAAAATTCGTGAATTCGTGGCAAACTTTTTTTTACTCCTTTTGAGAATAACAAATTAGCGGAAATTCGTGTAATTGGTAGCAAACTAACTTTTTGAAACTGTTTTTGTTTTCTGTACTTTTACATTTCTAAAAAGTGCGTTTTGTCAAATTCTAATAAACAAACTGGTAGCATATCTGAAAAAGCTGGAATTTCACCTCCCGAAATCACCAATATTTCGGCTATCAATCAAATTAAAAACAAACGCAGACAACAACCTTCTTCTCAAGAATTAATTAATGGTGTTTTAGAAGGAAATAGAACTTCTTTAAGCCGTGCTATTACTTTAATTGAAAGCACCAATCCAGATCATTTTGAAAAAGCTGGCGAAGTCATTCAAGGCTGTTTGGCTCATGCCAATAAATCAATTCGAATTGGAATTACAGGTGTTCCTGGTGTTGGAAAAAGTACTTTTATTGAAGCTTTTGGAAAACATCTGACTCAACTTGGAAAAAAAGTAGCTGTATTGGCTGTTGATCCAAGCAGTTCGCTTTCGCACGGAAGTATTTTGGGCGATAAAACCAGAATGGAAGAATTGGTTAAAGATGAAAATGCTTTTATCAGACCAAGTGCTTCTGGAGAAACTTTAGGCGGAGTGGCTCGAAAAACCCGAGAAACGATTATTCTTTGTGAAGCCGCAGGTTTTGATACTATAATTATCGAAACAGTTGGTGTTGGCCAAAGTGAAACTGCCGTTCACGGTATGGTAGATTTCTTTTTACTTTTAAAAATTTCTGGTGCAGGCGATGAACTTCAAGGCATCAAACGAGGCATTATGGAAATGGCTGATGCAATTGTAATCAACAAAGCAGACGGCGACAATATAAAAAAAGCGAATCAGGCGAAATTAGAGTTTAATCGTGCTTTACATTTATTTCCTCCAAAAAAATCAAATTGGCAACCTAAAGTCACCACTTGCAGTTCGCTAACAAAAGATGGAATTCCCGAAGTTTGGAGTACGATTTCTAATTATTTAGAATTGACAAAAGAATCAGGATTTTTCCAAGACAAAAGAAACGAACAAAACCATTTCTGGATGATGGAAACCATTAATGAGCAATTGAAACAGAATTTTTATAACCGCCCTGAAATTATTTCATTATTGGAAAAAAACAAAAAAGCAGTGCAAAACAATGAAATTTCATCTTTTGCAGCTGCTCAGAATTTGTTAAATATGTACATGAAGAAAATTAGAAAATAGTTCTTCATTTTAAGAGGCATAAAGCTCTTCTTTTCTCAAAATTAAGATAGCCTCTAAAGCTAATTCGTCTGTTAAGCCAACTAAAGGGCTGGTTAGAACCAAATTTTCTTTTAAAGAAAGTGGCAGACCATTTAAAGATTTATCATCATCCAATATTACAAAACTATCATGATCAACTCTAGAATTAAACCAATATAAAATCTCTTCTTTACGGTTTAAATAAGAGTTGTTCTCAGATAATCTTTCAATCTTATTAACGTGTATACCTCGTATTTCAAAGATTTTAAACCATTCAGATATACTATATTTTGATTTGTGTGATGTAGTCAATAAAATATCTGCACTTGTTTCAGAAATAATTTTCTGAAGTGCAAGTGTTGCTCTCGAACTAAACACTGGAAATCCATCATTTAAAAATTCTGGCTTTTTCCAAGAATTAGCAGGAACCATAACTCCATCTATATCTAACAGTATCAACATATTGCAAATTTACAAAAATTATTCAGAAACAATATCATTTATAGTTTCTATATCAATTTGGTTATACTCTGCATCCCTTTCATTCAAGTATTGAATTTTTGAATCAGTATCCCAATCGTTTTCATCAAACTCAATATCATTCCATTTATACTCTTTTGTAGCAGATGATTTTAAGCTTTTAATTTTACCTATTTCAATTTCAGCCAATAATGAACTTATGTATCTATGATGCCCATCAATAACTAAATTTTCAAAGATTTTAATATCATCGAACTTAATTCCATTAACCATCTTTTTATACATCCTCTTAATCACAGGAAGACTTAATTTATGATGTGTCGATGTTAAAGCTATCTCATTATGTCCAATAAATTTTTTAATTCCTTTTACAGTAATTTCAATCATTAGTATTTTTTTTACAAAAGTAAATAAAATACTACAAAAAATAAATATTGTTATTTTTTAGTTCTAAGCTTATACTTACTTTCCTTATACAAATTCCCTGCTGTAATAACATGCGCTAAGGCATCTTTTGCTAAATCTTCGTTTAATTTAACTGGAATTAAAGTTGTATCATTTTTGATTTCAAATTGCAATGGTTTCAAATTGGGTTGCATGATCACAACTTGATTTTCAACTCTAAATGCATTAATGTCATTAAACTGCATGATAGATCTTCCTTGTACTTTTGAATCTAATTTTGTTAAGTTACGTCCTACCATTGGCGTTTCGAAAGGCATTCCTAAATACCCTAACAATGTTGGCGGAATATCAATTTGACTTGCCAGTCTGTCATAAACTGCACCTTTTGGAACTCCTGGTCCCATAATAAATGCTGGAATATGGAATTTATTTATTGGAACTAAATTTTTACCATATGTTCTCGTATTATGATCTGCGATTACGATGAAAATGGTGTTCTTAAAATAATCCTCTTTTTTTGCCATTTCAAAGAATTTTCCAATAGAGAAATCAGCATATTTCATGGCATTATTTACCGTGTTAGGCTTTTTATCATAAGGTTTAATTCTTCCTGCTGGATATTCAAAAGGTTCGTGATTGGAAGTCGAGAACATTAAGGAAAAGAACGGTTTGTCTCCTTTTGATTTAAAATACTGATTGGCTTTGGTTACCAAATCTTCATCAGAATATCCCCAAGTTCCTTTAAAAGCATATTTATTTCCATCAGATTCAAAATCGGTTTGGTCGACAATATCTTGGAAACCATTTCCATTAAAAAATGAAGCCATATTATCAAAATTGGCCATTCCTCCGTAAATGAAACTGGTGTCGTACCCTTTTTGTTTTAAAGCATCTGCTAAGGTAAAAAAGCCTTGCTGTGAATTTCCTAATCTTACAACACTTTCAGATGGTGAAGGCAAAAATCCAGTAACTACTGCTTCAATTCCGCGAACACTTCTGGTTCCTGTGCAATACAAATTAGTAAATAATGTTCCTTCTTTAGATAATTTATCAAATTCTGGCGTTAATGGTTTGCCGCCTAAAATTCCAACGTACTCTGCGCCTAAACTTTCCTGCAAAAAGATTACTAAATTGTAGGGTTTCTTCAATAAAGAATCTGGTTGCTGGACATGCAAAAACGGAATTTCAGTATCGGTAAAATCCTTCGGCCCTGCGATCATGTATTTTTTTACACGAGCAATAGCTTCGGCTTCATCCATTTTTCCATACATTTTTGTATTTCCTTCATTTTTGATTGAATAGGCAGCAAAAGCAACCGTATAAAATGAATTTAATCCAAGAGCGTTTGTTAATTGATCGGTAGAAAAAACAGCATTACTCGCATTAATAGGACGCTTTGAAGTTAAACTAGAACGTGCTCCAAAAAACAATAAAAAAGCTACTAATGGAAATATCATTAACTTGAATTTGTATTCTGCACTTGAAGTATAGAATAATTGTTTTCCTTTTTTGAAAGCAAAATAAAGCGCAACTCCTAAAATTAGAAATGTTACGATTATAGAAGTCAGATAACTTTTTAAAAGCATTCCTACTACTTCCTTCGGATAAATAAGATAATCTAAGAAAATCTTATTAGGACGTGTATCATATTGTTTTACAAAATCTGGCGAAGCTAATTCTACAAAAAGAATTAAAAACAGAAACAGAAAACTATATACTACCAGAAACTTATTGGTAAATTTTAGCCATTTATTCGGCAAAAAGGTAATTAGTAATGCAGGAAGAAACGACAAATAACAAAGTAATATCAAATCCATTCGAAGACCGATCGGAAAAATATACCAGAAATCTGGCGTTTGAACTACTCTTTCTTTAAAAAGAAAAAATAAAAAAACTCGACTTAGAGTTGTAATCAATAATCCGATTGCGATGAAATTAAAAATCGGTTTTAAGAAACGTAAGTTTTTCATTAAGATAGTTATAAGAACGTAAAATCAGACAAACAAATTACTCTTCGTAACGGTTTATTTCTCTGTCATAAAACTCATTTGCTTTTTCAATTAAATCTTCCATTTCGGCGTTTAATTCTGCTTCGTCAAGATCTTCAGCTTCTTCTAAAAACTCTACCTCATCATCTTTCAAATTGATTATAAATCTTGGATAATCTAAGTGAATGATAAAAATATCGTCTGGAAAATCTGTGTTATCTCCAAGTAAAAATTTAGGTAATTCCATGTCTGTCTATTTTTTTTAGTAATTGATTATTTTTTTTTTTACCGATTTCTCTTGTTTTAATCTTCAAAATCAGTGAAATATATTTTTCAAATTTAATTATTCTATATCTGATTTAGCAATTAATCTCTTTGTCAAGTAATGAAAACGAATATAAAGGCAAATTGCCGCTGCAGTCAAACCTGCCAAAAGTCCGACCCAAACTCCCTGCGCTTTCAGTTCTGTGTGCTCTCCTAAATAATAGGAAATCGGAAAACCAATAACCCAATAGGCTACAAAAGTAATGTACATTGGAACTTTTACGTCTTGTAATCCGCGTAAAGCGCCCAAAACCACAACTTGAATTCCGTCAGAAATCTGGAAAACAGCTGCAATTAAAAGCAGTTTTGAAGCAATGCCAATAACTTCTTCGTTATCTAAAATTTGTCCTGTATTTTCCATATTTAAGAAAATGTATGGAAGATAATCGTGGAAAATAATAAAGAAAATTGCAAAAACAGTCTCTAAGATTATAGCAAGCAAAAAGATAGAACGAGCAACAACAATCAGCTTTTTATAATCCATCAATCCTCTTTGGTTACTTACACGCACCATAGAGGTTACGCTTAATCCCATTGCAAACATAAAAGTCATCGAAGCCAAACTCAAAGCAATCTGATTGGCTGCCTGACTTGTTTTTCCGATGTTTCCGCAAAGCCAGATCGAAGCGGTAAACAAAACCACTTCAAAAAGCATCTGCATTGCAGAAGGAAATCCGATACTTATAATTTTTTTGATCATAGTTTTTTTGATTTCATTAAAACTAAAACCTTTAAAAAATCGTTTTAAATCATCTCTTCGCGAAAGCATAATATGCATGAACATTACCAAAAATATTCTCGAAATTACGGTTCCTAATGCTGCGCCAATAATTCCCATTTTTGGAAAAATCCAGATTCCGTAAATCAAAACATAGTTTATACCTACGTGAAGCACATTTGCCATTATCATGGCATACATCGAATATTTTGTCAAAGACATTCCGTCTGCAAATTGCTTATACCCTTGATACATTACAAGTGGAATCAAAGAAAAAGCTACCCATCCTAAATAAGGTTTTGCAAGTACAATAACATCTTCTGGCTGTTTTAACAATTCCATAATTGGTTTAGCAAACATGATAACCGTAAAAAGTACCAGTCCTAGAATCGTACATAGAAATAATCCATGATGAAAAGCAGAACGAATTTTGGTATCGTTTTTCTCCGCATCACCTTCGGCAACGATTGGCGTAATGGCTGTAGAAAATCCGATTCCTAAAGACATTGCAATAAAAATCATACTGTTACCAAGTGAAACTGCCGCCAATTCTGTGCTTCCAATTTTACCAACCATTATATTATCGACAATACCAATTAAAGTATGTCCGACCATACCCAAAATTACGGGATAAGCTAGTCTTAAATTATACGAAAACTCTTTGGTGTACTGCTTTGAATTCACTTTTATTCTATTTTGTGCGCAAAGATAGTCAGAAGCTTCGAATTCTATCCTATCAATAAAAATATATGCCAATTTTAAGACAAAAATAAGACGAACTCAATATTATGTAACGATTTTTAAAAATTGTATAACAAACTCCAAACGCCTCCAATATAATTTTACATCATAGAAATTTCAAAAATATAAGCCATGAAAAAATTACAGATGTTATGCCTAGCTGCGTTCGCGTTTTTATTTGCCAACACAACTTTTGCTCAAGAGAGCGGAGTAGAAAATTACGATCAGGGTTTTAGATTAGGAGTCGGATTAAATGGAGGATTACCGACCGACGGTGATTACGACTGGGCTCTTGGGGGAGACGTTCGTTTACAATATGATCTTTCTAAGAAAACATCTTTGACTTTAACAACGGGATTTACAAACCTATTTATGGGAAAAGATGACCTCGGAAACAACATAAAAGATCTTGGATTTATTCCGGCCAAAGCTGGTTTTAAAGCTTTTGTCTTAAAAGATCAATTTTATGTTTTAGGAGAACTGGGTGCTGGTTTTGCAGTAACAAATGGTTACGATAAAACAACTTTTTTATGGGCTCCAGGAATTGGTTATGCCAACAAGTACATCGACTTAAGTGTTCGTTACGAAGATTATCACGATTTTAGAACCAATCAAGTAGCATTGCGTGTTGCTTATGGTTTTAAACTATAAAAAATAGGTTTAATTTATTATTTTGTTTTTGGTAAAAACCCGACAGCCTGAATGGTCTGTCGGGTTTTTTATTATTGTGTCTCGTCCTAAAAAAATTATCTAATTGACTAATTATCTCATTAACCAATTTACTTTTCTCCTAATTCTTTCTTATACAATTCAATATTGGCTGCCGTTTTTTCGTCTAACTCAGGTTCTTTAATATCGGTATGTTTTTTCATTTCTTCCCAAATAATTTTTGCTACAATATAGCGTGACATTTCTTTGTCATCTGCAGGAACAATATACCATGGTGCATGCGAAGTCGATGTTTTATTGATCGCTTCTTCATAATATTTCATGTATTCATCCCAATAGCCGCGTTCTTTTAAATCGCCTGGCGAAAATTTCCAATTGTGTTTTTCTTCTTCCAAACGACGCAATAAACGCTGGCGCTGTTCTTCTTTGCTCAAATGCAGATAGAATTTCATTACGATTGTTCCGTTTTGAGCAATATGTTTTTCAAAATTATTAATCTGTTTAATTCTATTTCCCCAAAAATCAGACGTAATATCGTCTACAGAATTAATTTCTGGTAAGTTTTCGGCCAAGACATATTCAGGATGCACACGGGTTACTAGAACATTTTCATAATGGGTTCTATTAAAAATGGCAAACTTTCCTTTTTCTGGCAATGCAATATAATGGCGCCATAAATAATCATGCTCCAGTTCTGTTGAAGTGGGCGTTTTAAAACTATGCACCACTACTCCACGCGGATTAAACTCCTTAAAAACTTCACGAATCAAACTATCTTTCCCCGAAGTATCCATTCCTTGCAGACAAATTAAAACACTGTATTTGTTGTGCGCGTACATTACGTCTTGCAAATCGCTTAATTTGGCTTGTACCTTATTTAATTTTTCTTCTTTTTCCTTGTCATCTGCTTTAACATCCAAAACAGTTGGAATTTCTTTAAGCTTTATTTTATCTACAACTTTAAAATCTTTCGGATCTATTGATTTCATATCTTTTTCATTTTTTGTCTTATAAATATAGTAATTTTACGAAGCATATTCCTGCTATTCATTGCAATACTTTTCAATAAACTGCTTTTTTCCAAAGCCATAACAAGAGCTTCCGTTGGTCGCTTTCTTATGTCAGGAAAAAATGCAATTTCTTTTCAAAGTATTTCCATTTCTATCAGGGCTAGACACTCATTTTCAAAATAACAATTCATGGAAAAATTCACATTAGAAATATTATTTCAAATCATCGGAATCGGTTCTGCATCAGGATTATTTTACAATAACGATGCGCTTTATGTAATTGGCGACAACAGCGGATTCCTTTACGAATACAATATGCAGAATCAGCAATTAAATCAACACGCTTTAATTGACAATCCGACGCAAAATATTCAGAAAAATCTAAAACCTGATTTTGAATCCCTAACGCATCATAACGACACATTGTATGTTTTTGGTTCTGGCTCAACCGACAAACGAAATAAAATGATTGAATTCGATATTAAATCAAAAACGGTTTTACAAAAGAATAATTTAGTCGATTTGTATGCAGTAATGCAGAGCTTTGGAGAAATAAAACCCGAAGATTTTAATCTGGAAGGCGCTATTTTTGATGGAGAAAATTGGTATTTATTCAATCGAGGAAATGGCGCTACCAACAAAAACACCATTTTTACCATTCACGCTAAAAATCTCGGAGAAGAATTTGCTCTGATTTCGGTCAATTACAAGTTGCCAAAAATAAAAGGCGTTCGTTCCAGTTTTACCGATGCTGTTTTGGTCGGTGATAAAATCTATTTCCTTTCAACCGCAGAAGATACTAAATCAACTTACGATGATGGTGCAATCTTAGGAAGTTTCATTGGAAGAATAGACGTTAAAACGATGAAAATAGATTTCACTCAAAAAATTACGGCAACCAATAAATTTGAAGGTCTAACTTTATACAAAAAAGAAAATAATAAAATCGAGTTTTTGCTTTGCGAAGACAATGACACAGAGCTTTTAGAAACAAAGATTTATAAATTGACATTACCGATTAAATAATATTTTGCGAATCTTTGCAAAAGAGCTATTACACAGAGATTCACAAAGATTTTCGCAGAGAAACACAAAATATTTTGATTACAATATTATTGTAGAGACACACTGCAGTGCGTCTAAAATGAGAAAATTCATTATTTGATATTCTTTGCGTAGACGCACTGCAGTGCGTCTCTACAGTAAAACCTTTGTAACTTTGTAACTTTGAAACTTTGAAACTAAAAAAATATTTTAATATTTTTTTCACCCCCATCCCAACCTTTTTATCTTTTTATCTCTCTATACAAGAAAGACAACAATTGTGATAAACGAGACTCAAATAGCAAACTGTAAAAAAATGCACCGCGACGCCCAGCGTCAGGTGTACGAATACATGGCACCTAAGTTGTACCGCCTTTGCAAAAGATATTTAAAAAAGGAAGAAGAAATTGAAGAAGCATTAGCCGATTCTTTCTTTACTATTTTCACCAAACTGGATCAATTAAAAGAAGCTTATGCTTTTGAAGCTTGGGCTAGACGAATAACTGTAAATCATTGTTTGGCGACTATTAGAAAAGCAACCAACTTCAACATGTATTTAGACGACGTAAAGCTGATTTCTCAACCTTCTGTCGACGAACTGAATACGTTGGAAGAAGAAGATCTACTTAATTTATTAAACCATATTCCTGACGGCTGTAAAACTGTTTTTAACCTTTTTGTTATTGAAGGTTACTCTCATAAAGAAATAGCCGAAATGCTAAAGATTTCTGAAGGCACCTCAAAATCACAATTGAATGCCGCTAAGACCAAACTGAAAGAACTGGTTAATAAACTGTATTATCAAAAAGCAAAATAGTCATGGACAATCAAGATAAATTATTCGATAAAATAAAAGAAGCTTCGCAAAAAGCCGAGCTTCAAGACTTTCCAGGAATGGAAAAAGTCTGGTCGCGTGTTGAAGAAAAACTGGACAAAAAAGAAGATAAAAAAACAATCGCTTTATGGAAGAAAATTGCAATTGCGGCTTCTCTTCTTTTACTTATTTCTTTAGGATATCAATTTTTACATGCAGACAAAGAAACTGTAATAGAAACGCCAAAAGTGGTTTTTGATGCAAAAGAAACCAAACAATTGGGAAAACCCATTTTAGATAAAAAAGCGGCAACTCCGACCTCAGATTCAGAAATAGTTTCTAATGAAGAAGCCGTTAAAATTTTAGAAAATCAAACTAAAAACAAAGAACGAGTTGCGATTCAAGAAACAATGATTCCTAAATCAGAACCAATTCAAGCTGTTGTAACACCAAAAATTGAAGCAGAAGCTACTATTCCTGCAAAAGTCGCAATAAGTGAAAGTTTTGATGAAGAAGATGCTAGTTCTTCAAAAAAAGATGCTTTAGAAGAAAGAAGTTATCTAGACAAACAATCTGCGAAAGTTGCTTACGCAGCCGCACCAGCTCAAAAAGCTAAGAAAAATGCTCCTTTGGTAATTCTTAACGGAAATGCTATGGCACACAGTGACGATGCTAAAAGAGACAAAATGATGCAGGCAGAAATGTCTAATTTACAGCCTGAAAATGTGGAGTCTCTAGTAGTTCTAGACGATCCTTTATACATTATCGATGGCATCTATTACTCTGAAGAAGATTTATTTGGCAAAAACCCAACAAGTCCTTATGCTCCTTTGGACAAACAGGAAATTAAAACTATAACTATTTTGCAAGATCTTGAAGCCACTTCTAAATATGGCGAACGAGGAAAAAAGGGAGTTCTTATAATCACTACTAAAAACGGAAAACCAGCTCCGAAAAAATAATCTTATGCTTTGTCAAAGTCTGCAGCTTTGACAAAGCAAAATCAAAACATTAATCTTAAAACTTATTATCATGAAAAGTCTAAAACTTATTTCATCAGCCATTTCTATGCTTATATGTTTCGTAAGTATGGCGCAGGAAAGAACTATTACCGGAACTGTCACAGATGAATCTAATTTACCTTTGCCCGGTGTTCAAATAACAATTAAAGGAACTCAAAAAAACAGTCAAACCGATTATTATGGAAACTATTCTATTCAGGCACATAAAGGAGAAGTTCTTATTTTTAGCTACATTGGAATGGAATCTCAAACTATTATTGTAAAAAAGTCAGATATTATTAATGTTACATTAAAAAATAGTTCTAATGAACTTAGTGAAGTTGTCGTTACAGGTTATACCGCTCCAAAAAAACAAATTATAAGTGCTGCTGCTATGGCAGTGGTTCGAAGCTCAACTGCAGAAACTCAGGCTCGAAACTATAAAGAATATTCTGCTAAACCAGCTCCAATTGCTATTCGCGGTACTGCATCAATTTCTCCAAAAAATGAACCAACGTACATTATTGATGGAGTTCCCGTAAAAGCCAATCAAATGGCAAAAATTAATCCGAATGATATTGATAATGTTTCGGTTTTAAAAGACCAAGCGGCAACTTCGATTTACGGAAGCAAAGCTTCAAATGGTGTTGTAGTCATTTCAAGCAAAAATGAAATCTACAAAAACCTTTCAGAAAAAGAATTGGACAAAAAATTAAACATTATGCCAATTCCGACTGAACCAACTCAGGAAGATTATGATGCTTTTGTAGAAAATACTTTTGAAAGCCCTAAAACTGCACCGCTTTCTACTTTTTCTATAGATGTCGATAATGCTTCGTACACCAATATCAGACGTTTTTTAAACAACGGACAGCAAGTTCCAAAAGATGCCGTTCGTGTAGAAGAAATGGTTAATTTCTTTAAATATACTTATCCGCAGCCCAAAAATGAACATCCATTTTCGATCAATACAGAAGTGAGCGATTCGCCTTGGAACTCCAATAACAAAATATTGAAAATTGGTTTACAAGGAAAAAACATTCCAACTGAAGATTTGCCCGCTTCAAACCTTGTTTTCTTGATTGATGTTTCTGGATCTATGGAAGACATGAACAAATTACCTTTGCTAAAACAATCATTAAAAATTTTGGTTAACGAATTAAGAGCAAAAGACAAAGTGGCAATTGTAGTTTACGCGGGTGCTGCAGGAATGGTTTTGCCTCCAACTTCTGGAGATGAGAAAAAAACAATTATTAATGCATTGGATAATTTGCAAGCCGGAGGAAGTACAGCTGGAGGAGCAGGAATTGAATTGGCCTATAAGATTGCAACTGAAAATTTCATTAAAAGCGGAAACAACAGAGTAATCTTGGCTACCGACGGAGATTTTAACGTTGGAAGTTCTTCTAATTCTGATATGGAAAAATTAATTGAAGAAAAAAGAAAAACAGGCGTTTTCTTGACTTGTTTAGGTTACGGAATGGGAAATTACAAGGACAGCAAAATGGAAATCTTGGCTGACAAAGGAAACGGAAATTACGCCTACATCGATAATATTCAAGAAGCCAATCGTTTTTTAGGAAAAGAATTCAAAGGTTCGATGTTTGCTATCGCGAAAGATGTAAAAATCCAGATTGAATTTAATCCAAAACAAGTTCAGGCATATAGATTAATTGGTTATGAAAACAGAAAATTGCGTCCAGAAGATTTTAAAAATGACGCCATTGATGCAGGAGAATTGGGTAGCAATCATACCGTTACGGCTTTGTATGAAATTATTCCAGCGGGAGTAAAAAGCGATTATTTAGCCGAACAGCCAGATGCTTTAAAATATACTAAAACCGAAACAAATTCTACAAATTACAGCAATGAATTGGCTACAATAAAATTCCGTTACAAAAAACCTGATGGCGATAAAAGCATCGAAATGGTTCAAGTAATCGAAAATAAATCGGTGATTTTAGAGAAAGCAAGTGATGATATGAAATTTAGTTCTGCCGTAGCTTGGTTCGGATTAAAATTAAGAGATTCAAAATTAATCGCTGACAAATCTTCTAAAGAAATTATAAAACTAGCTAAACAAGGAAATTCAAACGACGGCGAAGGTTATAAAGCAGAATTTATTCGTTTAGTTGAAACTTCGAAACTGTACAATTAATAAAAATTATATTACATTTGCAACTTTATTTTTAAAACTTATTTTACACACGTATGAATCCTATTTTAAGCCAAAATCTATTTTTAGTAAAAGAACATGTTGGAATGTTCAAAGCCGCAAACAATTACGATATCTATCATCCAGAAACCAATCAAATTATAATGAACTGCCGAGAAAACAATCTTGGTTTTTTCACCAAAGTATTTCGTTTTACAGATTATAAGAGAGCAACTCCGTTTAATGTTGAAATTACAACTGCTTCTGGCGAAAAATTAATTTCAGTAAGAAGAGGTGTTGCAATCTTTAGATCTACTGTTGAAGTTTTGGACGAAAAAGATCGTTTGGTTGGAACTTTCAAACAAAAATTCTTTTCTATTGGAGGAAAGTTTGATATTCTGGATAAAAACGAAAAACCAGTTGCAACACTTCAAGGAAAATGGACTGGTTGGGATTTTAAATTCTCTCATGAAGGAAGACAATTGGCTCAAGTAAATAAAAAATGGGCCGGATTAGGAAAAGAGTTTTTTACAAGTGCCGATAATTATGCGCTTCAAATTGAAGAGACAGTGGCAGCCGATAGTCCGTTGAGACAGTTAATTTTAGGAGCAGTAATGTGTATAGACATGGTTCTGAAAGAATAACAAAAAGTTGTTAAACTTAGATTAAGAATATCTTTTAAAGCATCATTTTAGTTTTCAAAACCTTATTTTTGTAAGACTTAAAATGATGCTTTTTGCATTTCTAAAAATACAATCATGACCGACTTAAAAAATAAAAATGCCTTTATTACAGGCGCAGGAAAAGGAATTGGAAAAGCTGTGGCAATTGCTTTGGCTAAAGAAGGCGTAAATCTAATTTTAGTTTCGAGAACAAAAAGTGATATCGATCAATTGGCAGAAGAAACGGCTAAACTGGGCGTCAAAACTTTGGCTTTGTCTGCCGATGTTTCTGACATCAGTTCTATCAATTCTGCGGTTGAAAAAGCTATTGCAGAATTTAAAAGTATTGACATTTTAATCAATAGCGCTGGAATTGCTTTTTTTGGAAAATTCTTAGAATTAGAGCCAGAAGCATGGGAAAGAATTATCCAGGTAAATTTAATGGGGACGTATTACACAACTCGTGCAATTATCCCAAATATGATCGAAAGACAAACTGGAGACATCATCAATATTTCGTCAACTGCTGGATTAAACGGAAACGCTTTGACAAGTGCTTACAGTGCTTCTAAATTTGCTGTTTTAGGCTTAACCGATTCTTTGATGCAGGAAATGAGAAAACACAATATTCGTGTTACAGCTTTAACACCAAGTACCGTTGCAACTGATATGGCAAAAGACTTAAACTTAACTGATGGAAACCCAGAAAAAGTAATGCAGTCTGAAGACATGGCAGATTTAATCATTGCTCAATTAAAATTAAACCGAAGAGTGTTTATTAAAAATAGCAGCATCTGGTCTACTAATCCTTAAAAAAAAATAAATTCCAATTTTTTGAAGTTCCAAATTCCAATTACTTTGAGATTGGAATTTGGAATTTTAGTATTGAAATTTGGAATTAAATTATTGGAATTTGGAATTTAATTATTGGAATTTAAAAAAAACATGATGGAACAATATTTAAGACAATTGGTCGAAATAGAATTTCAGGATAAAAAACAGATTTTCTCCGGATTTCTTATTGATTATTCTGATGAATGGATTTTGCTTCGAAATAATCCTGTAGATTTCATTTTGGATGGTTTTGTTATTTTGAGAAATAAAAACATTGAAGCTGTTAACCGAGATCACGATTTGGCTTTTACAGAAAAAGTAATCCGTTTGAAAGGATTAAAAATTAATTCGGATGATATTATCCCAATTAAAGATTTGGCTTCGATCATTACATTTATTTCTGAGAAATATGGCATTTTTCAGATTGCAAAAAAATCATCTAAATCTGCTTATCTAGGAAAATTAATCGAATTAAATGAAGAAGAATTGACTATCGATTTTTTAGATACGCAAGGTCAGTTTGGAGGAGAATTAAGTTTTAATCCCGAAAAAATTCGAGTTATAGAATTTGATACCGATTATATTAATTCTTTGAAATTGGTTGTTCAGGAAAATGAATAATTTATAAAAACAGAAAAGCCTCTTATTAGAGGCTTTTTTTGTCATTCCGAGGAACGAGGAATCACACTAGTAATTCCGTATACTATAATTGTCAATCTTTGTAGAGTTTCGAGTGCGATTCCTCGTTCCTCGGAATGACAAATACTTTGAGTATATTTTTTAAACTTCCGCCAATTTATTCAAAAACTCCAAACGTACACTTCCGTCTTCGTCTATTTTTGTTAGATTGATTTCTTGCAAAGTATTTACCAATTCTGGATTCCAAGGTGTTTTTACTTTTACGTAGTTTTCAGTAAACCCGTGAATATATCCTTCCTTGTTTTCACTTTCAAAAAGTACCGTTCTGTTTGTCCCTAACTGGCTTTCGTAAAAAGCACGACGTTTTTTAACTGACAAACCACGAAGCATTTTACTGCGTTTTGCTCTAACATTAGAAGGAACTACACCTTCCATATCAACAGCTTCTGTATTATCTCTTTCTGAATACGTAAATACATGCAAATACGAAATATCCAATTCATTTAAGAAATGATACGTTTCTAAAAAGTGTTCATCTGTTTCTCCGGGAAAACCAACGATAACATCAACACCAATACAAGCGTGTGGCATTACTTCGCGAATTTTGCTTACACGATCTGTGTAAACTTCACGCAAATAGCGACGTTTCATTAATTTCAAAATATCATTGCTTCCTGATTGCAACGGAATATGGAAATGAGGTACAAAAGTTCTGCTTTTAGAAACAAATTCGATCGTTTCGTTTTTCAATAAATTCGGTTCGATTGAAGAAATTCTCAAACGCTCAATTCCTTCTACTTTATCCAAAGCCTGAACTAAATCCAAAAAAGTATGTTCGTGTTTTTTGTTTCCGAACTCCCCTTTTCCGTAATCACCAATATTAACACCCGTTAAAACAATTTCACGGATATTTTGAGCCGAAATTTCTTTGGCATTTTTTAAAACATTTTCTAAAGCATCACTTCTAGAAATTCCTCTTGCCAGTGGAATTGTACAATAGGTACATTTATAATCACAACCGTCCTGAACTTTTAAGAAAGCTCTAGTACGATCTCCAATAGAATAACTTCCAACGTAGAAATCGGCTTCAGCAATTTCGCATGAATGAACTTCACCCATATCGTTTTTGCTCAAATCATGGATATAGTCCGTGATTTTGAATTTTTCTGTTGCGCCCAAAACCAAATCAACACCATCAACCGCTGCTAATTCTTCTGGTTTTAATTGTGCATAACAGCCAACAGCAGCAACAAAGGCTTTTTCATTAAGCTTCATTGCTTTTCTAACTACCTGCTTAAACTGCTTATCTGCATTTTCGGTTACAGAGCAAGTATTGATGACATAAATATCTGCTATTTCTTCAAAATCGACGCGGTCAAAACCTTCGTCATTAAAATTTCTGGCAATTGTAGAAGTCTCTGAAAAATTCAGTTTACAACCCAGTGTATAAAAGGCAACTTTTTTTCTATTTTCCATAATCTGCTTAAATTAATGAAATCGTTGTCAAAAAATTTAAGGCTGCAAATTTACGAACAATATTCATCAAAAGAAAGCAATTAATCTACTTCGAATCAATAATTTGACACTAATGTTAATTTAGAAACATTCGAAAGCTAATTTTTTCTATTTTTATTAAAAAAAAATGTGAGCCCGCTATTCTTGAAATTTTAACACTCAGATAAGAATTAAATGACAAAATAATCGATTAAATGCAAATTTTATCGATTAAATACATTTTTTTCGGTTTTAAATTCTAAATTTCTTACATTTACCATTGTTATGAATGTAATTCAAAATTAGTTTAGATTAAAGAATTTTGATAAGCTTTAATTAATTTAATAATAATTCGGGCATAACAATTTTGAATTTTACTCGTTATGTTGTTGTTTTGTGTTACAAAATGAAATGGGAAAGCCGAAAACCAAAGAGAGTAGGCAAAATTAAAATACAAATACCACGCTTTATGAAAGCATTTTTACCCACAATCTGCTTGATGTTCTTAACCGTATTTAGTTCGCAAGCGCAAACTAATGCTCCAGCCGCAAATGCAAATCCATTTCCTACTATTAGCACATTGACGACTTGGGCAAGCTTTAACTCACAACAGCAATTTGATGTTGCTATTCGTGCAGTTGGGTTTAAGTTTGAAGTTAAAGAACCAGGTGAAGGATCTACAGCTTATACCTACATTCGTAAAGTAACAGTTAACGAAGTAAATTATACCGATAGAATTGTATACAGAATTACAAACAACAATTCTGCAAGTATCATTTCTTTAGTAACCGCTTCTACTGATTTAGTTAGTTTATACACTCCACAATTAGCAAGCTTTAAAAATAACAACTGTAAAACAGAAATGTCTAAAGACAAAAATACGACTTGTAGCTGTTACGAAAGTGCCAATTTTGCAATCGATCTTTGCGACGAGCGTGTAAAATTAACTATGGGTGACGGAAATAAATATTTTGTTTCTGTAGCTAAAAAATAATATTTTCAAATATTACTTCTTAATTAATTCCAAATCTTTACTGACTTTTAAGTATGTAAAGATTTGGAATTCGTTTTTTATTTAAATTCTGTTTGGATTCTTAAGTTCGTACCAAACTTCTAATTCTTCATCGTATTCAAAAGAATTTACAAAATGAAATCCTAATTTCTCCAGAATTTTTCTTGAGTTTTCATTTCCTGCATCTGCGTAAGCATAAAGCACTTCTACTTTCATTTCATTAAAAGCATAATCAATAAAAGCTCTTCCTGCTTCGGTTGCATAACCTTTCCCCCAATGCTTTTCGATAAAACGATATCCTACTCATAAAAGTTTTTATGATTGTTTATCTCGTCTGTAATAAATTTGATTCCAGACCAGCCAATAAATTCATTGGTTTCCTTAAGAACAACAGCCCATCTTCCTGTGCCAAGATCTTTGTATTGTTTATGAACAAATTTGATATATTCAATGCTTTCGTCAATATGTTTTACAGGTCTATTGCCGACAAATAAATGCACGTTTGGATTAGAATCCAATTCAAACATTCCTTCCGCATCAGAAAGTTCTAATTCTCGTAAAAGCAAACGCTCTGTTTCAATTGGATTTTTCATCTTTTATTTAATTTAAAATATATTTTTGCACCACTTCAGCAACACCATCATCATTATTTGAAGCTACGATTAAATCTGCTCTATCACGCAATTCAGGATTCACATTATCTACCCAAACCCCTAAACCTGCATATTCTATCATGGTCAAGTCATTTCCTGCGTTTCCAACGGCAATAATCTCACTTTGATGAATACCTAGCTTTTCTGCCAAAAGTTTCAAACTCGCAGCTTTATCAATGCCTTGCTGTGCCGCTTCTAAGAAAAATGGTTTAGACATCGAAACACTTAAATGTGGCATAGCCTCCATTAAATCTTTTTCCAAGGTTTTTAAATAGGCTGGATCTTGTAGCAAAATACATTTAACCGCTGGTCTGTCTACATAATCTTTAAAGCTCGAAACTTTAAGATGCGCCATTCCAGTGATTTCTTTTTCTACCTCAATATATTCAGAATCTGTTTCGCTAATAATTTGGTCATCTAAATAAGTAATGATGTGCGCATTCTTTTTTACACTATAATCGTATAACGCATGAATTTGCTCTACAGTTAACTTTTGTTCAAACAAAACCAGATCGTCTTTCACACGGCTTATTATTGCGCCGTTAAACGAAATCATATACGAATCGTTTTTATCTAATTCCAACTCCTTTGCATAAGCCGTCATTGCTGTGGTTGGTCTTCCAGAAGCCAAAACAACATAAACGCCTTTTGCTTGTGCTTCTAGTATTACTTTTTTATTTAAATCTGATATTCTGTGATCGTCTGTCAACAAGGTGTCATCCATGTCGAGCACTAACATTTTGTATTGCATAATTTTTATTGTTCAGTGTTCAGTATTTAGTATGCAGTCAGTATGCAGTCAGTATGCGGTCACAGTTTGCAATTATATCTTCAAACTATGATTGAACACTAAATACTGAATACTGATTACTTTTTATAAGCTCATTCTAAACTCTTCTATAACCGGATTTGCTTTTGCAAAATCTGTTTCTTGTATAAATACTTCAATCGCCAAATCTGTCTGGCCAAAACCTCCTAAACGTGCAGATTGAATATTATCTTTTTTTACTGTTTCTACTCCAGCTTCTTCTAATCTTTCCTGCAAAGCAATTGCTAATACTTCACTTCCAGAAAATACTTTCATTAATCCCATAACTCTATATTTTTATTCTGTTAATTTCTAAATCAAAAAATCCCGCTTTTCAGCTACTGAGACTGAAAACCGGGACTGAAAACTTTATTATAAATTATTCTTCTTCTTCAATATCGTCTTCGTCTTCATCAAGCTCTTCTCCATCTTCGTCCATATCAAACAAATAAGGCTCAACCATGATTTTATCTGCCAAAATTTCAATACGCTCTGTCAGAGTTTCAGAAAAGATAATTCGCTGCACTTTGGCAATACTATTTGAAATACGCGTGATTTTTGGATCATGACGCAATTTCAAAATCGGATCTGCATCATCCAAAATAAACATTTTTAAACGATTTACATTGTAACCCGCTGTGCTGAACATGTCATTTAATTTAGTTGGCGTACCGATTAAAACGTCAATTCCTGTAGAAACATAGTTTTTATCATAATCCATGTCGCCTTTTTCGTTTACACCATAAACTTCCAAATTGGTGTATTTCCCATACTTCTCAAAAAGCTCAACCATTTCCAAAACCTTTGCTTTGTCTTCCACAATGATTAAAGCACGTGGCGATTCTTCCGTTTTACCAGCCAATTGCTGAATCACATTTAAAACAATCGTTGTTGTTTTCCCAGTTCCTTTTGGAGAAATAATTACACAATCAGCACCGCTTTTTATGGTTGAAAAAGTTTCCAACTGCAAAGCATTCGCTTCCGTTAAACCATTTTCAACTAATCCGTCTTGTAATTTCTCGTTTATTTTTTTTAGTTTCATTTTTTTGAGCTTTAAGCTTTAAGCTATGCGCTGTAAGCAAAAATTATTTAGTTTCTATAAAAGCTTAAAGCCTAAAGCTTATAGCCTAAAGCGCGAAGCACTTTATTTGCTTGCGAACATTTTCACATCTGATTCTGAGATTTCGTTTCCTCCCAAAATAATCAATCTTTCTACCACATTTCGAAGTTCACGAATATTTCCTGTCCAATCGTATTCTTGCAATAATTTTATGGCTTGCGCCGAAAACGACTTAATCGCATTTCCTTGCTCTAAAGCTATTTTTTCTGCAAAATGCGAAATCAAAGCCGGAATATCATCACGTCTTTCATTCAATGGCGGAACTTTAATTAAAATCACAGCCAAACGATGATATAAATCTTCACGGAAACGGCCTTCTGCAATTTCTGTTTTTAGATCTTTATTTGTTGCCGCAACAACACGAACATCAACTTTAATATCTTTATCAGCACCCACTCTCGTAATCATACTTTCTTGCAAAGCACGCAAAACTTTGGCTTGCGCCGAAAGACTCATATCTCCAATTTCATCCAAGAAAATAGTTCCTTTGTCTGCTGCTTCAAACTTTCCTGCACGATCTTTTACTGCCGATGTAAAAGCACCTTTTACGTGCCCGAACAATTCGCTTTCGATCAATTCGCTTGGAATTGCAGCACAGTTGACTTCAATTAACGGAAAACTAGAACGCTCGCTTTTTTCATGTAGCTGATGCGCCACTAATTCTTTTCCTGTTCCATTTGGCCCCGTAATCAAAACTCTAGCTTCTGTTTGCGCCACTTTATCAATCATCACTTTAATATGATTAATCGATTCGCTGTCACCAATCATTTCGTAGTTTTTGCTAACTTTTTTCTTCAGGATTTTATTTTCAACTACCAATTGTTTTTTGTCCAAAGCATTACGAACCGTATTCAATAAACGGTTCAAATCTGGCGGTTTCGAAATATAATCAAAAGCTCCTAAACGCATGGTCTGAATTGCAGTTTCCATATCACCGTGCCCCGAGATCATCACCATCGGGATTTCTGGTTTTATCTTTTTTACTTCTTCCAAAACCTCAACACCGTCCATTTTTGGCATTTTTATATCACATAACACCAAATCATAGTCGTTGTTTTTTATTTTTTCAAGTCCCGCAACACCATCTTCAGCTTCATCAACCTGATACGCATCATTTTCTTCTGATAATATTTTTACCAGAACTCTTCTGATCGCTGCTTCGTCTTCGACAATTAGTATTTTACTCATTCTTTTTAAAGATACTAAGATACTAAGATGCTAAGATTCTGAGTTTTTTAGCTAAAATCTTAGCATCTCAGAAACTTAGAATCTTAGAATCTCAAGTTAATATTTTAGCCACTTATACAATTCCTTCCAAGTCGGTTTTTTGCCGTACATTAAAATACCTACACGGTAAATTTTGGCAGCGAACCATACCACAAGGAAAAATGTAGCAAACAATAATGATACCGAAATTGCGATTTGCCACCACGGCACGCCAAACGGAATACGCATTAGCATTACAATTGGCGAAGTTAACGGAATCATTGAAAAGATAACCGCAACACTTCCGTGCGGATCGTTTACTACTGTAAAAAATCCGATATAAACACTCAAAATAAGAGGCATTAAAATTGGGAGCAAAAATTGCTGAGAATCGGTTTGATTGTCAACTGCTGCTCCAATTGCTGCGTAAAATGAGCTATATAAAAAATATCCTCCGATAAAATAAATCACGAATCCGATTAGAATACTTGCAATTGGCAAATTCCATAATTCAGCAATATACATTTGCGCCGATCCAGCAAGTTCATGTTGCGCAGTTTGCATTAATTCTGGTGAAATTCTCGCTGTCGGACCAACATTCACGCCGAAAAATGCCGAAGCTGCAAACATTAATCCTAATCCAATTATGGCCCAAATCATAAATTGCAAAATTCCAGCCAATGACGTTCCGACAATTTTACCAATCATCAACTGAAATGGCTTTACCGAAGAAATAATGATTTCGATAATTCTGTTTGTTTTTTCTTCGATTACGCTTCGCATTACCATGTTTCCATAAATGATAATAAACATCATAATCAAATAACCAAATGCTCCTCCGATTCCGATTTTAATTTCATTTAAACCTTTCAGACTTTCTTCTCCAGAAGCTTTAACCAAATGAATATTTACATCTGACTGCGCTTTCTGGATGGCCAAAGTATCTAATTTTGCTTCTTCTAGATTTAGTTTTGTAATTTTATTTCCAATGATATCTTGAGTATTTTCAATAAAAGAAATGCTCGGACTATTATTAGAAATAAATTCAATTTTACTTTCTAAATCTTTTATATTTTTTGTTTTCGGAATAACGATTAATCCGTTGAAATTTTCTTTTGTAATGCTATCTTTTAAAGCCTTTACATCAATTTCAGATAAATTTAGATATTTAAATTCGGCTCCTTTTTTATTTTCTTTTAAAAAATCAGGTGCAAAAAGTCCGGTTTCGTCATGAATTGCAATTCTTTTTGTTTCTGCTTTCATCGAACTTAAATAGCCAATAAAAACAGCAATCGCCACAAATAAAAGCGGACTCAAAAATGTCATGACAACAAAAGATTTATTGCGGACTTTGGCAATAAATTCTCTTTTTATAATCAACGAGATGATACTCATAAATATTTTTAATTTTCAAATCTAAAATCCCAAATTCCAACTCTCGCAGTTCCAAACTTGGATTTTGGAATTTAATTATTGGAATTTAATTTTTTGTTTTCCGTTACCGTTTGGATAAAAATATCGTTTATGCTCGGAATTTTTTCTACGAAATGTGTTACTTGTCCACGTTGTGTTAAAATATTCAATAGTTCGTTTGGACTTGCATTTCCAATCTGAATATTTAATTTCAAATCATCATTTAAAGATTTAAAACTAGCAGGCGAAACCGTGAACTTTTGAGTGATATCGTACATCAAACCTTCAACATTATTCGTCAAAATTCCTACTTCAAAACTATTGGTTCTAAACTGACGTTTAACATCTGCCACTTTCCCTTCGATCAATTTATTTGATTTGTGAATTAATGCGATGTTTTCACAAAGCTCTTCTACACTTTCCATTCTGTGCGTCGAAAAAATAATAGTAGAACCTTGTTCTTTCAATGCCAAAATTTCATCTTTAATAACATTTGCATTTACAGGATCAAATCCAGAGAAAGGCTCATCTAAAATTAGCAATTTTGGTTTATGCAAAACACAAACCACAAACTGAATTTTCTGTGCCATTCCTTTAGAAAGTTCCTGAATTTTCTTGTTCCACCAACCTTGAATTCCTAATCGGTCAAACCAATAATCCAATTGTTTTTTGGCTTCAGCCTTAGAAAGTCCTTTCATTTGAGCCAGATACAAACATTGCTCTCCCACTTTCATCGAACTATACAAACCTCTTTCTTCTGGAAGGTATCCAATAGTTTGCACATGTTTGGGTTGCAATCTTTCTCCATCCAAAATTACTTCGCCACTATCTGGCAATGTAATTTGGTTTATGATTCTGATAAGGGAAGTTTTTCCGGCTCCATTGGGACCTAAAAGTCCATATATACTGCCTTTTGGCACATTTAATGAAACTTCGTTAAGTGCTACATAATCGCCGTATTTTTTTACGACTTTATGTACTTCAAGTAAGTTACTCATGCTATTTTTAAGGATTTACTGCGTCACTTTGCCTGTTACGGTTCAGCGACTGTAAAAGTAAATAATTTGAAGCGAAATTGTGGCATATTACGCAAAAAACCCATTCTAATTTATACTAGAATGGGTTTTTAATTTTTTATAACTTTAAAAGAAGTTCAGATTATGAGAACATATCTTTTACTTTTTCAAAAAACGATTTCTCTGATTTCTCTGGACTTGGAACAAAATGTTCGTCTGCCAAAGCATTTTCAAAGAATTGTTTTTGCTCTTTATTTAATGTTTTTGGAGTCCAAACGTTTACGTGAACCAATAAATCTCCACTTCCGTAACCATTTAAACTTGGAATTCCTTTTCCTTTCAATCTTAAGATTTTTCCAGACTGAATTCCTTCTTCCAATTTAATACGAACTTTTCCGTTGATTGCTTCAATATCTTTAGAAGCTCCCAAAACTGCTTCAGGAAAACTGATGTATAAATCGAAATGAATATTTTCTCCTTCACGTTTCAAGAATTCGTGCTCAACTTCTTCAATCGCTACAATTAAATCTCCTGGAATACTGTTTCCTGGAGCATCGTTACCTTTGTTAGCAACTTTTAACTGCATACCATCAACAACTCCTGCAGGAATTTTAATTGATACTGTTTCATCTTCTTGAACCATTCCTTGAGCATCTGCCTCAGAAGGTTTTTTATCTAAAATCTGACCAGAACCACCACAAGTAGGACAAGTAGATGCAGATTGCATTCTTCCTAAAATGGTATTGGTTACACGCATTACTTGCCCTTGACCATTACAAGTCGTACAAGTTTTATATGTTACGCCTTTTGCCTGAACTTTACGTTTTACTTTTACTTTTTTCTCCACTCCATTTGCAATTTCTTCTAAAGTTAATTTCACTTTAATTCGAAGATTGCTTCCTTTTGCACGACGAGGGCCACCGCCTCCGCCTCCGAAACCGCCAAATCCGCCACCAAAAATATCACCAAACTGGCTGAAAATGTCATCCATATTCATACCGCCGTGGCCACCGCCAAATCCGCCAGAGCCATCAAATGCTTGATGACCATATTGATCGTATTTCGCTTTTTTCTGTGGATCACTTAAAACTTCATAAGCTTCTGCCGCCAATTTGAAGTTTTCTTCTGCCTCTTTGTCGCCTGGGTTTTTATCAGGGTGGTATTTAAGCGCGCTTTTTCTATACGCTTTTTTAATTTCGGCAGCATCAGCATTTTTTGAAATGCCTAGTATTTCGTAAAAATCTTTTTTCATAATTAGGTTTAAATTCCAAATTCTAAAATTCCAAAATCCAAAATTGGAGTCAGAATTTTTATTTGCTTTTTAGTTTCCAACTACAACTTTAGGGTAACGAATAATTTTGTCTCCTAATTTGTATCCTTTTTCAATAACATCAACAATTTTCCCTTTTAATTTATCAGATGGCGCTGGAATTTGGGTAATTGCTTCAGCAATATCAGCATTGAAAGCATCTCCTGCTTGAATTTCAACTTGCTCTAAACCTTTAGAAACTAAAGTACTTTTAAGTTTTTCGTGAATCAACTCAACACCTTTTTTCAAATTCTCATCCTCAGACTTGTTGATCTCTACTGCCGCTCTGTCAAAATCATCTAAAACCGGAAGCATTGCCAATAAAACCTCTTGATTTGCTGTTTTAAATAAATCAAGACGCTCTTTTGAAGTTCTTTTTTTGTAATTTTCAAATTCAGCAAATAATCTCAAAAACTTATCTTTTTCGTGAGCCAAGTCTTTAGCTAATTGCTCCTCAACACTTAATTCTTCAACAATTAACTGTTCTCCGTTGGCATTGTTCTCTAACGTTACATCATCTAATTCCTGATCGAATTCTGTATTTTCCGTAGTCATATTACTTTTATTTTTAAAAATATTCTTAAACTTCATTTTTATTTCTTTCTGTTGGATTGCAAAAGTACTGCCAAATCTTATAAAATGTCAAATTGTCACTTTATTAATTATGAGACATTTAAAAAACGCATTTGCACAGAAAAAATTTATTATAATTTTAAGACTATTACGTTTTAGTTTATGTTATCTTTGAGACCAATAAATATAAATTATTACCACCAAAAATTGAATTTAAGGGTTGGCTTCGGCCTCTAAATAATTATTAATTCAAGTTTACCTTATATTAAAAAAAGCTTCGCCTATAGAGACGAAGCTTTTTTTTTATGCTTTCTTCATCTTTAATGTATTAATGACAATACCTGAGATCTAAAAAAATTACCGCAAAGAACGCTAAGTTTTTTCACTCTCAAACCTTATAAAAAAGACAAAAGTTCGCAAAGCTTTGTATTGATTTAGCTTTGCGAACTTTATTTTTTAAAGTATTCTTAGATAAAAAACTTAGCGTTCTTTGCGGTAAAAAACTTTTTTTTGCACGGGCGGAGGGATTCGAACCCCCATCAACGGTTTTGGAGACCGCTATTCTACCCTTGAACTACGCCCGTAACTTTAAGGTTGGCAAATTAAAAGTTTTTTTTCTTCTCTGGCAACTATTTTAGGCAGAGATTTTAAAAGAAAACCCTTTGAATCTGCGGAATACAAAGCAAAAACTTTTGTTCCAGACAGTTAGCCTTGCAAAGTATTTTTTAATATTTCACGCAGATTTAAAAAGATTTATGCAGATTAAAATAATTTTACTTTTTAAATCAAATTAAATCTGCTCTAATCTGCAGAATCTGCGTGAAACAAAAACTTAATTACGCCTGTAAAGCTTTCTTTAACCCGTCATAATCTACAGAAACCTGCTCTCCTGTCACTAAATTTTTAAGCGTATAAGAATTTGAAGTAATTTCTTGATCCCCAACCAATACTGCAAACGGAATTAAACGTTTGTCTGCATATTGAAATTGTTTTCCAACTTTTACACTATCAGGATACAATTCTACTTTTATATTTTCTTTTCTCAATTTCTGAATTGCCTGCGAAGCGTAAAGCGCTTCTTTATCTCCAAAATTCAAAAACAGTGCTTTTGAAGTAGCCGCAACAGTTTCTGGGAATAATTGCAATTCTTCTAAAACCAAATAAATTCTATCCAAACCAAAAGAGATTCCGACACCGCTCATGTTTTTTAAACCAAAAATACCCGTCAAATCGTCGTATCTTCCTCCACCTCCAATAGAACCCATGGCAACGGTTTTTGGAGCTGCAACTTCAAAAATAGCTCCAGTATAATAATTTAAACCACGAGCTAAAGTCACGTCTAAATCCAAAATTGCAGTAGAAAGTCCTAATTCAGCAACATTGTCACATATAAATTTAAGCTCTTCAACACCTTTCATACCTTCTTCAGAAGATGACAATAATTCTGAAAGTTGTGCAATTTTGTCTGCAAAAGTTCCAGAAAAACTAAAAAGTGGCTGTACTTTTACTAAAGCATTCTCAGAAATTCCTTTTTCAATCATTTCTTTCTTTACGCCATCTTCTCCAATTTTATCCAATTTATCAAGAGCAACTGTAAAGTCAATTAATTTATCTGAAGCGCCAATTACCTCAGCAATTCCAGATAAAATTTTTCTGTTATTGATTTTAATTGTAACACCTTCTAAACCTAAAGAAGTAAAAACAGTATCGTATAATTGAACTAATTCAACTTCCTGCCAAAGTGATTTTGAACCTACAACGTCGGCATCACATTGAAAGAATTCTCTAAAACGCCCTTTTTGTGGACGATCTGCTCTCCAAACTGGTTGGATTTGGTATCTTTTAAAAGGAAATTCAATTTCATTTTGGTGCTGTACCACATATCTTGCAAATGGCACAGTTAAGTCATAGCGCAATGCTTTCCCAGAAATTTTTCTAGTAAATTTATTTAACTCAATCCTTTGATCAATATTAATTATTTCTGCAGAATTATTTTGCAAGTCTTGTATAGATTCTGGCAATTCAATTTTTTCCTTTTTATCATAAAAAAAGTTTCCAGAATTTAAAATTTTAAAAATCAGACGGTCTCCTTCTTCTCCATATTTCCCCATTAAGGTATCTGAGTTTTCAAACGAAGGCGTTTCGATTGGCTGAAAACCAAATTTTTCAAAATTACTTTTTATCGTCTGAATAATATATTGACGTTTTGACACCTCTGCAGGCGAAAAATCTCTTGTTCCCTGTGGAATACTTGGTTTTGAAGCCATCTTTTTTATTTTAGATTGTTGATTTTAGATTTTAGATTGCTCCAATCTTTATCTAAAAATCTTATACTATTAATTTATTTCTATTTTTTTTTGATTGCTGGCGATTTAGACTTTCGACATTATAACTTTCCAACTTTCGACTTAATTTAAGTCTGCAAATATCTTACTTTTTAAAATAAATAATAACACTTCGAAAACAAACTTGTAACAAAAACCGTATTTTCGTGACAAATTGGTCATGATGCTAAAATTATTTAAAGAAAATATCCGAATTGCATTTGGTTCTATCAAAACACAATTACTGCGAACTATTCTTACCGTTTTAATTATTGCCATCGGTATTACCGCTTTGGTTGGAATCTTGACTGTAGTTTCTGCTTTAGAAAACACAATTTCCAACGATTTTGCTTCTATGGGAGCCAATACTTTTAACATCAATCAATACGAAAATAAAGTTCGAAACCGTGGCGGAAACGAACGCGAAGTCATCAATCCGATTATTTCCTATCCAGAAGCTGTTGCTTTCAAAAGCAAATACAAATATCCGTTTACAGAAACCTCTTTATCTTTTACCGCAACTACAACTGCTGAAGTAAAATACTTGAGCGAAAAAACAGATCCAGAAATTACAATTGTAGGCGTAGACGAACATTTTATTACCAATTCTGGACTAGAAACTAGTTTAGGAAGAAGTTTTAACCAATTTGATATTGAAAACAATACTTACTCCTGTATTGTTGGTTCTGATTTTGAAAAAGGGCTCTTGAAAGATGTTAATCCAATTGATAAAACCATCTCTATTCGAGGTGCACGATTTAAAGTAATTGGAGTTTTAAAAGAGAAAGGTTCTACGTTTGGCAACAGCCAGGATTTAAGAGTTCTAATTCCAATTCAAGTTGCGAGATCTTTATTTACTGCACCAAATATCAATTATACCATTAGTGTAATGGTTTCTAAAAAAGAAGTTTTAGACGAAGCCATAGACAATGCTACAAGTACCATGCGAAGAGTTCGTAAATTAAGTCCAGTTCGCGACAATAATTTTGGCATAGTTCGAAGTGATGATTTGATTAATCGCATTCTAAGCATTACTCAATATCTAGGATTGGCAGCGTGGACTATTTCTGTAATCACCATTTTAGGATCGTCTATTGCTTTAATGAATATTATGATTGTTTCGGTAACAGAACGTACACGCGAAATTGGCGTTCGTAAAGCGTTAGGGGCAAAAAGATCAACAGTTGCTTTTCAGTTTTTTATTGAAACTTTATTAATCGGACAAATTGGTGGTTTAGTTGGAATCTTTCTTGGAATTCTTCTTGGTTTCGGGATAGCCACAGCTATGAGTTTTTCTTTTGTGATTCCGTGGATGGCTATTTTTGCCGCTTTTGCAACCAGTTTCTGCGTGGCAATAGTTTCTGGTTTGTATCCTGCTATTAAAGCATCAAAATTAGATCCTATTGAAGCGTTGCGTTACGAATAGTTTTTTAGTATTCAGTGTTCAGATTTTTAGTAATCAGTGAAGCAAACTTTAAGCACAGCTAATAATGAACACAAAAAAACAGTTTAGTATTCAGTGTTCAGTTCTTTAGTAATCAGTGAAGCAAACTGTAAGTGTAACTAACATTGAACACTAAAAAAACAGTTAGTGTTCAGTGTTCAGATTTTTAGTAATCAGTGACACAAACTGCAAGCATAGCTAATACTGAACACTAAAAAAAACAGTTTAGTATTCAGTGTTCAGATTTTTAGTAATCAGTGAAGCAAACTGTAAGCACAGCTAATACTGAACACTAAAAAAACTGAACACTGACCACTTTAAACACTTCCTTTAATCATCCGCTCATTATCATAAATATCTTTTCGAAGCTCTACACTTTTAAAATCCATACCTTCTAATAAATCGGTCATTTCTTTTCCAAGATATTGATTGATTTCGAAATATAACTTTCCTTTTTCTAGAAGGGCTTTTTTTGCCAGTAAGGCAATTTTTCTATAAAAAATCAAAGCATCGTGATCTTCAACAAAAAGAGCTAAATGCGGTTCGTAGTCCAAAACATTTTTTTTGATTTCTGCTTTTTCTAAATTTCGGACATACGGCGGATTGGAAACAATAATATCAAATTGACATCTCAACTCCTCTTCCTTTAAGATATCCTGCATAACAAAAGTTACATCTACATTATTTCTAACTGCATTTCTTTTCGCAGTTTCAATTGCTTTTTTTGAAACATCTATAGCAACAACCTCGGCATTTGGAAGGTTTTTAGCCAAAGAAATAGCAATACAGCCACTTCCTGTTCCAATATCCAGTATTTTTATTTTCTTAGATTTCTCTGGACTTGCATTTTCATTAATAATCCATTCTACCAATTCCTCAGTTTCTGGTCTCGGAATTAAAACATTCTCATTAACCTCAAAGTCCAAACCATAAAAATGTGTTTTTCCTAATAGATATTGAATAGGTACTTCTTTCTTTAAATGTTGCAAGATTTCATCCCATATCACAAAATCATTCTCATCAAATACCAACTCATGATTTAAAGCTAAATCAATCTGGCGAAGTTGGTGCTTATCTTCTAAAATCAAATAAAAAAAACTCTCAGCTTCGTACGCATCGTAAAAAGGAGATAATTCTTTAATAAACTGAGTACGATATTGTTTAATTTTCATTTTTATTTTTTGGGCATTTACATCAGTCCAAAACTGATATTTTATCTTTCAATAAGTCTTGCTACTTCAAATTTGTTACATTAAAATCACAATACTTTCAGCATCCATACCGGACAAGAATTGTGCCCAGTACATCCCATTGGAGCATCTAAATACTCAAAACCGGATTTTTTATAAAGCTTCTGCGCGGCATGCATAAATGGCATCGTTTCAATATAACATTTTTTGAAACCAAAAGCTCTTGCTTGTTCCAAACATTTATCCATCATTTGGGTTCCAATCCCCAATCCTCTTGTTTTTGGAAGGAAATACATTTTCTGCAATTCACAAATTTCAGGATCACCATTTTCTAAAGGCGCAATTCCAGCACAGCCTACAATTTCTCCATCATTTTCAACAACAAAATAGGCCGATTTCGTTTTACTGTATTCCTCAAACATCAAATCCAAATAAGGATCTTCATATGCTGTTCCTACTTTTGGAATTTCCATTTCATCAAAAACAGATCTTATCAAACTTGCAACTGCTTGATTGTCTTCTTTTTTAATTGTCCTTATAAACCAATTTACCATTTTTTTATTCTAAATCATTATAAACACAAAGATAAATATACTTTTTTGATACCATTATAACTATCTGGATTGTTTCACAACTTAATCTTTTCGAGTTAGCAATAATCTTAAAATTAACTACTTTTGCACTGTGAATATACATGAAAAATACATAAAACGCTGCATCGAACTGGCACAAAATGGACTTGGGACAACGTATCCGAATCCTATGGTTGGTAGTGTGATTGTTTATGAAGATAAGATTATTGGCGAAGGTTGGCATAAAAAAGCAGGCGAACCTCATGCAGAGGTAAATGCAGTTAAATCTGTAAAAGACAAATCGCTGTTGAAAAAAGCTACAATTTATGTAAGCTTAGAACCCTGCAGTCATTTTGGAAAAACACCTCCTTGCTGTGATTTGATTATTGCAAATGAAATTCCGAATGTTGTGGTAGGTACAGTTGATCCTAACGAAAAAGTGGCCGGAAGGGGTATTTTAAAATTAATCGAAGCGGGAGCGAATGTTACTGTTGGAGTTTTAGAAGAGGAATGCAACGAACTGAATAAACGCTTTTTTACTTTCCATCAAAAAAAGAGACCGTATATTATTTTAAAATGGGCAGAAAGTCAGGACGGATTTTTAGCTCCAGAAAAAGAAATCGACCAGGCACGCAAGCCAATTTGGATTACGAACCAATATTCAAGACAATTGGTTCACAAATGGCGAACTGAAGAACAGGCAATTTTGGTTGGAACACAAACTGTTGTTGATGACAATCCGAAATTAAATGCTCGAGATTGGAACGGTAACAATCCCGTTCGAGTGGTTATTGATCAAAATAATAGAATTGATGAAAACAGTTTTATTTTTGATGATTCTGTAAAAACTTTTATTTTTTCTAAAGATTCAAAACCATCAAAAGAAAACACTCAATTTGAAGTAATTGATTTTGATAAAAATATTCTCCCTCAGATTTTGGATGTTTTATTTCAAAATCAAATTCAATCTATAATAATTGAAGGCGGAAGACGAACACTCCAATCATTTATTGATGAAAACCTTTGGGATGAAGCTCGATTTTTTGTTGGAAAAACAAGTTTTCTAAACGGAACAAAAGCTCCAATTATTACAAGAAAAAACACCACAAAGACCAACATATTAAGTGACGAACTAATACAAATTAGAAATCATGATTAATGCGATAATTTTTGACTTTGGAGATATTTTTATCAATTTAGATAAACCTGCCACCATTTCTGGTTTGCAAAAACTAGGAATGAAAGAATGGAATAATGAATTGAATCAATTAAATCTTTCTTTTGAAGTTGGTGCTATTTCACCAGAAGATTTTATTGGCGGTTTTCAAAAACAACTGCCAAATGCTTCTAAAGAAGACATTTTGAGAGCATGGAATGCAGTTTTGGCAGATTTCCCTTTTTATCGTTTAGAGTTTCTCCAGGAGTTATCAAAAAAATACAGCTTGTTTTTGTTGAGCAATACCGATTCTATTCACATTAATACATTTGAAGAAAAGAGCGGTGTTTCTTTTTACAAAGATTTTTATGCTTGTTTCGAAAAAGTCTATTTTTCGTTTGATATAGGAATGAGAAAACCAGATCCGAAAATCTATCAATTTGTATTGGACCAAAATAATCTAGTTGCAGAAAACACTTTGTTTGTTGATGATAAAACAGAAAACACTGACAGCGCTGCAGCTTTGGGAATTAAAGTCTGGAATCTTCAAGTTGGAAAAGAAGATGTTGTAGATTTATTCGACAAAGGATTATTATAAACATTTATTTTTCATAAAATATTTTGCCACAGATTAAAAAGATTCCAACAGATTTTCTTAAAAAAACAAAAAAGAAATCTTTTTAAATCCTTTTAATCTGTGGCAAAAAAACATTTTTAAAGCATAACAATTGGAAATTAACGATACTTATCAAACTATTGCTGTTGCATCTGAAGAAATACTGTTTAAAGAAAAAGGCAGTAAATTCTTTGGCTACGCTTTTCCGATAGATCATGAAGACGAAGTAAAACCAATTATCGAAGATCTTAAAAAACAACATCCCCATGCCGTGCATTATTGCTACGCTTATCAAATTGGTGTTGGAAATAAAATCTCGTATCGTGCCAACGACGATGGAGAACCAAGCAATACAGCTGGAGCTCCAATCTACGGCCAAATACAATCTTTTGGCTTAACCAACGTTCTAGTTGTAGTCGTTCGTATTTTTGGCGGAGTAAAATTAGGCGTTGGCGGATTGATTTCTGCCTATCGAACAACGGCACAACAGACTTTGGAAGTTTGTGAAATCGTTGAAAAGACAATTGATGTTGAATTTTTAATTTCTTTTGATTACAAAAACATGAATAAAGTAATGCGTGTTATCAAAGAAAAGAAATTAGAAATCGTATCTCAAGAAATGGAAATGGATGAAATTTCGGGATTGCCAATTGGCAAAATTGTGACAAAAACACGAAAAAAAAATGCCGAAACGGTGTTCAGCATTTTTGATTTAATGTTCGAAATCGATATTAAATTAGTATAATTTAACAGCAAAATCCTATTCATTTTAACAATTATTCTAGGGATTTAAATATTTCCAAAATGTACTCTGGAGGAGCTGTTGGACGACCCGTTTTTAACGCAACAAATACTAAAATAAACGTCGCAGTTGTTAATAACTCATTTGCCTCATTGTAGATTGCACAGTCAAATTCGATCTTCACAGAAGAGTGACTTTTGAAAGTCGTGTGAATTGTCAAAAGTTCGTCGTATCTCGCCGATTTTTTGTAATTGATATTCATGTTGACAATTGGAAGACCAATTCCGCTTTCTTCCATGCTTTTATACGAAACCCCTTTATTTCTAAGCCATTCCACGCGTCCAATTTCAAAATAAGGAATATAATTGCCGTGATAAACGACTCCCATTTGGTCGGTTTCTGAGTAACGAACTCGTACTTGAGTCTGATGATTTTTCATTTATAAAATATTAAAAAATTTCGAATTTAAAAAGCCTCATTACAACTTTTTTTTATAAAATTAGATACCAAAATATTTTTTTTTACAGAAATTTGTTCACATATTTGTTATCCCGAAATACGGAATAAAATTGCTCCTTTTTTATTAGGAGAATCTTTATAACAATAATAAAAATTTATCTGAATCTATGACTAAAACTGCTCAATCGGTATGGGAAAACTGTTTGTCCTTTATAAAGGATAATATTCAAGACCAAGCATATAAAACTTGGTTCGAACCAATCAAATCAGTTGAGCTAACCGATAACGCATTATACATTCAGGTTCCGAGTAAATTTTTCTACGAATGGCTCGAAGAGCATTACGTAAAATTATTGAAAGTTGCGCTTACCAAAGAACTGGGAAAAAACGCAAAGTTACTCTATAAAATTAAAATGGAGAACACTTATGGCAATAAACAGCCGTTTACCGAGCAGCTGCCAAGTGCCAACAGAGTGCCAATGAAACCGCAAGAGGTTGATGCTCCGTTTAAAAACTTAAATCCTGAACTAAAAAATCCGTTTGTAATTCCTGGAATTAGAAATTTAAAAATTGAGTCTCAGTTAAATCCGAACTACAGTTTTGACAATTTCTTAGAAGGAGATTCCAACCGTTTGGCTCGTTCTGCAGGTATGGCTGTTGCCAACAAACCTGGAGGAACTTCATTTAATCCGTTATTGATTTTTGGAGGAGTTGGTTTAGGAAAAACACACTTAGCACATGCTATAGGTGTAGAAGTAAAAGATAAATATCCAGAAAAGACCGTTTTATATATTTCTGCTGAGATTTTTACACAGCAATACATTGATTCTGTAAAAAAGAATAATCGTAATGATTTTATTCACTTTTACCAATTAATCGATGTCTTAATTATTGACGACGTTCAGTTCTTATCTGGAAAATCAGGAACACAAGATGTATTCTTCCATATTTTCAACTATTTACATCAAAACGGAAAACAAGTAATCTTAACTTCAGATAAAGCTCCTGTTGATATGCAGGATATCGAACAAAGATTATTATCTCGTTTTAAATGGGGATTATCTGCAGAGTTGCATCAGCCTGATTACGAAACCCGTATCTCGATCTTAAAAAACATTTTATATCGTGATGGTGTAGAAATGCCAGAAGATATTTTAGAATATGTTGCTCGAAACATCAAATCAAATGTTAGAGAATTGGAAGGGGCAATTATTTCCTTAATCGCTCAATCTTCATTCAATAAAAAAGAAGTTACGATTGAACTGGCTAAAAGCGTTGTAGAGAAATTTGTTAAAAACGTAAAGAGAGAAATCTCAATCGATTATATTCAAAAAATCGTTTCAGATTATTTCCAATTAGATATTGAAACACTTCAGTCTAAAACTAGAAAGAGGCACGTTGTACAAGCAAGGCAACTAGCGATGTTCTTTGCTAAAAAATTCACAAAAGCTTCTTTGGCAAATATTGGTTCACAAATTGGAGACCGCGATCACGCAACTGTTCTTCATGCTTGCAAAACAGTCGATAATTTAGTTTCTACAGACAAACAATTTAAAAAGTTTGTTGAAGACATCAATAAAAAACTAACGCTTTAAGACGCACCATGCCTGTAAAGATCCTAATGGTTTGTTTAGGGAATATCTGCAGATCTCCTTTAGCAGAAGGAATTTTGGCTTCTAAACTTCCCGAAGATAAATTTTTAGTCGATTCGGCTGGAACAGGTTCTTGGCATATTGGCCATTGTCCTGACAAACGTTCTATCGAAGTTGCCAAAAAAAACGGAATCCATATCGGCGAACAAAAAGGGAGACAAATTCAAGTTTCTGATTTTGACAAATTCGATTATATCTATGTAATGGATAATTCTAATTTTCGCGATGTACTCCATTTAGCCAAAACTCCAGAACACAGAAACAAAGTTCGTTTGATTTTAAACGATTTATTTCCAAACGAAAATGTCGATGTTCCAGATCCTTATTACGGTTCAGCAAATGGCTTTGACAATGTTTACCAAATGCTAGACGAAGTAACCGATCTTATTGCAGATCAATTACTTAAAAAACACTCCTAATTTGATTCAATTGTTTCTAAAAAAGAAATAATTGAATTTTTTAATTTTAAAGAAAAACACATGAAACTTCTCGGAAAATTATATTTAATTCCAACTACAATGGGCGAAAGCGATCCGATGGATGTTTTACCACAAACTGTTAGAAGAACAATAGAAGTTATTGACCATTATATTGTTGAAAATGACAAAACGGCGAGAAAATCTATAAAAGCAGTTTATCCAGAAAAAAAACAATCTGAATTGGTTCTTTTTACTTTAAACAAAAGAACAGAAAGTAGCGAACATAATGATTTCATAAAACCTTTGTTGGAAGGAAAAAATATGGGATTAATGAGTGAAGCCGGTTGTCCTGGAGTTGCAGATCCTGGGGCTGCAATTGTAAAACTGGCTCATGAAAAAGGGATTCAGGTTGTGCCTTTGGTAGGTCCCTCCTCTATTCTATTGGCCATGATGGCTTCTGGAATGAATGGTCAGAGTTTTACTTTCAACGGATATTTACCAATTGACAAAGACGAGAAAAAATCGGCAATTCGTCATTTTGAAAAATTATCTTATGATAAAAATCAATCGCAACTATTCATTGAAACTCCGTATAGAAACAACAAACTGATTGAAGATCTTCTACAGATTTTAAGTCCTGCAACTCATCTTTGCATTGCAGCTGATATAACGCTTCCAACAGAATTCATCAAAACATTGAAAGTTGCGGATTGGAAAAAATTAAAAGTTGACTTAGATAAACGTCCTGCGATTTTTATTATTCATAAAATGTAAAAAACTCAAACACCATCATCATTATGAAAAAATTTCTAATCTTGATTTTGATTTTCGTTTCACAACAAACCTTTTCTCAAAAAGAAAATATAAAAATCTGCAAAACTCCAAAAACAAAAATTGAAGCAATTAATAATGATGAGAATAGAATTTATAATCCATTAGACATAGAAATAAAACCTGAATTTCCTAGAGGACAGCAAGCATTGGATAAATTTATTAAAGAAAATTATAAAAACCCAAAAGACACCTCACTTAAAGGAAACGTATATGTGACTTTTATAATAGAAAAAGATGGTTCTTTAAGTGACATAAAAGTATTAAAAGATATTGGTTCTGGGACTGGCACTGAAGCTATTCGAGTTTTAAAAGCATCTCCTAAATGGATTCCTGGAAAACAAAATGACAAAGAAGTTAGAACTTTATACTCGCTTGTCGTACCAGTTCAACAGTAAGTTTTAATTATCTCTTCCCTAATCAAACTTCAACATGAGTAAACTCCCAAACGTAACCACAAGCATTTTTACGGTAATGTCAAAAATGGCAACAGAATACAATGCTATAAATCTTTCCCAAGGATTTCCAAATTTTCCTGTAGATGAAAGATTAACAGATATTGTTTCCAGATTAGCGAAAGAAAACGTTCACCAATATACACCAATGGCAGGTCATCCTCCGTTGATGAACAAAATTGCCACGTTAACCCAGAGCTCTTACAACAGAACAATTAATCCTGACACAGAACTTTTGGTTACCGCTGGAGCTACACAGGGAATTTTCACTACTATTTTGGCTTTAGTAAAAGAAAACGACGAAGTAATTATTCTCGATCCAAGTTATGATTCTTATGAGTCTCCCGTTTTACTTTGCAAAGCCAAACCCGTTAGAGTTGCACTGAATGACGATTATACACCAAATTGGGAAAGAATTGAAAAAGCTTGTTCTGCTAAAACCAGAATGATGATTATCAATAATCCGCATAATCCGACAGGGAAAATTTTAACCGAAAATGATTTTATTCAATTAAAAAATCTTCTAGAAAAATATCCAGATATTATCATTTTATCTGATGAAGTTTACGAATATATTACTTTCGAAGAAAAACATATTTCAGCACACACCAAAGATTTCCTTTTAGACCGTTGCGTTATGGTTTCTTCTTTCGGAAAGTCATTTCATATAACAGGATGGAAAATTGGTTACACCATTGCTCCAGAACATTTAATGAAAGAAATTAAAAAAGTGCATCAATTTTTAGTTTATAGCGTAAACAGTATTTCGCAGTTTGCTATAAGCGAATATCTTGATATTGTTGACGTTAATCTTCTTGGAAAATTCTATCAAGAGAAAAGAGATTACTTTCAAAAACTGCTTAAAAATAGCCGTTTTGAATTAAAAGCTTGTGAAGGAACTTATTTTCAAGTTGCTTCTTACGCCAACATTTCAGATGAAGACGATGTTACTTTTTGCAAAAATCTTATTATCGATCATGGAGTTGCTGCAATACCTATTTCAACCTTCTATTCCGATCATAAAGATCAAAAATTGATTCGTTTTTGTTTCGCAAAGGATGACTTCACATTAGAGTCTGCAGCAAAAAAATTATCTGAAATATAATTTTTTTCAAAATTTTATAACATTATTATGCATGCATCCTATTTTATTTAACTAATATTGCAAAAAAAGAAAAAAGTATGAGCTACACAGATAAGATGTTACGTGATGATGCTTTACAAGGCAAAGTCATTGTCGTTACAGGCGGCGGAAGCGGTTTAGGTAAAGCTATGACCAAATATTTTCTCGAATTAGGAGCTCAAGTAGCCATAACTTCTAGAGACCTAGAAAAGTTAAAAACTACGGCTGCCGAACTGGAAAGTCAAACGGGAGGTAAATGTCTTCCTCTTCAATGTGATGTTCGTCATTACGAAGAAGTAGAAAATATGCTTCAGGAAACTTTAAAAGCTTTTGGAAAAGTAGATGTTCTTTTAAATAATGCAGCAGGGAATTTCATTTCTCCAACAGAAAGATTATCTGCAAATGCATTTGACACTGTGATAGATATCGTACTTAAAGGTTCTAAAAACTGTACGTTGGCTTTTGGAAAACACTGGATCGACACGAAACAAACTTCTGCTACGATTTTAAATATTGTTACCACTTATGCTTGGACAGGATCTGCTTATGTTGTTCCTAGTGCTACAGCAAAAGCGGGAGTTTTGGCCATGACAAGAAGTCTTGCTGTAGAATGGGCTAAATACGGAATTCGTTCTAACGCCATTGCTCCAGGACCATTTCCAACAAAAGGAGCTTGGGACAGATTATTACCAGGAGATCTTTCAGAGAAATTTGACATGGCGAAAAAAGTGCCATTAAAAAGAGTGGGAGATCATCAAGAATTGGCCAATTTAGCCGCTTATTTAGTTTCTGATTTCTCTTCATACATCAATGGTGATGTAATTACAATTGATGGTGGCGAATGGTTAAAAGGTGCTGGACAATTCAATTTATTAGAAGCAATTCCAGAAGAACTTTGGGATCAGCTTGAAATGATGATTAAAGCAAAAAAGAATAAATAATTACAAGTGCTTACTAAATTCAGAATATTTTTTTAAACTATACTGATTGCACGAAATCCCGAAGGTTTACTTTCGGGATTTTTTTTATATTTTTTGCCATATAAGTAATATAATTTCAGTTAAGTAACATTTTGTTTAAACATTTTCTAGCTTAATTTTACTTACATTACTTATATGGTTAAATTACATTAAATGTTTAGCGATTCAGTTAAATTATTATTTTTGCGAAACAAATATCAAACAAAAATTTTATGCTCATTATAGGAATTGCAGGAGGAACAGGAAGTGGAAAAACAACAGTAGTACACCAAATCATGAACGAATTGCCACATACAGAAGTTGGGGTAATTTCTCAAGATTCTTATTATAAACAAACTGATAATTTATCGTTTGACGAAAGAGCATTAATCAACTTTGATCACCCAAGAGCAATTGATTTCGAATTATTGGTTAAGCATTTAAAAGCGCTAAAAGCAGGTGAAACAATTGACCAACCTGTTTATTCTTTTATTCAGCACAACAGAACAGACGATACCGTTTCTACACATCCTAGAAAAGTAATGATTGTAGAAGGAATTTTAATTCTAACAAATCCAGAATTGAGAGATATGTTTGATATTAAAGTTTTTGTTCACGCCGATTCTGATGAAAGATTAATTCGCCGTTTAAAAAGAGATATTTCAGAAAGAGGACGTGATATTGATGAAGTTTTAAATCGGTACCAAACGACTTTAAAACCTATGCATGAGCAATTTATAGAACCTTCTAAAGCTTTTGCAGACATTATTATCCCGAATGACAAATACAATACGGTAGCAATAGATGTAGTTCGCGCTGTAATTAATCAGAAGATTTCATAATTTTTATCGTAAATTTAAACCATAATAATTAGGAGCTGATTCCCGCTTTCGCCTTTATTCCCGATAAAGAAAAACTACAGCAAAAAAGCCTTGTTTTTCTAAATCGGGAGATACCGGCTCTATCGGGGCTAAAAAACACTAATAACTCAAAAGAAATATTCGTTTAAAAATGAAATTTAAAATTCCATACAAAGACAGAAAATGGTTCAAATACCTAGGAAACAAATACGTTTGGGTTTTGCTGTTTTTTATTGTTTGGATGTTATTTCTAGACAATTACTCCTATTTTGATCATCGCTTTTTAGATGAGCAAATTCATGAACTTGAGGATAATAAAAAATATTATCAGGACGAGATCAAAAAAGATCAAGAGCAGATCAAACAGCTCAAAAATCCTGAACAAATTGAGAAATACGCTCGCGAAAAGTATTTCATGAAAAAAGACAGCGAGGATATTTATATCATTCAATTTGAAGGAGACACGATTCAAGAAAAAGAATAATCAAACAAAATACAATGGCCATTAACCTATTCGACGATTTTAATCCGATTTCATCCAAACAATGGAAACAAAAAATTCAGTTTGAATTAGATGGAGCCGATTACAATCAGACTGTTATTTGGAATTCTCCAGAAGATATTCAGGTAAAGCCTTTTTATCACAGCGACGAATTTACAAAAGCAGCAAATGTAAATACGCAAGCCTCAGATTTTAAAATCTGCCAAAATATCTTTGTTTTCGACGTAGAAAAATCTATCGAACGTGCTTTAAACACTTTAGAAAGAGGTGCAGAAAGTCTTCGTTTTACAATTGAAAACGATAAAATTGACGTTCAAAAACTATTGGAAAATCTTCCTTTAGAAAACAAAACCGTTTACTTTAATTTCAATTTTATCTCAATCGATTTCGTTAAAAAATTAGATACTATTTCGATCCAGAAAAAAGCCAATTTCTATTGCAATTTTGACCCAATCGGACAATTAGCAAGAGAAGGAAATTGGTTTACAACTTCTGAGAAAAATAATTTCGATACTGTAGATCTACTCTTTAAAAACACAACCCATTTAAATCTGCTAAGTGTAGATTTAGGATTGTATCAAAATTCTGGAGCTAATATTACGCAGCAAATTGCATATAGTTTAACGCATGCAAACGAATATTTAAATCGTTTCTCTGATACTGCAAAATCTATTGTTTTTCAGGTTTCTGTTGGAACAAATTATTTCTTTGAAATTGCCAAACTTCGTGCGCTTCGACTGCTTTTCGATTTAATTGCTAAAGAATACAATTCAAAAATCCAATGTCATTTATTGGTAACACCAACAAAACGTAATAAAACAATTTACGATTATAATGTGAATATGTTGCGCACCACAACCGAATGCATGTCTGCAATTTTGGGCGGTGCAGATGCAATTGCCAATTTACCTTATGATGCATTGTACCATAAAGACAATGAATTTGGAGACCGAATTTCCAGAAATCAGCTTTTGATTTTAAAACATGAAAGTTATTTTGACAAAGTAGACAATCCAGCCGATGGAAGTTATTATATCGAAAGTTTAACCATGCAGTTGGCAGAAAAAAGTTTGGCGTTATTTAAAGAGATTGAAGCCAATGGCGGTTTCTTAAAACTTTTAAATGATGGAACCATCAAAAAGAAGATTCAAGAAAGTGCCAATAAAGAGCAGGAATTATTCGATTCTAAAAAAGAAATTCTTTTAGGAACGAATAAATATCCAAACAAAGAAGACAGAATGAAACATGATTTAGAATTGTTTCCTTTTGTAAAAATCAAACCAAGAAAAACATTAATTACGCCAATTATTGAAAAAAGATTGGCTGAGAAAATGGAGCAAGAAAGATTGGAGCTTGAATAATAATCTCAACCGTAATTAATTACAAATTCAAAAAACAAGTGTCTCAATGATTAGAAAAGACCTTAAAAATATAAAGCTAGAAGTTAAAAGTCAGGAACCAGAAGTTAATTCTAGTTCTGACAACTTTACGACTGCCGAAGGAATCGAAATCAAAAAAAACTATTCGGAGAAAGATATCGAAGATTTAGAATTTCTTGATTTCGGAGCTGGTTTTGCACCCAATTTACGCGGACCATACGCTACCATGTATGTGAGACGTCCGTGGACCATTCGACAATATGCCGGATTTTCTACAGCAGAAGAAAGCAATGCTTTTTATAGAAAAAATTTAGCTGCGGGCCAGAAAGGACTTTCAATCGCTTTTGACTTGCCAACGCATCGCGGTTACGATTCTGATCACGAAAGAGTGGTTGGTGATGTTGGAAAAGCAGGTGTTGCAATTGATTCTGTTGAAGACATGAAAGTGCTTTTCGATCAGATTCCGTTAGACGAAATGTCGGTTTCTATGACCATGAACGGGGCTGTTTTACCTATTATGGCTTTTTATATCGTTGCTGCCGAAGAACAAGGCGTTAGTCCAGAAAAATTAGCAGGAACGATCCAAAATGATATTTTGAAAGAGTTTATGGTACGAAATACCTATATCTATCCTCCAACTCCTTCAATGAAAATAATCGCAGATATTTTTGAATTTACGAGCAAGAAAATGCCAAAATTCAATTCTATTTCTATTTCTGGCTACCACATGCAAGAAGCTGGTGCAACGGCAGATATTGAATTGGCTTATACTTTGGCCGATGGTTTAGAATATATCAGAACCGGATTATCTACAGGAATGACCATTGACGATTTTGCACCAAGATTATCTTTCTTCTGGGCAATCGGGATGAATCATTTTATGGAAATTGCCAAAATGAGAGCCGGCCGCATGATCTGGGCTAAATTATTAAAACAGTTCAATCCTAAAAGCGATAAATCTTTAGCCTTAAGAACACACTGCCAAACTAGCGGATGGAGCTTAACAGAACAAGATCCGTTTAATAATGTGGCGAGAACTTGTATAGAAGCTTCTGCAGCCGTTTTTGGAGGAACACAATCTTTGCATACCAATGCTTTAGATGAAGCTATCGCGCTTCCAACAGATTTTTCTGCGAGAATTGCTAGAAATACTCAAATATTTCTTCAAGAAGAAACCAAAATTACCAAAACAGTAGATCCTTGGGCTGGAAGTTATTATGTTGAAAGTCTGACAAACGATATTGTTGAAAAAACGTGGAAGTTAATTGAAGAAGTTGAAGAACTTGGTGGAATGACCAAAGCAATTGAAGCTGGAATTCCGAAACTTCGAATTGAAGAAGCCGCAGCGAGAAAACAAGCAAGAATTGACAGCGGACAAGATATTATTGTCGGCGTAAATAAATATCGTTTAGAAAAAGAAGATCCATTAGATATCCTAGATGTAGACAATCAATTGGTTCGTAAACAGCAAATTGAACGTCTGGAAGAAATAAAAAGAACCAGAGATTCTGAAAAAGTAAATCAATCACTAGAAAAATTAATCCTTTGTGCACAAAATGGACAAGGCAACTTACTGGAAATTGCCGTTGAAGCTGCGAGAAACAGAGCAACATTAGGCGAAATTAGTAATGCATTGGAAACTATTTTTGGCCGTTTTAAAGCACAAATCAAATCTTTTAGCGGAGTGTATAGTGCAGCAATAAAAAATGACGAAAATTTTGAGCGAGCAAAACAACTAGCGGATCTTTTTGCTAAACAAGAAGGTAGACGTCCTAGAATTATGATTGCCAAAATGGGACAAGACGGTCACGACCGAGGTGCAAAAGTAGTTGCAACAGGTTATGCCGATGTAGGTTTTGATGTAGATATTGGCCCATTATTTCAAACTCCTGCAGAAGCCGCAAAACAAGCTGTGGAAAATGATGTTCACATCTTAGGCGTTTCATCACTTGCTGCTGGACACAAAACTTTGGTTCCACAAGTAATAGAAGAACTAAAAAAACATGGACGCGAAGATATAATGGTAATTGTAGGCGGTGTAATTCCGTCTCAGGACTATCAATTCTTGTTCGATGCTGGGGCATCGGCCGTTTTTGGGCCTGGAACTAAAATAAGCGAAGCAGCTATAAAAATCTTAGAAGCTCTAATAGATTAAGTTTACAGTCGCAGTTTTCAGTTATTAGCGATACGGAAATAAATAAAGTTCTTGAGATAGCGTTTTAGCTCATGAAAGAACATAAAAAATAGAAAAAGAGGTTGTTTCACATTTGTGAAACAACCTCTTTTAATTTAGTCGTTTACTGTTGCGTTACTATCTGCCTCTATAAAAGAAAGATCGTAACCTGCAAAATCTCTCATGTAGCTTTTCAAAGAAGTCCCGAAAGCATCTCTAAAATGTCTGCTTCCTTTGTTCTTGAAAAAATTCTTTACAGAACCTGCACCACCTAAATGCGCTGCAGCTAAAATTCCAGATTCGGTAATTTCAATACCACTGATGATTTTACCTTGATACTTTTCGATTTCGTAACGTAAAATCCATTTGTTTTTGGCTAACAAAGCTATAAAAGCTTTTTCTTGTAGAGCAGGATCTTTTAAAAAGGCTTTATTATCATTAATTCCGATTGCTCTTAAAGCTTTAGAACCAAATTGATATTTACCCATATACCCAAGAGAATTTACTAGTCTGTATTGCCCTTGTGATTCTTTAAAAGCTACTGCCTCTTTAAATCCTATTAGATGATTTCCTGTGTATGGGACGTTGGTGTTCGGATAATCATCCTTTTCTTTTGATGGAAAAATATATTCTGATCCATCTGTTTTTTCAATTAAAAACCAAGGTTTGGTTTCTTTTTCTGAGGGAATAAATCCCAAACTTAAAAATGTAATAATAACGACTAAACTCGCATAAAAATACCATTTCTTTATCATAAATTGTTTTTCTTCAAGACGCTGTCACCCTCTTGAAATTTCTACGGTGCAAAGATAAGTTATTTCAAAAATATACTAAAAACCAATGCTTTAGCGTTTTTTACGTAAAAACGTAAATCGCGATCATCCCAGTTATGATAATGGTTTCCGAAAGATTTGAAGCTTATTTTTTTTGCCTTAAAAACTGAAAAATAAGATCAAAAAAAATCGCATTTTATATAAATTTTAAGCTTTTTTCATCAAAAAGAAAGAATTATCCTACGCTTAAATATGCTTTTTTATGCAAATCTTGAAAAGCAATTTTCGAATTTTATAAAAATTATCATTAATAAATGTTTATTTTTTTATTATGATAAGCTATAAAATCGTCAAAATAGCAATTTGATAAATTTTAGTTCTAAAGGACATTTTCGCCTCAAAAAGAAACAAAAAAACCGAAGCAAAATTGACTTCGGTTTTTTAATATTATTTAGACAAACAAAATTATCTTGTTACGCCCTGACTAGCGATCCAGTCTGAATATTTTTTTGCGTTCACATTATGTTCTGCCAATGTCGCCGCAAATTCGTGATATCCGAAACGGTCAACACTTGCACAGAAATAAATATAATCGTTCTTTTCTGGGTTTAAAACTGCTTCTAAAGCTGTAATATCTGGCATTGCGATCGGTCCTGGAGGAAGTCCTTTGTTTACGTAAGTATTATATGGAGATCTCATAACTAAATCATTATAAAAAACTCTTTTTATAACTTGATCAAAATCGTTGTCTCTCAATTTTAAAGCATAAATAACTGTTGGATCCGCTTGTAATGGCATTTCTAAACGCAAACGGTTTAAATAAACACCAGCAATACGAGGTCTTTCGTCTTTTTTAACGGACTCTTTATGTACAATTGATGCTAAAATTGTGGCTTGAACCGGAGTTAATCCTTGCGCTTTTGCTTTAGCGATTCTATCAGCTGTCCAGAAATTATTATATTCTTTAATCATCTTATCACGGAACTTCTCTGCCGATGTATTCCAATAAATTTCATACGTATTTGGAATAAACATTGCAAAGACGTTTTCTTCATTAAATCCGTTTGCGGCTAAAAATGTAGAATCTTTTATAGCTTTCATTAAGGATAAACTGTCTGCTTCGATTTCTTTTCCGATTCTTCCAGCAAAATTTTCTAAACGCTCTTGGTTATTAAAAACTAACTTAACCGGAATATTAGAACGCATTGCACGAACTAGATCGATGTTGTTCATATCTTTCTTTAAAAGAAAACGACCCGATTTTACATTTTGCGGATAATCTCTTTTTTCAGCAACCATTTCAAAGTTGTCAAAATTCTTTACATAAGGTGCCAAAATTTTCTTTACATCCGCATAACTAGCGTCTGTAGGCACATAAACATATACTTCTTTCTCTTCAAATTTAGTATTAGAACTAAAAATTTTATTTACTAAAATAAAACCATATATCAATAGAACTGAAATAATGGCTACGGCACTTATTGTGATTATTTTCTTTAGACTCAAAGCTTAAAATTTAAATTTGTTTATTAATTAACTGATAAATTGCTTCATCATGATAGTGATTATGATACAAAATCCAGTCTTTTTTAATTCCTATTTTCTTAAAACCAAATTTAGTAAAAAGTGCAAGACTGGCTACATTTTGCACGCCAATATTTGCATACAATTGATGGAGATTTAAATTGTAAAAAGAATACTTAATTAAAAGCTCTAAAGCCTCAGAACCAATGTTTTTTCCTTGATTTTCTTCTTTCTGAATCACAATACCTATACCTGCCCTATTATTTCTAGGATCAAAATCGAACAAATCAATCAATCCGATAGCAGGAAAATCTTCGTCTTGACAGATTGCCAAACGAAGCTGTTTTGCCTCATAAATATCTTGATGGGCATTTTCTAAATATTGTTTAATCAAAAAACGGCTGTAAGGACTTTGCGTATTGCTAACTTCCCAGATATTCTCATCATTTTCTATAGAGTAAATAAACTCGAGATCTTGAGGTTCAAGAGCACGTAGATAAATGGAATCGCCTTTTAATGTTATCATTTCGATATTTTAGATTTTAAAATCTCAATTGGATTTTGGTATTTATAAAGTTGGTATTTATAAATTAAATCTCAATTGTGCCTTTGAATACAAATTTTGCAGGTCCTGTTAAGAAAACATTTGTATAACCATCATTATCTTTATCAAAAGAAACGACAAGTTTTCCGCCTTCAACATTTAAGTTTATTGAAGTTTTATCTGTTTCGCCAATTGCATTCATAGCAATTGCAACGGCTGTAGCGCCAGTTCCGCAAGCAAGAGTTTCGTCTTCAACGCCTCTTTCGTATGTTCTTAAAGAAAAAGTATCGTTATCTACCTTTTTTACAAAATTGACATTACTGCCTTTTTCTCCGTACAATTCACCATAACGAATCGCGGCTCCGTTCCCCTTTACATTATAATGTTCCAAATCATCTACAATTTGAACATGATGAGGAGAACCTGTATTTAGGAACGTATAAGAATCTTTTTTCTGGATTTCATTAACATCGATCATTTGTAAGGAAACAATCGAATCATTATTTACTGAAGCATGATGCAAACCATCTGTCGCGATAAAAGTCGTTTTATCATCAATTACTCCCAATTGATTAGCGAAAGCAACAAGACAACGACCTCCATTTCCGCACATCGAACTTTGGTTTCCATCCGAGTTGTAATAGACCATTCTAAAATCGGTTTCGGTATCATTTTCTAAAAGAATTAATCCATCAGCTCCAATTCCGAAACGTCTGTCACACAGACGCTCAATAAGTTTAACATCATCTTTTGGAAAGAAATTAGAACGGTTATCAATCATTACAAAATCATTTCCTGTGCCTTGATATTTATAAAATTCTACTTGCATTTTTTAGTTGTTAGAAATACAAAAGTACGAACTATTAATTAATGAAATGTTAATCATTGTTAAAGAGCGTTAAACCGTTTTTCCAAATAATTTTTTGAAGTAATTTTACGTTAAATAAAACATGAAACTTAAATTCTAATAACTTAATTACAAATTCTAATATGAAAAGATTTTCAGCCTTATTTTTAGTATCATTATTAAGTGGTGCTATTACTCTTGGTGCTTACAAGTTATTATTTGAAAGCAACAATTCTTTTTTTGGAAAAGGAAATTCTGTTGTAACTCTTGCCCCTAACTCTTATGGAAAAAATGTCGGTTTAGGTGCTGAAATACTAGATTTTACCGAAGCCGCAGACAAAACTGTCCACACTGTTGTTCACGTAAAAAATGTTTCGAGAAGAACCGTAAGCAATCCGATGCTTGAGTTTTTCTACGGATACGGCGGACAGCAACAACAAGAACAAGTAGGAACTGGTTCTGGTGTAATTATTTCTGAAGACGGGTACATTGTGACTAATAATCACGTAATTAAAGACGCTACAGAAATTGAAATTACTTTAAACAATAAAAAATCATACAAAGCGAAGTTAATTGGTACTGATTCTAAAATGGATATTGCTCTTTTAAAAATCAATGCCGATGTGAAACTTCCATACACTGCTTTTGCCAATTCTGATAATGTGAAAGTTGGAGAATGGGTATTGGCAGTTGGAAACCCGTATAATTTAACTTCAACAGTAACTGCTGGAATTGTTTCGGCGAAAGCCAGAAATTTAGACCAAAGCGGCATTCAATCTTTCATACAAACTGACGCTGCTGTAAACCCAGGTAATAGTGGTGGAGCGTTAGTAAATGCGAGAGGAGAATTAATCGGAATTAATACTATGATTTCTTCTATGACAGGTTCTTATGTTGGATATTCTTTTGCTGTTCCTTCTAATATTGCTCGCAAAATTATTGAGGACATCATGGAATATGGAAATGTTCAAAGAGGTATTCTTGGAGTTGAAGGAGGTGAATTAAATGCAACGGCTTCTAAAGAATTGGGTGTAACAGAAACGCAAGGATTCTATATTAATAGAGTTTCTAAAAACTCTGGTGCAGAAAAAGCTGGTTTAACCAAAGGCGATATCATTGTAAAGCTGGATGATCAAAATATTGCAACTTATGCAGATTTATCTGGCTATATCAATACAAAACGTCCAAACGATGTTGTAAAAGTAACTTATATTAAAGAAGGAAAAACCAAAACTGTTCCTGTAACTTTAAGCAAAAATGAGTTTTACAGTGCTGAATTCAAAGGAATTGAATTAGAAAACATTGATGCTGCTGATAAGAAAAAATTCAGAATTGATTATGGTGTTAAAATTAAAAACATCAGCAACGAGAATCTAATGCAATATCAAAACGAACTACTAGGAAATATTATTCTAAGTATTGATAATGTAAAAGCAACCAATGTTGAAACTGTTTCAAAACTTTTAAGTAAAAAAGACGAAGGACAAAGCGTACGAATTGAAATGATCAACAGAAACGGAGAGATTTTCAGAATTATAATTTAAGTCTCTGTTTTCGGTCACAGTTTTCGGCTACTAAAAACTGCAAACTGTGACTGCGACTGAAAACTTCAAAAAGCCATCTTAAGAAAATTAAGGTGGCTTTTTTATTTTCAAAAATAAATGCTAAAATAGTTTACGAAATCGATTGAAATGGATATTTTTGCGCCAAATTTTAAAATAGTGAGCATTTTATTTTTTCAATTATGAGTAACAAATCATTGTACCAAAAAGAGGTATCCTTACAAGTCGACCGAAGAAAAGCAGGTGTCGAATTAATTAAAGTCATAAGCGATTTATGGTATGACAAATCAATCGAGATGGTTTTATTCAAAAATCAATTATTGGATAAAAACGTTAGCGATATTATCAATCTTCACCAATATGCTGGAGAATTTGTAGGCAAACCAATTACAATATTCGATTCTGTCGAGATCGCAAAAGTGGTTTTATCATTAGATCTTCCGCCAGCAAAAATAGATCTCGGAAAACTAACTTACGAGTATCGTTTAGAAGATGAAAAATATCCCGATGCAAGATATTTTGTTATTGATAAGCTGAAAAAAGCAAAATCTTCAAAAGAAATCAAACCAAAAGATGTTGTTTTATACGGTTTTGGAAGAATTGGACGTTTATTGGCAAGAGAGCTAATGTCGAAAACAGGAAAAGGAAATCAGTTGCGATTAAGAGCAATTGTTACCCGTGATAAAAATGACGCATCAAGTTTAGAGAAACGAGCTTCTCTATTACGATACGACTCAATTCACGGCGATTTTCAAGGATCAGTAATAGCCGACACTAAAAATAATGCCTTAATTATAAACGGAACAACCGTTCATATCATTACTGCCAACTCACCTGAAGAAATTGATTATACTACATACGGAATTAATGACGCTTTAGTTATTGATAATACTGGTGCATTTACAACAGAAGAAGCATTAAAAAGACATTTAACCTCAAACGGAGCAAATAAAGTTTTGTTAACTGCTCCAGGAAAAGGTGTTCCTAATATTGTACATGGTGTGAATCATAACGATTTTAATCCTGATGAAGTAAATATTTTCTCTGCCGCTTCTTGCACAACAAATGCCATAACTCCAATTTTAAAAGTAGTTGAAGAAACTCTTGGAGTTGTAAAAGGACATTTAGAAACCATTCATGCCTACACCAACGACCAGAATCTGGTTGATAATATGCATAGAAAATACCGTCGCGGAAGAGCTGCAGCTTTAAACATGGTAATTACCGAAACTGGTGCAGGAAGCGCTGTGGCAAAAGCTTTACCGTCTTTGGAAGGCAAATTAACTTCAAATGCGATTCGTGTTCCTGTTCCTAATGGATCGCTTGTTGTTTTAAATTTAGAAGTTAAGAAACCTACCTCTATTACGGCAATCAATAAAATAATGAAAAAATATGCTCTCGAAGGAGAATTGGTAGAGCAAATTAAATATTCTCTAAATAACGAATTGGTTTCGTCTGACATAGTAGGAACTTCTGCCCCATCTATTTATGACAGTAATGCAACAATTGTTTCAAAAGATGGAAAAAACATTGTACTGTATATTTGGTATGATAACGAATATGGTTACAGTCATCAAGTAATTCGTTTAGCAAAATATATTGCCAAAGTAAGACGTTATACTTATTATTAATTCAACCAAACTAACTTTTTTTCTTAAAACCATCAGGATTTTCTTGATGGTTTTTTGTTTTAGTTTAAATAGGAAGAACAGTAGTACTCTTTACTTCTGAAATTACAAAAACGGTATTTATTAGTGAAACCTCAGGCAGTATTGATAATTTTTTCTGGTGAAAATGATGGTAACTTTCCATGTCTGGAATTATGATTTTTAACATATAATCAAAGTTTCCTGAAACGTAATTGCATTCGACAACTTCAGGCAGGTTCAAAATCGATTGATTAAATCCTTCCGAAGTATCATAAGTCTGTTTTGTCAGTGTAACTTGACAGTAAACCGTTAAATTATTTCCTAGTTTTTTCTTATCTAAAAGGGTTACATATTTTTCTATAATTCCATCTTTTTCAAGACGTTTCACCCGATCATGAACAGGCGTTAAAGACAAATTTATTTTGTTTGCGATATCTTTTAAAGTGTAGTGCGCATCTTCTTGTAACAGACGTAGGATTTTTTTGTCAATTTCATCTAAAGCCATAACGAAAACGTTTTATTAAAATTAGTCCGATTTAGTCTTTTTTTCTTTTTAAAGAATAAAATCTCCCCCTGAACAGAATATTTTTCTGTAAAAGTAAAAAATAAAATAATATTTTCTTATTTATTATGCATTAAACCATAATTTATTCTCTATCTGTAGATTTGTAAAACAATTTCAATAAAAACAAAAAAATATAACAAAATGATAATAGGTGTTCCTAAAGAAATAAAAAATAATGAAAACAGAGTTGCCTTAACTCCTGCAGGTGTTTCTGAAATGAAAAAACACGGACATACAGTTTATGTTCAATCTACTGCTGGATTAGGAAGCGGTTTCGCTGATGCAGAATATGCTGAAGCTGGTGCAATTGTTTTACCAACTATTGAAGAAGTTTACGCTATCGCTGAAATGATCATCAAAGTAAAAGAGCCAATTGCTTCTGAATATCCATTGATCAAAAAAGATCAATTATTATTTACTTACTTCCACTTTGCTTCTTCTGAAGAATTGACGCATGCAATGTTAGAAAAAGGAGCTGTATGTTTAGCTTATGAAACTGTAGAAAAAACAGACAGAAGCTTACCATTATTAGTTCCAATGTCTGAAGTTGCTGGTCGTATGGCAATCCAACAAGGAGCAAAATACCTTGAAAAACCATTAAAAGGAAGAGGAATTCTTTTAGGAGGTGTTCCAGGTGTTCCGCCAGCAAAAGTATTAGTTTTAGGTGGAGGAATCGTAGGAACTCAAGCTGCTAAAATGGCTGCCGGATTAGGTGCTCAAGTTACTATTATGGACTTAAGCTTACCACGTTTACGTCAATTAGATGACATCATGCCAGCAAACGTAAACACAGAAATGTCTAATCACTACAATATCACAAGAGCAATTAAAGATGCTGACTTAATTGTGGGAGCAGTTTTAATTCCAGGAGCAAAAGCACCTCACTTAATTACTCGTGATATGCTTAAATTAATGCGTCCAGGAACTGTTGTTGTTGACGTAGCGGTAGACCAAGGAGGATGTATTGAAACTTGTACTCCAACAACTCACGAAAACCCAACTTTCATTATCGACGATATCGTTCACTATTGTGTAGCTAATATGCCAGGAGCCGTACCTTACACTTCTACTTTAGCTTTAACAAATGCAACTTTACCATATGCTGTACAATTAGCAAACAAAGGATGGGAAAAAGCTTGTGCTGAAAATGAAGAATTAAATAAAGGATTAAACGTAGCAAATGGAAAAATCCTTTACAAAGGAGTTGCAGAAGCTTGGAATTTACCTTTTAACGAAGAAATAGTATTAGCAAACGCATAGGCTAATACTTAAACAAGTGCTTACTAAGTCACTATTACAAAAGGCTTTTCTTAATTGAAAAGCCTTTTTTTTATGCCATAAAAAAACCTGTCATCAAGACAGGTTTTCAAAGTATTATACTTTTCTTTATTTTTTACTATCCAGAACTTCAGTCATAACTTTCGCTTCTGTTCCATTTGGAAACGTAACTTTAATTTTCTGCGCTATTGTTGGAGCAATCTCTGTAATAGCTTTCTTATCATAAGATTCTCCTTTTTTAATATGCCAACCGTAGAAAATAGCAGGTACATGTGTATCATAGCTATAAATTGTCCCATGCGATGTCCCTGTTGGAGTGTATTCAATCATTCCAGGTTTATCTACAATAACCAAATCACCATTTTGTGTTACATCATACCCTTTTGCTACAAAATTAAGAGCATAATCATTTCCAGCATTAGCTAAAATTTCCTCTTCCGTATAAACCTTTTTAACTTGAGGCTGAGTAATTAAAAACTTTTTAAAAGCATCTTTTACTTTATCAAGCTCTAATTTTTTGTCCTTAATGATTTGCTTATTGAAGAACACATTAAAGTTTGAATAATTTTGAACTAAATCTACTCCAAAAGTCTTAACTGAAAAATCTTGCAGACTTTTTCTAACCTCTTTCGATGGATAATTATCTACATTATACTTACGATCTTTAAGATAGATTACATTTTCTGCACCAGCGTGGTCAGCTGTTAGAAAAAGCAAATAATTCCCTTTACCAACCGTTTTATCAAGATAAGCTAAAAAATCAGCAATTGTTTGATCCAATCTCAAATAAGTATCCTGAAGTTCCATAGATCTTGGCCCTAACAAGTGCCCAACATAGTCTGTAGAAGAAAAACTTACAGTTAAAAAGTCTGTAACATTGTCTTTCCCCAATTCTTCTTTCTCAATAGCTCTTTTTGCAAATTCAGCTAATAAATCATTTCCGAAAGGCGTAGCTCTAATAACACCAGCGTCATTTTTCTCATACATTGATTTTAAATCGTATGGAAAAACTGGTGCAGCACTTCCATATAATTTCCCTTCATACGGATTATTATCTGGAAGACTTTCATTATAAACAGAGGCTGGTTTATATAAATCCCAACCTTTATTAATATATTTTAAGTAGTTTTTTTCATTATTGAATTCATTAACCCAGTTAGGTAATTGCTCCCCATAAAAAGTACTAGAAATAAAAGAACCAGTCTTACTGTACCAAAATGCCCAGTTTGCAAAATGACCTGCTGGTAATATAGCTCCACGATCCTTTAAACTCATTCCGATAACTTTTCCAGTAAAATTGGTAGCCATTCTAACTTCGTCAGTAATTGTAGTACTTTGAAGGTTTTTTGGAGACATAGCACCTTCCTCTGCCGTACCATCACCTACCGTTTTAACACCAGCATCATCAGTACAGTACGTTTCTTTACCAAGAGTTCTGCTAAACCATTCGTTACCTACAATTCCGTGAGTTGCTGGAGTTGTACCTGTGTAGATTGAAGCGTGTCCGGGAGCAGTATAAGTTGGCATATAATTGTAATGCATATTCTGGAAAGTAAATCCATCATTCATTAGTCTTTTAAAGCCATTTGGAGAAAAATCATCTGAAAAACGATATAAATATTCCATTTTCATTTGATCGACAACTATACCGACGACTAACTTTGGACGTTGTTGTGCACTTAAGCCTGTTACAGCAAGAAGCGCTAACAATAAAATATTTTTCTTCATGTTTAAAAAGTAATTTAAACAGCAAAAATACTCATTCAAATCCAAAAAGTCTAAAGTATCAATATTTAACAGCCAACAATTGTCTATAATTTAACACTTATAAGCTCAAGCTTTCTAATGACAATGGCGTTTCCCTGCGGGCCGTGCTGTCCGCTGTATCTTTTGCGGATGGATGTTTAGGGGAAAAAGAAGCCCTCCGCGCCCCGCAAAAGGATGCCGCTCCCATCACTAACGCGGCACCTGATTAATCTGAAGCCATTATTCCATCATGTTCGGTCAGATCAAAACTTCCAAAAAGCAAAAAATCCCTCCCGATAGATCGGCAGGGATTCTTAAGGCGAGACTCCTTTCGCAGCCTTACCAAAACATTTAAAAAACAGAAAACCCCATCCGATTTGGATAGGGTTTTCAAAAGAAAGGCGACGACATACTCTCCCACATAACTGCAGTACCATCTGCGCAGGCGGGCTTAACTTCTCTGTTCGGGATGGGAAGAGGTGAGCCCCGCCGCAATAACCACCTTAAGGCTATTCGCTGCAAGCAGCTTTTAATCATTAATTGCCATTATAAATTGGCCATTATCGATTAAACAATATCTTAACATACTGAGATAAAGAAACAAATATGATTTTTTAGAAAGTTCTCTCCCCGCCGAGGCGGGGAAAAGTTTGTGCATAAGCTTACGGATTATTAGTACTACTCGACTATGACATTACTGCCTTTACATCTGTAGCCTATCAACGTGGTCATCTTCC